>JAFGJQ010000194.1 GCA_016929015.1 Phycisphaerae bacterium | reverse complement strand
TCGACGCGACCTTCGGCGATGAGAGCTATGGCACCGCGGGCGGCCCGTCGGTCTCGCTCGAACACGGCGGGCCGGACCACCAGGTTGGCAATCCCCGTTTCGTCCTCCAGGGTGAAGAACACCGTGCCGGAAGCGGTTAACGGTCGCTGCCGCACCAGCACCAGGCCGGCGACCTTCACGTTCTGTCCGTGTCGCGCGCCCGCAAGTTGCTTCGCGGGAAGGATTCCGCCCTGGCGGAGGGCGCTGCGCAGCAGGCCGATGGGGTGGGCGGTCAATGACAAGCCGACCGCTTCGTAATCCTGCACCACCTGTTGCTCGATGGGCAGGGCGGGGAGGGGCGTATCCGGCTCCTCCGGCACGAGCCCGGCAAACAGCGGCAGATCCTCGTCGATCGCCAGCACTTGCCAGAGTGCCTGTCGGCGATCCAGGCCGAGGGAGCGGAACGCATCCGCGGCGGCCAGCCGGGCCAGCACCGCCCGCGATACGCCGGCCCGCCGCCAGACGTCCAGCACGCGGGTGAACGGACCTTCCTGTTGCGCCGACTCGATACCGGCCACGTTCTCCCGCGAGATCCCTTTCACCAGCCGCATCCCCAGCCGCAACGCCGTCCCTCCGTCCCTTCGTCCCGGAGCTTGCCCGCCGCGGCGGGTGCCTTCGTGCTTCCCCGTCTCGTCCCTCTCTTCCAACCCACAATCGTACCCGCTGCAATTGACATCCACTGGCCGGACGTCCACTCCGTGCTGCTGGGCGTCCCGGACGAGTTGGGCGGGGGCGTAAAAGCCCATCGGCTGCGAGTTGAGGATGGCCGCGGTGAAGGCCGCCGGGTAATACCGCTTGAGCCAGGCCGACACGTAAACCAGCAGGGCGAATGACGCGGCGTGGCTTTCGGGGAATCCGTATCCGCTGAAGCCGGCGATTTGCTCGAACACGTGTTCGGCGAACTCCCGTGAGAGCCCGCGGGCCGTCATGCCGTCGACCAGTCGCTGCTGAAACCGCTCGATGGCCCCGGTCCGGCCCCACGCACCCATGGTGCGGCGGAGTTGGTCCGCCTCGCCCGGCGTGAAGCCCGCCGCCACGACCGCCAGCCGGATGGCCTGCTCCTGGAAGAGCGGCACGCCGAGCGTTTTGGCCAGCACGGCCTCGATTTCCGGCGTGGGGTAGAAGACGGGCTCTTCGCCGTTTCGGCGACGCAGGTACGGATGGACCATTTTGCCCTGGATGGGGCCTGGCCGGACGATGGCCACCTCGATGACCAGGTCGTAGAAATTCCTGGGCCGCAGCCGCGGCAACATGCTCATTTGCGCCCGGCTCTCGATCTGGAAGACGCCGACGGTATCGGCCCGGGAGATCATATCGTATACGGCCGGGTCTTCGGGAGGGATGGAGTGGAGGGAAAGGCACGAAGGCACGGAGGCACGAAGGCACGAAGGGGAGGCGTGGAGGCATGAAGGCGAGGTGGGAGAGGGCGTTACTCCTTGGGTTTCTGCAGACTGCGGATGAGGCCTTGAAGAACTCGATCTGTCTCGGCAATGAGTTCTATCAGGGGGGTTGGGGCTTTCGTGAATCCCAACTCGCTGGCCAGGTGTAGCTGTGTCTCGAGTTCCGCGAGGGAGCCTCTGGCAACTTTCAGGAACCGTAGGTAATCCGGGAGGCTGGCCCTCGCGTAGCCTTCGGCAATGTTGGACGGAATCGAGACCGCCGCTCTTCGCGACTGAATCACCAGCCCAAACCGCTCGATTTCCGGAAACGTCTGAGTCACCTTGTAGACCTCTTTCGCAAGCTGAATACCCTTTTGCCAGGCGATCAGATCCCGAAACGTCTTGATCTGTCCCATCGCTTTCCCTTTCTGTTGGTTCATGCGGATTCCATTTCCCGTTACTACTTGCCCTGGCGTACTCTACCCCTCGTACCTCCTTGCCTCCACTTCGTGCCTCCGTGCCTTCGTGCCTTCGTGCCTTATTGATCAACGCCAGACATTTCCCAATCGCCGTCAGCATTCCCAGGGCCAGGCAATCCACCTTCAACATGCCCAGTGCGTCGATGTCGTCCTTGTCCCATTCGATGAATGTGCGGTCGGGCATGGCGGCGTTTTCGATCGGCACCACTTCGCACAGCGGGCCGCGGGTGATCACGAAACCGCCGACGTGCTGCGACAGATGACGCGGGAAGCGAAGAATCTGCTCCACCAGCTTGCGAAGGCAACGGACGGAGTAGTCGTTCGGGTCCAACCCGGCCTCGCGGAGACGATCGTCCGCGGCGGGCGTGCGGTCCCACCACTCGTGCGCCCGGGCCAGGCGGTCTACGCGATCCAACGAAAGGCCCAGGGCCTTGCCCACCTCACGCACGGCCGAACGCGGGCGGTACCGAATCACCTCCGCCACGATGCCGGCCCGGTCTCGCCCATACTTGTTGTAGATGTACTGAAAGACTTCCTCGCGGCGTTCGTGCTCGAAATCCACGTCAATGTCCGGCGGCTCGTTTCGCTCGCGACTGACGAATCGTTCAAAAAGCACGTCGATGCGGTCCGGGTCGACGGCCGTGATCTCCAGGCAGTAACAGACGGCCGAGTTGGCCGCACTGCCGCGACCCTGGCAGAGAATCCCGCGGGATCGTGCGAATTGGACGATGTCCCAGACCGTCAGGAAGTATGGCTCGTAGGCCAACTCGGCGATCAGGGCCAGTTCGTGCTCGATCTGGGCCCGCACTCGTGGCGTCACGCCGTCTGGAAAACGCCGCCGGGCGCCCTCCCAGGTAAGTTCCGCGAGATACTCGGCCGGCGTACGGCCAATCGGGCAGATTTCCTGCGGGTATTCGTACCGCAGCTCGTCCAGGCGGAAGGTGCAACGGCGGGCGATCTCCACCGTGTGTCGGATCGCCTGGGGGTACGCCGCGAACAACCGGGCCATCTCATCGGGTGCCTTGAGATGCCGCTCCGCATTGGCGAACAGCCGGGCGCCGGCGGTTTCCAGGGTGCAGTGCTCGCGAATGCACGTGAGCACGTCCTGAAGAAACCGCCGCTCCGGCACGTGGTAGTGCACGTCGTTGGCCGCGACCATCGGCACGCCCGTGCGACGGGACAGTTCAGCCACCCCGGCCAGTCGGCGGGCGTCGTCGGGGCCGTAGCCGGCTTCCGCGCCGAGGTAGAGACGCTCGCCAAGCACGTCGCGGTACGATGCCAATGCCGCTTCGAGGTCGTGCGGCTCGCCGGAGACCGGAAAGACGATACCGATCCACTCGTGATCCAGCGCGGCGATGTCCTCGAAGCGGATGAGACATTCTCCCTTGCGGGCACGGCGTCTTCCCTCCGTGATCAGCCGGCACAGCCGGCCATAGGCCGCCCGCGTCGGGGCGTAGAGAGCGATGGGGGGCGCATCCATCGGAGCGATTTCCGCACCGATGATCAGCTTGAGATTGTGCTCGCGGGCCGCCCGGTGCATGCGTACCACGCCCGCCAGCGAGTTGCAGTCCGTTACGGCCAGCGCCTCGTATCCCAGTTCCGCGGCACGAGCGACCAGCTCTTCCGGATGCGAGGCGCCACGGAGAAACGAAAAGTTCGTCCGGCAGTGCAGTTCCGCATACGGCCAAGCTTCGTTGCCTGGCGGCCCAGCGGCATTCGGGCGTTCACAGAGAGGAGCTTCGGAATCGTTCCGCCCGGCAGTCGCAAGCTTGCGATTTTGCCTTCTGGTCCGAGTGGCCATGTTCATTCCTTTTTCCCACGAAGCCATTCGAGTGACGGAGCCGGCAGGCGGCGAACCCAGGCGGCCGGCGACGGCATGTCCGAGCCCGATGCCGGGCGGCTTTTCCCTATACCCTAACATATCCCAAACATTAAAATCCGGCAAACCGGCTTGACATAACTAGGAATAGTTCCTATTACTATATAGAGGTGTAGCCGTGATGACCAACCAAGACCTTAGAATGACCGCCCAGCGCAAAGTGATACTGGAGGAATTGCGCTCTGTGGACACGCACCCCACAGCGGACAGAATATACGAGATGGTTAGACGCAGACTCCCTCGCGTGAGCCTGGCCACCGTATACCGGAACCTGGAATGGCTGGCGGAGGCCGGTGTGATTCAGAAGTACGAATCGGCCGGCTCTCAGCGGCGGTTCGACGGGAACCCTTCAACCCACGACCACATACGCTGCGTCGAGTGTGGGCGGCTGGATGACATCATGGCCGACCCGATCCCGGACGTGGAAGAGCGCATTCGCGACAAGACGGACTACCGGATTGTGGGGTACCGCCTGGAGTATCTGGGAATCTGCCCGTCCTGTCGGGCCTCGTCCGCACAAGGAACCGGCGGGGGTGCATCGGACTGAAAACCCACCCGGCAGGCTTGAGGCTTTCTGCCCCTGCCGGAACCTGGACCTGCAATACAGACAACACGTGAAAACGCACGCAACGAGGAGGACAACCATGATCAGTGAGAAGATGCAGGAACGTCTGAACAAGGCCATCAAGCTCGAGTTTGACTCGTCGTACCTGTACCTGTCGATGGCGGCGTACTGCGAGTCGATCGCTTTTGACGGTTTTGCCCGGTGGATGCGGGCGCAGTCGGCTGAGGAGTGGGGCCACGGGATGCGCGTCTATGAATATCTGGGCGACCAGCAGGCCCGCGTGGTGCTGCACGGCATCGACCAGCCCAAGCGTGAGTGGAGTTCCGTGGTGGAGGTGTTCGAGGAGACCCTCACGCATGAGAAGAAGGTGACCGCGGCCTATCACGACCTGATGGCGTACGCCCAGGAGACGAAGGACTACGCGACGCAGTCGTTCCTGCAGTGGTTCATCCACGAGCAGGTGGAGGAAGAGGCCACGGCCGCCGGCATCCTGGACAAGCTGCGCATGGTCAAGGACCGGCCGCAGGGTCTCCTGTACATGGACAGCCACGTGGGCAAGCGCGAGTTCAGCGCACCGACCGCCGCGAGCAGCGATTGACCCGCGTCGGATCGGGGATTCCGGCAGTGCAGATGCGCGGGCGTTGGCCGGCGTGCCGCACGGAGTGTGCCAACGCGAGCAGACGAAGAAGCAAGCAGAACTTGTGAGAGATACACGGAAGGAGAGTTCTACGTTATGTCCAATCTGGTAACCAGGCAGGCACCGGATTTCACCGCGGAGGCCGTGCTGCCGAACAATGATTTCGGAGAGGTCAGCCTGTCGAAGCTGCGGGGCAAGTACGTCGTGTTGTTTTTCTATCCGCTGGATTTCACGTTTGTGTGTCCGTCGGAGATCATCGCGTTTGACAAGAAGATTGAGGAGTTCAGGAAACGCAACTGCGAGGTCATCGGCGTGTCCATCGACTCGAAGTTCTCGCACTTTGCGTGGAAGCAGACGCCGCGGCAGAAAGGGGGGATCGGCAACGTGCAGTTCCCCATTGTCGCGGACATCACCAAGAGCATCGCACGCGATTACGGCGTGTTGCTGAATGATGCGGTGGCCTTGCGGGGGCTGTTCCTGATCGACAAGGAGGGCGTCGTGCGGCACGCGGTCGTGAACGACCTGCCGCTGGGCCGAAGCGTCGACGAGACGCTTCGCATGGTCGACGCCCTCCAGTTCACCGAGTCGCACGGGGAGGTCTGCCCGGCCAACTGGCGGCCCGGCGAGGAGGGCATGACGGCCTCGGCCGAAGGCGTGGCCTCGTACCTCGCCAAGCACGGGTAGGCTCACGGGCGGCCCGGTGGCCTGGGGGGGGGCTGTCATCTGGCCGGTGCGTCGCCCGGGCAGTTCAGAACCGGCCCCCGTCTGCCGGCGGACATGCGTCCCAGGCAGGCGGGTGCCGTTTTGTGTCGAGTACGGTGATGGCCGGTGGGCCTGTGTGTCCGGCGGGTTTCCCGTTGGCGGCCGAATTTGACAGGTTCGTTTTCCCGGGGTACGGTACGATTGCGAAAGCATGGCTGCGGGGTAGAGCAGTTGGCAGCTCGTCGGGCTCATAACCCGGAGGTCGTAGGTTCGAGTCCTACCCCCGCTAATTGATGTAACCGGATGCAGGCCAGCCACTTACGGCTGGCCTGT
>JAFGJQ010000193.1 GCA_016929015.1 Phycisphaerae bacterium | reverse complement strand
GTCGGCTCGTTCGTCTTACGCATCATCTTCACCTTCTTCCTTCGGCCGGACGTGGGCCCCGGAGATGCACTCCAACATCACTGCCTGGATGTCTTCGTAATGGTCCTCTTCTTCCAGCCGCCCCTGGAGCCAGCACGTGGCCGCGTCGAACGTGTCGAACAGGTCCACGCCCTCTGTGCCGTCGCGCCGCAGGACGCGCAGCCGGACGTAGTACGGCAGGATGTCGCATTGCCGGTGGTCGATCACCGGCACGCTGTCAGGGTACGGTTTCCTCTCATTCATGGCTTTGTCCTTTCGCTTGGCGGACAGCCGCTTCGCCGCCGGTGCTTTCCTCTTACCCATCATCTTGCCAATCCTCCTCGGGCCGGCCGTGCAGGCCGGAAACACAGTCCAGGGTCACCGTCTGGAGGTCCACATGGTGCTCCTCTCCGTCCATTTGCCCCTGGAGCCAGCGCATCGCGGTTTCGAACGTGTCGAACAGATCCACGGTCTCCGTGCCGTCGCGCCGCAGCATCCGTAGCCGCACGTAGTACGGCAGGATCTCGCACTGCCGGTGGTCCACCATCGAATAGAACTCCGGATAAGGCTCGTACTCACGCATGGTTCATTGCTCCTCTCAATACTCCGCCCGGGTCACCCGCGCCGCGAGCTTGTCCGCCCGTTCGTAGATCTCCTCCAGGCTGGCCTGCTCGGTTTCGCCCTGGGCGTTCACCGCGACGGCGTAGGCGGCCACGTACCGCAGGCCCTCGTGGCCCACTTCCATCAGGACCGCCACGTCCTCGACGTGCAGGTGCCGGGCCAGTTCCACAAACAAGTCGAATTCGTACTCCTGGTCGGCCTGTTCGTCGTACCCGAAGGTCGGCCAGCCGTGCTCGTCAACCGGGTGGATCGCAAAGAGCCTCTCCGGCGGCCCGCCGGCGACCAGTACATTGTTGTCGTTGGCGAGCACGTCCAGGCCGCGGCTCTCGGCCCACTGGCGAAACGCCGCCTCGTCTTTCACCCGGAAGTAATTGCTGCGGGCAGTACACTCGTAGTTCATGGTGGCTCGGCTCCTTTCACGCTTCGAGCGTCAGCTTGAGACTCTGGGGATCGCCCAGCTTCGCCAGGACGGACCGCTGCACGTAGACCACCGAGGTCAGTTCCGTGCCCGCCGCCACAGCCCCCGGGTCCGGCACGTACCGGACCGATCCTTTGCACTCACGTTCTCTCTGGAAGGTCTGGGTCACTTTCTTGTCCATCGTCTTTCCTTTCGCATTGATGGTCGCGGGCCACGCGGCCCGGCTTCGCTTTTCGTTTGCCCCTGGCGGCCTCACCGCTGGCGGAACAGCGCCGTCAGGCGATGATGGCGCAGCACCAGCGGTTCTATGGATCGCTGGGGAAACCAGCCCCCCTGCCCCAGGACGGCATCGCAGTAATGGTCCGGGCCGCCGTCCACCAGTTGCACCCGGCACTGGCTCTTGCGCAGCGCCGTGACCTTATACAGGACTTTGCCGTCCGCCACGGTCAGCGCGAAGACCTTGCCCACCGCCAGGGCCTCCGGCAGTTGCTGGCTCTGCTCCACTTGCCGCTCCCACAGTTCGTTGCGCTGCCGCATCTCGGTTTGCCAGTCTTGCCGTTGGTTCGCCATCGTTCTTACCCTCTCACGATAGGGGCCGCCGCAGCCCGTTTCGGTTGCTTCTTGGCCGCACGCCGCAGGGCGCCGGCGACGTCCCGGACCGACTCGTCTTTCGTTCGCCCGACGACCTCCTGCCAGGTCCCCTCCGGACAGCCCGCCACGGACTCCAGGCAATCCGCCCAATACCGCAGTTGGTCCCGATCTCTTCTGCTCATTGCCATCGTTGTTCCCTTTCTCGCCGTCCCCGGAGCCGTCGCCCCGGGGACAGGTTCCGTTGTTCCTTCCTTACGCCCGTACCGCTTGCAGGGCTCCCAGCACCTTGGCAATGGCTTCCAGTGCCCAGCCCTGACACTCCGCCCGCAGGGCTTGCAGGCGGTTCTGCTCCGGCGTGCCGTCGTTGCGCCTGACGGTGTTGACCAGATGTGCTCGGAACTCCGCCCGCAACTGCTCGAGGTTGTCGATGGGTGCGGGGCTTTGGCACGATTCCACGATGACGCCCAGCATCTCTTTCTGCATCTCCGCCCGCAGCAGCCGGACCAGCGAGCGCTCGTAGGCGGCGGCGTACCCCTCTCTCTCCACTTTCTGCTGGAAGTAGCGTTCCGCTTGCGCGTATTCCGCCTCGTAGGCCCGGACCAGGAACTCCGCACAGATCCGTGCCTGCTGTTCCACCGTCGTCGCCGTCTCGTTCGTCGTCGTTTTCATCGTTTTTCCCTTTGGTAAAGGTTGCGTTCGTATGGTCCCGTTGACCATTCTACATATACGTTACCAATACCATACACTTGTGTAAATACCAAAATTCACCATTGGTCTGCCTTTTTTTATCGCCATTGTAGGGGGCCGGGCCTCGTGGAGGCCCGGAAAAGAGGCCCGCAAAATCCGCCGCCAGGATGGATGGGTAAGCCCGCCCGCCGTTCGGCCGTGGTATCACGCAGGCGGCTCGGAATCCTGCGGGGACAGGGACCGAGGGGCCGGCGTTTCGTTGCCCCCTTGCCGCTCGAACATTTCGCCGTACCGCTCGTCAAGCCCGCGCTCGTACAGGTCCACCGTGGTCTGCACCCCGTCACTGTCGAGGACCATGAACACCGACCCGATGGAGTCCGGCTCCCGGAGCCACTGCCCCGCCGCCTCGGCCGCCTGCGCGGGGCTCGGGGCCGGCAGGTCGATCTCATAGACCACCCGATAGGTCCGGCCATTCCGGCCGGCGTCTTGGGTGCGCATCCCCTCGTCCAACTCGCGCGGCGGCGGCTCGATCAGATACCCGCCGCGGTAGCGGCCCTCCGGACCCAGCTCCCCTCGCAGCTTCACCAACAGCGCGCCCACGCCG
>JAFGJQ010000192.1 GCA_016929015.1 Phycisphaerae bacterium | reverse complement strand
GCTGGTTTGGACAGCCGGCTCGAGATGCCGTCCGAGCGGTTGCCCGCCTAGGGCACGCGTCTGCTCCTGGGACGACGGTCGCGATGTCCGAGCTGGATGAGGGCGAAGTGGCAGAGGTGGCCGCACAGGAGTACAGCGAGTACGTACGTGGCATTGATCGGGCAATCGATGAGTGCCGGGCCGCCCTGGTTGAGAACCCGGGCAATGCGCGAGTCCTGGCCGTTTACTCGGGTGCCAGCATTGACCGTCGGCGCGCGATGGACCGACTCGCATCCGGAGGGGAGTAGTCGACGTGGCCGTCGCGGAACCAGAAGTCAGGATTCGAGCAATAGGGCGCAGGCGTTGCCGAACTGGCAGCGGCGTCACCATCTTGGCGTTCGGGCTGCTTGGACTGACCGGCATGATCCTGGCCGGGCCTCTGGTGGTCACGCGCAGAATCGTCGAACGGATTCCGCTTGCCGGCCAGAGCGAGGCGGTTGTGCTTCACCGGTACGGAAACGTGGTGATCGTCGGAACCGCCGACGCGCGCGCATCGGTTGATGCCTTGGTGCGCGTTGCCGCCCGCGATCGGAAGCTTGCCCGGGAATTCGCGGACGGGATTAAGATCCGGACCTCCGGACAGGGCGATTCACTTGTGATTGCCACTACCTATCCGTCGAAGACGCCGCCCGATCCGGAACTGGGATATGATGTGCAGCTGAGTGTCCGGCTGCCGGCAAGGACCATCGTATCAGTGGGCAACTCGTTTGGCGACGTGAGGGTAGTGGGGATGAACGGCGACTGCCGCGTAGTGAATCGGTTCGGTGATGTCGAACTGGACCGTTGTGACCGCTGCGAAGTGGAGAATTCGTACGGCCGGGTCCGTCTGGCCGAAACGCGGGGCCTGGCCGTGGTCCGGAATTCGTACGGGGACGTAGACCTCAGGGTTGCCGGCGGCCCCGTGCAGGTCAGGAACCGCTATGGCACGGTCCACACCGAGCAATCTGCCGACGACGTGACCATCGACAACCAGTTCGGGAACGTTTTCGCGCGCCCCGACCGCGGCGCTATCTGGATCACCAATCGCTACGGCGACGTGAATGCGTGGGTTGACGATGCCGAACTTGCCGCGTTGAGCATCATCTCTCGGCTCGGCCGGGTCGACCTGAGCCTGAATGACCAAGTTCCGTTCCGCATTGATGCGGCGGCCAGGGGCGGGCGGATCGTGTCCGGTCTGCCGTTTGACGTTCGTCGCGTCGGTGCAGGTCAGCTGGTGTCTGCGCGGCAGGGAGAAGGTGGACCGCGAATAGAGATACAGGGTGTCTGGAGTGATTTCGCAATCCACGGCGGCGGGTCCGGTTCAGACACGCCGTCGGGTGAAAGGTAGGAGGACCATGAAAATACTCCGTTTTCTGACAATACTCGCGCCGATGCTGGCATTGGCCGCAGCAGCCCCGGTCGGACAGAGCGCCGTTGCCGATACGGCCGAAGTGAAGCGAGGTTGGCTTGGAGTCTATACCGACGATCTGAGCAAACCGATGCTGGTGGCCCTGGATATCGATCGCGGGGTGCTGGTGACTGAGGTAGCTGATGAGTCTCCGGCCGCGAAGGCTGGGCTGGAGTCCGGCGACGTCATTACGTTTCTTGACGGTGAGCCCACGAGTGACGGTTCGGCGCTGCGCTGGGCGGTGCGCGACCGGCCGAACAAGACGGTGGTAGTCAGACTCCGCCGGCGGGGCAAGGAGAAGAAGATGCAGGTGACGCTTGCGGCCCGCGAAGTCAGCGAGCAGATCTACAGCTTCCAGTGGCCGGAGTTGCCCCGCGAGGCCTTGCGCGCGACGGCCCAGGTACTGCGCGAAGCCGGCCCCAAACTGAAGATGGAGCTGGAGCGCTCTGATCTCACGTTGGACTCGCTCCGGGAAGAGATGCTGCAGTTGAAGCGAGAGCTGGGCGAGCTTCGTCAGAAACTGACTGAGAAGCAGAAGAGCGAATAGAAACGCGCCTCCTTGTGTCAGGAACGGGGCCCGTACGGGCCCCGTTCAGCATTGATTGGTGACTGATTGACTATCAGGCGCGGCCGCGTAGGATTGCAGGAGTGGCGGACCCTGGTCAACTCAGCATCTGCATAGCCACCGACGCGTACCTGCCGTCCATCGGCGGCGTAGAGAACCATGTGCTGCATCTTGCCGCCGAGTTGAGACGGCTCGGACACGAGGCGGTGGTTGTGACTCACCCACCGCCGCCGATGCCCAACGGGGCATTGAGTCAGGTGGAATCGCCAGCTCCGGTCGAGCGCCTTGCCGGCAGGTTGTTCCTCTTCCGCGAGCACGATATCGCCATCGACCCACGTATGGTGACGTCGTTCAGGAGATTGCTTGAGCGCAGTCGGTTCGACATCGTCCACGGGCAGAGCGAGGGCTCGTATCTAGTCTATGAAGCTCTGGCAGCAGCCCGGTATCGCGGCGTGACGACTGTGCTCACAAGGCACTCAATGATCAGGAACAAGCCGGCGGTTGCCCGTCCTTTTCTCCTTTTCCTGACCAATCTCCTGGCCAGGAGGGCGGATGGTCTGATAGCGGTCAGTCATTCCTGTGCAGAGGAGTCGGCCGGGTTCCCGGGCCTGATGCGGGTCATACCGAATGGAGTGGACATCGACGAGTTCAGGCCGATGCCGTATGGACGGGAGCGTCTCCGTGCCGACCTGGGGTTGGCCCCGGATGACGTCGTGCTGGGGTACGCCGGCAGGCTGCATACCACCAAGGGCATCCCGCTTCTCATGGAAGTGTTCGCGGAACTCCATCGGGAGAACGCCAAGCTCAGGCTGGTGCTTGCCGGGCCCGGTCCGCTGCGGGCAGCCATCGCGGAACGGGCCGCGGCATCGTCGGGGGCGATCCGGCTGCTTGACCCGCAACCGTTCGACAAGATTGCCGCCCTTCTTAATACGTTCGATGTTTTCGCGTTTGCGTCCAAGGGCGAGGCCTTCGGCATTTCGCTGCTGGAGGCGATGGCGTGCGGGCTTCCGTCCGTTGCGTTCGGACGCTGGGGCGTCAAGGAACTGGTTGCTGACGGTGAGACCGGGTTGCTGGCCGTAGGCCCTGCCGACTTCGCCATGAAGCTCCGGCGACTGGCTTCCGACGTTGCTCTGCGTCAACGACTGGGGCAGGAAGCGCGCAAGAGCGTTGCGGAACGGTTTTCCTGGCCGCACATTGCGGCCGCCACGGTTGACTTCTATCGAGAGCTGATGGCGCGCTAGTCCGGGGGCGGGGCCACCCAGCCTACGCCCGCGTGGTCGAGCAGGGTCCCATTCCAGCGAACGTCGGCAGTGAAATACACCGGGCTTTCGTTGTCGACGCACGTGCACGGTAGATAGGCCACCCAGCCGCTGTCATCGGCGATACACACAGGGTCGGTACTCCCCATCCGTGCATCAGTCGCCGGCAGCAGGGTCTTGGGGTGCGTCGCCCCGGAGCTGTACTCTTTCATGTCGACCACGTGGTTCATCGGTGTCGGACCGTACCTCCAGATATAGAGTTGGTAGTTCAGTTCCGAGACCGGCTTGCCCGCAAGGTGCAGCCTGAAGACCGGGCGTCCGGTGGATGGCCACGATACAGCCACGCTGTCAATC
>JAFGJQ010000191.1 GCA_016929015.1 Phycisphaerae bacterium | reverse complement strand
GGCGGAGAAGCTGCTGGAGCGGCAGGGCGTGCAGGATGAGGATTTGTCACGCACCATCACCGTTCGCGTGCGGGAGTGCTTCCGGGCGCTGGGGCAATACGGCGACCTGTCCCGCGAGATGGCGGAGCGCGCGTCGCCCGACTCGGGCGATTCGAGCCTGGCCGGCCGGCAGGTGGTGGCGGAGATCGGCGGCGACAAGATCACGGTGGCCGACTTTGACCGGATCGTGGCGGCCCAGGTGGAGTTGGCCGTCCGGTCCCAGTGGGGCCTGACGCCCGAGGAGGCCGATGCCGCCCGGCAGCGTGCGTATGAGCGTCTGGCGGACCCCCAGGCCAAGGCCCGGCACTTGCAGCAGATCGTAATGACACGGGTGATCGCGAATGAGGCCCGCAAGCAGAACCTCGAGGAATCGGCCGGGTTCCGCGAACGGCTGGTGGCCACGGCCGACGCGATGCTGGCGGACACGCTGATCGGTGAGGAGATCAGCAAGCGCGCGACGGTGACGGAGGCGGACATCCAGCGGTATTACGAGGCGAACAAGGACCGCTACGCGGAACCGGCCACGACCCGCGTGGCGAGAATCCTCTGCGGAACGCAGGAGGAGGCCCAGGCCCTTCTGGAGCGGGCCCGGGCGGGCGAGGACTTTGCGGAGCTGGCCCGCGCGAACTCAAGTGACGCCCAGACGCGCGACAACGGCGGCGAGTTGCCCCGCCCGGTGTCCGAGCAGGGCGACCTGGTGCCGGGGATCGGGTCGGACGCGGAGTTGCATGGTCGCATCTGGGCGGCCGCACCGGGCGACCTTCTGGCAGAGCCCTATCGCAGCGCGGCAGGGTGGGAGGTGATCAAGGTGCTCGATCGGACGGCTCGGAAGGAACGACCGCTGGATGAGGTCCGCGACCGCGTGGAGTATGACACGCGGCTGGCCCGGCGCCAGGAGGTGAGTGAGCAGTACGTTACGGAGCTGATGAAGTCTGCGGGCGTCAAGGTGTACCCGGAGGCGTTCTCTCTGGGCGGTTCAGAGGCGAAACCGGAGGCCCAATCGCCGTGACGAGGCGGATCGGACAATCGGGAGATGCAGCCGCGGTCCTCGGCGGCGCACGACTCAGGCGGGTCGCAGCGCTGGCGGTGGTCCTCTGTTTGCTCGGCGGCTGCGGGGAGAAATCGAAGGAAGCGGCGGCCCCGGCAGAGGCGGCCAGGCCGGTGACGCGGGAGGCCGAGCGCGGGCCGGTGAAGCTGACCGTCACGTGCGCCAAGGACAAGGTGAGCATCGCCGAATCACTCACTCTGACGCTGGCGGTGGAGGCGGAGCCCGGTGTGGAGGTGACGCTGCCGCAGTTCGGCGAAAACCTGGGCGAGTTTCAGATTCGCGGGTTTACGGAATCCAAGCCGGAGCCGGACGCGGCGAAGCCCCGGTGGGAGCAGCAGTACGACTTGGACATCTTTCTGTCCGGCCAATACAGCGTGCCGGCCATGTCCGTGCAGTTCCGCGACGCGCGGAAGACGGCCGACGACCCGTCGGCGGCGCCGATTGAAGGCACGCTGAGCACGGAGGCGATTCCCATCGAAGTCCGGTCGCTCGTCGAAGGCGACGTGGACCCGAAGCAGTTTCGCGACATCAAGGGTGCGGTGCCGTTGCCGGTGCCGCCCTGGTCGGCGGAGCGGTGGAAGGCGATCGCGAAATGGGGCGGACTGGGCGCGGTCGTCGCGGCTGTGGGTCTTGTCGCGGCGGTTTGGTGCGTTCGCCGCGCCCGGCGGCGGGCCCTTCGACCCCAGGCGCCGCACGATTGGGCGTTTGACCAGCTTCGCGCGCTGCTGGACGAGCAGTGGATCGAGCAGGGGCTGGTGCGGGAGTTTTTCTACCGGCTCAGCGAGATCACGCGGGTCTACATCGAGATGCGGTTCGGCCTGATGGCGGCGGAGCAGACGACGGAGGAGTTCCTGCAGGCCGCGCACGAGAGCCCGCGGCTACGGCCGGCGCACAAGACGCTGCTGGCCGAGTTCTTGCAGGCGTGTGACATGGTGAAATACGCCCGGTACGAGCCAGTGAGCGAGGAGATTGAGCGGGCGTTCCATTCGGCCCGTGATTTCGTGGAGCAGACGCGCCGGCCGGACGACGAGACGCAATCGCCGCAGGCGGTGCAGGAGGCGGCGGCATGACCTGGTGGTCTGACATCCGGGAGCTGTTCGGCGCGCCGTGGTTCCTGCTGCTGTTGCTGCTGGTGCCGGTGATCTGGTGGCGGTGGTGGCGGCGGGGCAGCCAGGCGTCCGTCCGGTTCTCGTCGCTGGCGCTATTGCGCGGGTCGAGAGGGAGCCTTCGCACCCGGCTGCGCTTCCTCGTGCCGCTGCTGCGATCGCTGGTGGTGGTGCTGCTGGCGGTCAGCCTGGCCCGGCCGCAGGCAGAGGACGAGCAGGCCCGGATTTTCTCGGAGGGAATCGCCATTCAACTGCTGGTGGACCGGTCGGGCAGCATGATGGCGATGGATTTCAGCATCGGCGGCAAGCGAGTGAACCGCTTGGACGCCGTGAAGCGCGTGGTGCGGGAGTTTGTGGAGGGCGACAAGGGCGAACTACGCGGCCGGGATGACGACCTGGTCGGGATGATCGTGTTCGCCGGGTTCGCGGACAGTCGGTGTCCACTGACGCTGGATCATGCGTACCTGCTGGACACGCTGCAACAGACAGAGATTGTCGACGCTCGGCAGGAAGGTCGTGAGGAAGACGGGACCGCCATCGGCGACGCGATTGCCCTGGCCGTGGAGAAGCTTCGTGACCTGGAGCGGCGTCAGAGCCGGATGGAGGCGGCCAAGATCAAGAGCAAGATCATGGTGTTGCTGACGGACGGCGAGAACAACCGCGGCGAGATATCTCCGCAGCAGGCGGCGGAGATGGCCGCGGCGTTCGGCATCAAGATTTATACGATCGGGGCCGGCACCAAGGGCATGGCCCCGTTCCCGACGGTGGACATGTTCGGCCGGGAGCGGCTTGTCGCGCAGCCGGTGAACATTGACGAGGACACGCTGAAGGAGATCGCCAAGACCACCGGCGGCCAGTACTTCCGGGCGACGGATACGGACTCGCTCAAGCAGATTTACACGCAGATCGACCAGTTGGAGCGGGTGAAGGTGGAGGAGAAGCGGTATGCGGCGCGGCGCGACCTGGCCACGGCGCCGATCACGCTGGGCAAGTTGCGACTGCCGTCGCTGCTGCTGACGGCCTTCGGGCTGCTGGGGCTGGAAGTGCTGCTGGCCAACACGGTGTTCCGGCGGGTGCCGTAGGACGCGATCGCGCAGAGGGATTTGAGACGGTGTCGGAGACGTTTGAACATCGCGAACTGCTTCATCTGCTCTGGCTGGTGCCCGTGCTGGGGCTGGTGTTCGCGTACGGGTTTGCCCGCAAATGGCAGGCCCTGCGGCGGTTTGCCAGCGTGAATCTGTTGGGGCACCTGATGCCGCACGTGAGTCCCGGCCGGCAGCGGCTCAAGGCGGTGCTGGTGCTGGCGGCGGCGGCCCTGCTGGCGGTGGCCGCCACGAGTCCGCGCTGGGGGCAGGAATACAAGACTTTGCCTCGCAAGGGCATCGACCTGATGGTGGTGCTGGACGTGTCGCGTTCGATGCTGGCCGAGGACATTGCCCCCAGCCGCCTGGAACGGGCGAAGGAGGAATTGAAGGATCTGGTGGAATTCCTGCCGGGCGACCGAATCGGGCTGGTGACGTTTGCCGGGGCGCCGTCGCTGGCGTGCCCGCTGACCATCAACTACGGTGCGTTCCGTATGGTGCTGGACGAGGTGGACGTGAAAAGCGCCCCGCGCGGCGGAACGCTGATCGGCGACGCCGTTCGACTGGCGGCGGACAGCTTTGTCGACCGCATCAAGGAGCACAAGGCCATCCTGGTCATCACGGACGGCGAAGACCACGAGAGCTATCCGGTGGAGGCGGCCCAGTCGGCGTATGAGAAGCAGGGCATTCGCGTGTTCACGGTCGGGCTGGGCGACCCGCGAAAAGGCGCCCGCATCCCGACCGGTGCCCAGGGGCGGCAGTACCTCGTGCACGACGGCGAGGAAGTCTGGTCCAAGATGAACGCGAAGGACCTGGAGGAGATGGCGGCGGTGGCGGGCGGCGCGTACTTCGGGGCGGCCACGCGGGACATTGATTTCCGCGAGATTTACCGGGTGATCGATTCGAAAGTCCGGGAGCGGGAGATGGAAGTTGCGCAGAAGCAGGTGTTGATCCCGCGGTTCATGTGGTTTGCGGGAGCGGCGCTGGCACTGCTGATGCTGGAGACGCTGATCGCAGAGCGGCGGGCGACACGGAAGGTGGTCTGACGGGGAATTGCGAATTGCGGATGGTGAATTGCGAATGGCGAATTGCGAATTGCGAATTACGAATCCCGGCGCACCGGGATTGCGAAGGGGCGTGCCGACCGTGAAGGCGCTGATTGCCATGCTGGTTGTCATGGCGGCGGCGATGCCGGCGCGGGGGCAGACGGAGGCGGATGCGCGCAAGAAGGTCGATGCGTCGATGGCGGCGCTGAAGGCGGGAGAGTATGAGAAGGCGCTGGAAGGGTTTCGGGATGCGGAGGTGAGCTTCCCGGAATCATCGGAGCTGGCGTACAACCGCGGCGTGGCGCTGTATCGCCTGGGGGATTTCGACGAGGCGAAAGAGGCATTCGCGTCGGCCCTGTCCACGCGTGACCTTGCCCTGGAGCAGAAGGCGAAATTCAACCTGGGCAACTGCGCGTATTCGCAGTCGCTTCAGAAGCTCACGGATTATGCGGGAGCGATCGAGGATTTGCGGCGGGCCATTGATTACTATCGCGACGCGCTGGAACTCGATCCGGACGACCAGGACGCCCGGGCGAACATCGAGACCGCCTACCTGTTGATCAAGGACCTGCTGGACAAGAAGAAGCAGGAAGAGGAGAAGAAGAAGCAGGAGGAACCGCCCACGTCGCAGCCGTCGCAGTGCAGCCAGCCGTCCGAGGGCCAGGATCAGCAGCAGCAGGAGCAGGACGGGCAACAACAGCAGCAGGAACAATCGCAGCAGCAGCAACAGAAGCAGCAACAGCAGGGCGGTGAGCAGGAGCAGTCGAAGCAGGAGCAGTCGTCCCAGCCGCAGAACGGCGAGTTGGAGTCGGAAAACCCGCAGGACAAGCAGGAGCAACAGCAACAGGCGGGCAAGCCGCAGGAGCAGGACATGCGGAAAATGACTCGGGAAGAGGCGGCCCGCCTCCTTCAGGCGGTTCGGGACCGGGAGCGGGAGCGACGGGACGAAGTCCGGCGGCGGCAGATGCTCGGCCGCCCGCCGGTGGACAAGGATTGGTGATGAATCGCATGCAGCCAGGTTGGCTTCTGGGAACGGCCTTTGCACTCGCCGTTGCGGGCGTCGCCCGCGCCGGCGACGTGGCCGTCCAGGTCTCCAGCCGGGAGGCGTACGTGGGGCAGCCGGTACGCGTGCTGGTGGTTATCCGGAATGCAGAGTCGCATGAGTTGCCGGAGCCGTCCGAGGTGGACGGGGCCGACATTCGCCTGATTGCTGGGCCGCAGACCAGTTCTCGCACAAGCATCATCCAAGGGCAGATGTCGCAGGAGAAGACGGTCACGTACGTGTACGCCGTCACGCCGGAGCGGGTGGGCACGATTCGCGTTCCGCCCTTCTCCGTGAAAATGGATGGTGAGACCCGGAAGACAGACCCCCTCGAGCTTGTGGCCGTCAAGTCGGAGACCGGCGACCTGCTGTTCGTGGAGGTGGAGGGAGCGCGGGATTCCCTCTACGCGGGGGAGCGCCTGGATCTCGTCCTGAAGATCTGGATTCGGCCCTTCACCGACAAGTCGCTGGGAATCCGGCTGGACGAGGACGACATGTGGTCGCTCGTGAATGAGGAGAACAGCCGGTGGGGTGTGTTCACGGACTCGCTGGCTGACATGGCTCGCCAGCGCGTCCGTCCTCGAGGCCGGGAAGTGCTGCGCGCCGATTCCGAGGGCTCCGACCGTGGATACTATCTCTACGAGATTCGGACGACGGTGTGGCCGGAGCGTCCCGGACCGCTGGACACCGGCGACGTCCGTGTTGTGGTGACGTACCCAGTCGGATTGCGTCGGGAGCGCAGTTTCTTTGAAGACCAGCTTCGCGTGACGGATGCCCGGCCGGTGCAGGCCACGCCCGCCGTGCCGCCCATCGAGGTGAAGGCTGTCCCGACGGAGGGCCAGCCGGCGTTTTTCCGAGGGGCGGTGGAGCCGTACGCGCTGAGCGTGACGGCCAAGCCGACGGAGGTCCGGGTGGGCGACCCGATCACGCTGACCATGACGCTGCGCGGCCAGGGGCGGCTGGACCTGTTGCAGGCGCCGGCCCTGGTCGAAGTGCCCGAGTTGACGGCCGATTTTCAGGTCCCGGACGAGGTGTTGGCCGGCTCGGTGCAGGGCAACTCGAAGGTCTTCACGCAGAGCATTCGGGCGAAATCGGAATCCGTGACGGAAATCCCCCCCATTCCGTTTGCCTATTTCGACACGAAGGCGGAGAAGTTTGTCGTCGTGCAGAGCGAGCCGATTCCGCTCAAGGTGGAGGCGGCCCAGCGGATGGCGGTGTCGGAGGTCGTGGAGGCCCGGCCGGGCCTCGTTGCCCCCACGCATCTGACGGAGTTGAGCGGGGGGATTGTTGCGAATTACTATGGCAGCACCGAGCTGCTGGCAGACCAGTCCTTCGCCCCCGGAGCGGCCTCCGTTGTCGTGGCGGTGGTGCCGCCCCTGTTATTCGGCGTGCTGTGGGCCGGCCGGCGGCGGAAGGAGCGTCTGCGGACGGACCGCTCGTACGCCCGACGCCGATCGGCCCGCCGGAATGCGTCCCACGCGTTGGCATCGGCACGCGACGGCGCCGGTGCCGGTGCGGCGGATGCGGTGGCCGGTGCGTTGATCGGGTACGTGGCCGATCGCTGCAACCTTCCCACGGCCGGTCTGACGCGGGCGGACACGATCGAGGCGATGCTGCATCGTGGCGTCCGGCCGGATGTGGCCGAGCGCGTGGATGCGTTGCTGCGGTGCTGCGATGACGCCCGCTACGCGGGCCGCGGCGTGGAAGCGGGTGACTCCCTGGTGGTCAGGGCACAGGAATGCATTCGAGAGCTGGAACGACAGTCTTTCTGACCGGCCGCACCGGGCTGGTTCTGGTGGCAGCGGCGGTCGCGATATTGGCGGCGGACGCGGCCCGCGCGGAGTCCCTGACACGCGACCAGCAGGAACGGCTTCTGGCGGAGGCCTCTGCGGCGTTCAACCGGGGCAAGGAGCTGGAGCGGTCGGACCCGGTCGGTGCGAGCGAGGCGTTTGCCCAGGCCGTGGGCAAGTATGAGGCCCTGGTTGATTCCGGCGTACGGAACGGTCGGCTGTTCTACAACCTGGGCAACGCCGAGCTTCAGCGGGGCCGGCTGGGTGCGGCCATCCTGAATTACCGGCGGGCACAGGATTTGATCCCGGGTGATCGGCGTTTGCAGGAGAACCTGCGCGTCGCGCGCGAGCTGTGTCGCACGCAGATTCCGCAGCGCGGCAGCAGCGAGTTTGTCCGGACGCTGTTCTTTCTGCACTACCAGACTTCTCTGCAGACTCGATTCGCGGCAGGTCTGGTCTGCTACGTGCTGTTCTGGCTGGTTCTGCTTCTACGCATGTACGCCCCGCGGCTTTCCCTGCGTGCACTGGCCGGTGTGCTGGCGGCGGCGTGGGTGGGTCTGGGAATTTCCGTGCTCGTGGATTGGCAGGTGGAGGGGCGAAAGCAGGCGGGCGTGGTGCTGGCGGACGAGGTGATCGTGCGCAAGGGGGACAGCGAAACGTACGATCCGAAGTTTCAGCAGCCGCTGCACGAGGGGACGGAGTTCACCGTGCTCGAATCCCGGGGTGACTGGCTGCTCATCGAGCTGGCTGACGGCAAAACGGGCTGGATTCCGTCCGATCGGGCGGGCATGGTACACGTCGAGGCCCGGGCGCAGGATGTGCAAAACGCGACGGAATTCGCCGCCTTACAGCTTCACACCGAACACGGGCTTGAGCAGCAGGGCGATGACGATGGACAGCACCAGGAACCAGAAGACCCACCAGTCGGCGCCGTGGAACCACGAATCGCGGGGGGGGTACGTGACGGCGATGGATTGGATGATGGAGTCTGAGCCGAACGGGCGTTCGGCCGGGTAGAGGATGCGGTCCAGCAGGCTCGGGCCGGGCCGCATGGGGCTGACACGATCCTGATCCCTGCCTACGACGAACTCCTTCGTGACCGATTCAGTGCCGTTCTGCAGGGTGAGAACATGCCGGCCGGGCTTGCGCCCCGTGAGATTCCAGACCACCGCCTTTCTATCAGCGTTGATCCGAACGCCTCGGCCGGATGGGGAAGCCTCCACGCCGTCCGGGGTTTCCAGCACCCAGTTCAGCGCGGAGTCCGGGACGTCCGGGCGGAGCAAGACGGTCAGGTCCGTCGGTTCATTGGTTTCGACGGGACGCCACTGGTATCGCAGGCCCATCTGGGCCGCGACGAGCACGAACGGGATGAACATGACCAGCAACGGCGGCACCATGTAATACTGCATCCGCAGGCCGGCCCAGACCAGCCGGGCCTGGGCCTTCAGCACCACCCGCAGCTCATCCTTAAAGAGCTTCAGGCTCAGCATGTTGGCCTTGATGTCGTCTTTCACCCGGCCGATGGCCGCCTGGTTGGAGCAAAACCGCACGACGATCAGGGCAATCACCCCGACCACGCCGGAAAGGATGGTCAGCGAGAGCCAGCGCGGTCCCAGCCCGAGCACGGCGTACACCGTGTCGAACAGGGCGGTCAGAATGCTGTTCAGAACTCCCATGCGGTTGTCACCAGCGAGGAACGGTCCCTTACTCGATGTAACCCAGCCCGCGGAGCCGCTCCATCACTTCCTGATCGCTGACGTTGTCAGGTGCGATCTTGTCCAGCTCGCGTTCGATCACATAGGTGATGAACTCTTCCGGCGAGGCGTACCCGGCGGTGTCGGCCACCCGCTTGACGCGGTCGTACAGGGCGTCGTCGATCTTGATCTTGGCCACTTTTCGCACTCCCTTCCGGCCCGGCCGACAGCGCTGCGGCGGGGCCGGACACGATACCTATTCGAACACGTCCCGGCCTTCCAGCGTCGTCGGCGGCGTGATGCCGAACCGGCGGAGGATGGTCGGCGCCATATCGATCAGCCCGGGTTTCTGCGCGGTCAGCGGGCGATTGCAGACGATGATGCCGGGCACCAGGTGCGTGGCGATGCAGTGGTCGGCGCCCCACGGATTCGTGTTGTCCTCCACGACGGAGTCTCCGAAGGAGGCCAAACCGGTGGCCCAGCTTGCCCGGTAACCGCGGGCGTAGCCGACCTGCAGGTCCGGCGCCAGCGTCTTCACGTACGGGCCGCTGTAGACCCGATCGGACTGGTACACCGTGTCGACGATGTGCCGGCCCGTTTTGGGGTCGACTTCATCCAGCAGTTCACGCGTGATCTCGTCCAGCAGGGCCTGCTTATCTTCGGGCTTGACGATGCCCCGGCTCTCCCGGCCGGCAAGGTTCACGTAGATGCCGTTGATGCCCATGGCGTAAGCGCGGGACTCGGCCCAGTTGATGTTGAGGGGCTCAGAGGGGCGGAACGGCCCCATCTTCGCGAAGCCATGCTCCTGAAGCCAGTTGTTGACATTGAGGCCGCGGGAGAAGGTCTCGAAACCGTGGTCGCTGATCGCCACGATGACGGCGTCCGGCGCATTCTCGGCCGCCCAGTCAAGCGTGCGGCCAAGCATGACGTCGGCATCGATGTAGTAGTGTTCAACGGTCTCGGCGTACTTGACTCGCTCTTCGTCGGTGATGCCGGGGTGCTCCGGGTCACGAACGCCCCAGAACAGGTGCGAAACCAGGTCCGTTCCGCCGTAATAGAAAAACAGCAGCCCGCCCTGGAAATGGTCCAGGGCGAAGTCCAGCAGCTTCTCTCGTTCCTCTTCGACGATGTCGGCCTGTTGCAGAAACTCGTCGCGGGTCAGCACGAGGCTCTTCAAGGCGTTGAAGTTCTCGGGCATCCCCTGCGTGTAGTACCGGCCGATGGCGCCGGCGACTTCCGCCGAGAAGTTATCCGGCGAGCAGAACGTGATGGCCGGCTCGAACGGGTCGAAGTTGATCGGCGACACGTAGAGCTCGAAGTTCGGCCGCACGCAGCGCAGATAGAGCCGGCACATCGCGGGGACCGGCGGCAGCAGGGCCGGCGCCGTCAGTCCGTAGGCCATGGGGAATTCGATGGGCTGCCATTCGCTCCATTCGCCCTCGCGCATCACGACGCGCCGGCCGCCGATCTCAATGCATGCCGCCGGTTGGTCGGGATCCACGTAGGCGGTCCAACTGGCTTCGAGTGCCGGCTTTTCCTTCGCATTCACCGTGGTGTTCGCGGGGCCGTACAACTTGCACGGCGTAAATACCTTGACCAGGGCCTCCGGTTTCAACTCAAAGTCAAACGGAGTCTCCAGCGTGATCGTACGTGTGACGGGGTCCAGCGAGCGGATGGCTCGGATGCATTCGCCCCGGCCGGACCCGCGGCTGGCGACCGCCACGCAGCCCGCGAAGCCGTCGATCCGCGGTTCCAGCGCGTGCCAGCCGGGCAGGATGAATTCCGTGGCGGACAGCACCGTCTTCACCGTTCCCGTCAGCGCGGCACGTTCCGGCAGCACCATGCCGTTGATGATCTGAACGGGGTAGGCCTTCCCGCCTCCGATTTCCTGTCGGAAATTGAAATCCTTGTCGCTGCTGTAAAACGAGAAGTTCCCACCGACGGAATCGCTCAGGTCGGGCGTGCCCATGTCGGTCAACGCGCGGAACGAGACGCCCTGCATGTGGACGGATGGAAAGTTCGCGGGCAGCCGGTAGACCGCGGCGGGCACGCCGGCTTCCGTCAGGTACTGCCAGAACGGCGTGCCGTGCCGCAGCAGCTCGTGCCGGGCCGACACCAGGGGGATGTTGTAGTCACCCCACTCGATCTCCTCACCCAGCACGGCGATGAACGGCTTGGCATACCACGGCCGGTCCTCGACGGTCCGGGCCATGGCGGAGTACGGCGAGATCGGCGGGCCAGGCTGCGGCGGGCTCGGGTCGCGATGGATGAAGTCGAACAGGCCATGCCCCCCGGGGTTCAGGCCCGTGGCAAACGTTGCCCAGGCGACGGGACTCTGCGGCGGGATGACCGTCTGCAGCGGCCCGAAGCTGCCCATGTCCCGGAGGCGGGCGAAGTTCGGCAGCCGGCCCTCGTTCATCATCTTCTCGGTGAGGCCGGGCTCCATGCCGTCGAACCCGAGGACGATGACGGAAGTCTTGTGGGCTTGTGGTGGGCG
Source organism: Phycisphaerae bacterium (assembly GCA_016929015.1). Lineage (GTDB taxonomy): Bacteria > Planctomycetota > Phycisphaerae > UBA1845 > UBA1845 > JAFGJQ01. The sequence continues at coordinate 28,767 of JAFGJQ010000191.1, read as the reverse complement.
GTCGCAGCCGGTGAGAACGGACAGGACCCCGAGCAGGAGGGCGGCGCCGCAACGAAGCGACAAACGGCCACAACGAAATGTCCAGACTCTCACGTTCATGTCATCAGTCTGCGGATTCCGTCTTCCGGTTGACGGCGACGCTCAGCACGTGGCCGTCCATGTTCTTGGGCACGTCCACACCGAACAGATCCAGCGTGGTCGGGGCCATGTCCAGAATGCGCGGGTGCTCGGCCTCGATCTTCCGGTTGCAGAAGAGGATGCCCGGCACCAGTCGCGGGTCCACGCAGTGATCGGCGCTCCAGGCTTTGTGGTTGTCCGCAAAAACCTGGTCCGTGATGTCGCCGATGGCCGCCTCCCAGGAGACGCGGTATCCCTCGTTGTAGCCGACCATCAGATCCGGGGCCTCTTCCTTGAAGGGGCCACGGTAGTATTTCAGGCTGTTGTAGACCTCCAGGATGGCCGTCTCGCCGGTCTGCGGGTCTTTCAGCCCGCGGAGCTTCTCACACAGTTCGTCGCGCAGGCGGTCGGCCTCTTCGCCCGGCTCGACGATGCCCTGGCCCTCCCGATCCTTGAGGTTCAGGTAGATGCCGGCCAGGCCGCTCGCGTACGCCCGCGTCCGCGACCAGTCGACATTGACGAGGTACCGCGCGCCGGGCTTCGCGTCCGGCTTGAGCGCCATGTAGCCGTTGTTGATCAGCCACCGGTTCACGTCGACGCCGCGGCGGAATGACGTTGCCCCGTGGTCGGAGAGAATCATCACGACCGTGTCCGGGCGGTCGCAGCGCCGCAGCACGCGACCGAGCATGGCGTCGATCCGGGCGTAGTGGTCCGGAATGGCCGTCGCGAGCTTCTCATCGCCGAAGCCGTGCCGGGCGGGGTGCCTGGGGTCGAGATACCGCCAGTACTGGTGATTCACGCGATCGGTGCTGTCAAAAACGCACACCACCAGGCCCTGGCTCACCTTGTCCAGGGCGTCCATGAGCATGCGCTCGCGCTCTTCGTCGGCCTCCGTGCATTGGTGCAGGAAGCCGGGGTCTTCCAGGATGCACTCGTTGTGGGCCCAGGTGTCCTCCGCCAGGCCGAGCGTGGCGAACTTGCCCTGGCTCTTGGAGAGGTACATGCTGAACACGGTGGGGTGCGAAATGGGAAACGCCGGATTCTCCGGGTCAATCTGGATCGGCGAGACGTACATCTCAAAGTGCGGTTGGGTCTGGATCAACTGGAACTGGCAGATGCCTCGCACTTTCCGGCGGACCCCGCCGTCGAACGTCACGGTGATCCACGGACTGAACTGCCGCCGGCCCAGCGTCAGGCTCGTGTCGCCAACGGTGACGGTGGCCCGTTCGTTGCCGTCGTCAATGTCTACCGAGAACGGCGCGCGAAGCGTGACCTTGCCGCCGTTCCGCTCGATTTCCGGGCCGACCAGCTCGGACCGGATGCGGTTGCCCTCACGGGTGACCTGCACCTGTTCGCCGCCTTCGTAGATGGCCTCATCGCGCGGACGCGTCGTGTAGAACGAGAACGTGCCCTGGCTGCCCCGCACGTCCGGCACGCACATGGCCGACAGCAGGACGCCGCGGAATCGCTCCGGCGGGAACGTGATCGGCACCCGGATGATGTTACTGAAGATGCCGTGCTCGCCCAGGATGTTCCAGAACGGCTTGCCTCTGCGCAACAGCCGGATGCTCGGCTTGCGACCGCCGGAGATCTGCACCGAGGAGAGCATCGGCAGGTAGCTTCGCTTGTCGCGCGTGAGAAAGTCAAAGATGTTGTGCTTGCCCGGGTTCGTGCCGGTCAGAAACGACGACCAGGCCGTCGGCGTGATGGCCGGCAGCGTGGTGCCCAGCCGGCTGTAATACCCTCTCTTCCGCAGGGCGGCGAGGTTCGGCAGCCGGCCCTCTTCCATGTACCGTTCGACCAGCCCGGCGTCCATGCCATCCAGCCCGACGAACACCACCCGACGGACCTTCGCCCGGGCAAACGCCCGCCGGCCACGGATGGCCCGGATCACCCAGCGCGCCGGCCACGTGAACAGCGTGAGAATGGCCGACAACATCGCGGTCAGGATCACCAGCGCTGACGACAGGACGGCAAACCCCGCGCCCGGGCCGATGTACGCCTGCGCGGGTTCAGCCAGTGCGACCAACAGGCACCCGGCCAGGAGAACGATGCGTTCCGTTGACCGCCGACAGTTTGAATTGTGTGACGCTTTGACCTGCACCTGGCATCCCGGCGGTCCTATAACCGCCACTTCCCGGCCCCTGTCGGACCTGACTTGCCCGGAAACGCGAATAGGGCATCTTATTCCGATGCGGGGATGGGTTCAAGAGACGGTGGCTCGGAAGCAGGTGCGCTCGTGGACGCACGACGCTACTGCGTACAGGCCGCGCCGGCGCGGCCGTTGCCTGCGTGTGCGGTGCCCTCGGCGTAGCGGCGGACCTCCTGGGCGATGCGTTCCTCATCCCAACCCAGCGAATCGGCCATCCAGCGGGCGACCTGAGCGGCCGTCTCGCCCGCGTCACGGAAGTAGAATCGCCAGCTTGTACGCCGGGTCATGACGTCATCCAGGTGTACGGCCCATTCGTTCCGGCAGCAGTGCCGGACGACGTCGCGGCTGACGGGCGGCGGAACGATGCCGCTGACGCCGGCCGCCTCCGCGCGGCCCAACAGCGGGACCGTGGCCGTCGTGCAGGGGCGGAGCTTTCGCCCGATGTGCCGGCCGATTCGGTCCACCGTCTGCTCGGCCATCAGCCGATACGTGGTGAGCTTGCCGCCGGCCACGTCCCACCATCCGGGCGCGGGTGAACGAATCTCGTGTGATCGCGAGATGTCCGACGGGTTCCCATGGGGATCGGCGATCAGCGGCCTCAGGCCGGCCCAATCGCCGATGACATCCTGCGGCACCAGGTCGGCGTCCGGAAAGGCGTTGTTGACAATGTCGAGAATGTACTGCGTATCCTCGGGATCGGTCTGAACGTCCTCGATCACGCCGTCGTAGTCCGTGTCCGTGGTGCCCAGGATGACCCGCTCGCCCCAGGGAATCGCGAAGAGAATGCGTTTCTCGTCTGTCATGACCACGGCGCAGGGCACGGGCAGTCGGGTCCGGTCCACGACGATGTGCACACCCTTCGTGAGCCGGAGCCGCACGCGGCTGTGCCGGATCTGCGGGGCCCACGGCCCCGTCGCGTTGACCACACAGCGGGCGGTCACGTCAAAGCGGGTGTCCGAGAGACGATCCCACAGGCGACAGCGCCAGCCGCCGGCATCCGGCTCCGACGTCTCCATGCGGCAGTAGTTCAGTACCAGGCCGCCGGCGTTTTCGGCGGATCGCAGCGTGTCCAGGACCAGGCGCCCGTCGCTGGTCAGCCCGTCGTAGTAGTACACGCCACCGGTGAGTCGCTGCCGCCGGATTTGCGGCAGACGTTCGACCAACTGGGCGGCGTTCAGCGATGTCGATTTCCCCAGGTTTCGACCGCTGCACAACAGGTCGTACAGGCGGACGCCGATGCTCAGCTTCCAGTGGGCCCAGGTGGCCCAGGGCGGGCATTCGTACGTCGGAAAGAGAAAGGGGAGCGGTTCCGCCAGGTGCGGCGCAATCGAATGCACGACGCGCTTCTCGATGCTGGCTTCGCGCACGAGTCCGACCCGCCCCTGGGCCAGGTACCGCAGCCCCCCGTGCAGCAGCCGGCTGGAGCGGCTGCTGGTGCCGTACGCGAAATCGTGCTGTTCCACCAGGCCGACGCGCAGGCCGCGCATGGCCGCATCGCGGGCAATCCCCGCCCCCACGATGCCCCCGCCCACGACGAGCACGTCCAGGCCGGCGGCGGTCAGTCCTGCAATGGTCTGCGAGCGATTCATGGTCCCGTTCTTCTACTCCCCGTCTGTGGCCGACGACTTCGCCCTGCGGGCGCGTGCCAGCAGGTCGCCCAGTTCCTTCAGGCTCGGCAAGACGACCGTCGGCAGCGTCGGCCACTGCACGGCGTCCTCGGCTGTCGCCTCGCCGGTCAGCACCAGCACTCCCATCACGCCCGCTCGCTGGGCCATGACCATGTCCGTGTAGAGCCGATCGCCGACCATCACCAGTTCGTGCGGCGCCAACCCGTGTCGCTGCAGAATGCCCGTCAACATCCGGGGGTCCGGCTTGCCCAGGACCGCCGCCGGCTCCACCCCCGTCGCGCTCGCCAGACACGCGCACACCGCACCGCAGTCAACCAGCACCGTGGGCAGGTCGGTCGGGCAAACCCGGTCGGGGTGCGTCGCGATGAACGGCTTGCCCCGTCTGATCCACCAGGCCGCCTTGCACAGGCGCGTGTACTCGAGCGCCGTGTCGAAACCCACGATCACCAGGTCGGGCTCCGCCTCGCTGTGCGGGTCTGTGATTACCTCGAAGCCCGCCTCTGCAAGCTCATCGGCCAGGCTGGGCGTGCCGATCAGGAAAAGCCGGCGGCCGGCGGGATAGACGTTTCGCACGTGGTCGATCGTGGCCAGCGTGGACGTGTAGAGTTGGTCGGCGGTCGCGACGATCCCCATCTTTCGCAAATGACGCAGGTAGTCCTTCCGGCTGCGCGACGAGTTGTTCGTCAGAAACGTGTGCCCGATGCCCAGTGCGTCCAGCCGGGCCAGGAAACCGAGCGTCCATTCAAACAGTGTCCCGCCTTTGTAGATGGTGCCGTCCATGTCCAAGGCGACGTGCCGGATGGAGCCGAATGCGACGTTGTTCTTCGTCATGGATTGCCTTCTCCCATATCTGCCGGCGCCGGCCTGTGTTGCGCATTCCACTTCAGGGCGTACTGCACGCTCGCGCATCGTTCGAGCCAGGCGGGCAAGCGTCGGCGCCCCAGGCCCCGTTGCCGCCGAAAAGTCGGTCCAGGCACGGCGGCAGGGTCCCCGACTCCACCGCCAGGTCCAGCACGGTGTATCGGCGGCGGATCTGGTACGCCTCAACGTACGAGCGACGCAGGCGGGCTCGATCAATGCCGATGTCGCCGGGATCGATCGGCGCGCCCGCATCCTTCAGCATGTCTCGCAGGCGGTGGGACGGGATCAACCGGCCGGTCAGTCTCCCACGCAGTTCGGGCCAGAGTTCCTTGAGACGGTCCAACCGCTGAGACAACGTGTAGCGATCCACGTACTTGGCCTGGCTTTCCCGGATGGCCACCGCTCGAAGCGCCAGCGACTCGTGGGCGCGCGTCGCCAACCGCGCAATCGTGTTCGCCTCCGGCCATTCCGCGCACACACGCTGCACGTCGATCGTCTGGATCGGAGCTTCCAGCATCGCCTCGTACAGCAGCGTGGAGGCCAGCGTGCCAACCGCCACCTTGTGGCCGTGCAGGGGAATGCGGCCCTCGTGGTGATGATTCTGCATGTCCCACAGGTGACTGAACTGGTGTTCCGCCCCGGAGGCCGGCCGGCTGGATTTGCACCACTGCATGGCAAAGCCGGTCATGAGCAGCCCCTCCATCAGGTCTCGCAGGGCCTGCGGGCTTCGATTCCGGACGCCCGCCGGATCGCCCAGCCAGTCCGCCAGGCGGTTCTGGACCATTTCCCATGCCTCCGGAGCGATGGCATCGATTCCCAGCGCGTCGGCGAGAATCCAGTCTGCGCCTGCGGTCGTCTTGGCGGCCAGGTCCGCGTAGCCGGCGGCGTTCAACTCCGTGGGAGCTTCACAGATCACGTCCAGGTCCGCGATCACCGCCCGAGGGGCCGGGCAGTAGAACGTCTGCTTCGATCCGGCACGGTTGATGGACGCCCCAAATGCGGTGTAGCCGTCCATGGACGCCGCCGTGCCCACCACCATGTACGGGCGCCGGCAGCGGTGCGCCGCCAGCTTTACCAGGTCGTTGATCGTTCCCGATCCGACCGCGACGGGCACTGCGTCAGTCAAGCCGAGCTGCTGCTGCAGCCGCACCACGTGATCGTGGTGGGCGTGCAGGTCGGGGCCCTCGAATACGAATGCGTCCACTGGGGTCTGCCCGGCCCGACTTAGAACGTCAAAGGTCTTTCGGCCGGCGGCCTCGAACGTGGCCGTATCGGCGACAACCATGGGCGTAGCGTCGCCAAAGCACTGTCCGAACACGTTCGCGGCTTCGTCAACGGCGCCGCGGCCCAGTCTCACTTCCTGGGTATCGGAAGCCAGGTCCAGAGCCTCGCGCACCCACGGATTCAACGGTTCACACGTCACGATACAGGCACCCAAAGAGTTCAACGGCCCTCCCGCCGCTCATACGTTCGAACGGCCTCCAGGGCGGTTTCCGGGAAATCTGTGGCGAACGACTTCGCCCCCAGGTCCAGCAGGCGGTGAAACACGCCGACGTCGTCACAATCCCAGGGAAGCGTCTGAAACAAGATGCCGTACGCCTGCAACTCGCGTCCGACAGACGCGAGGAACGCGGAGGACGGGCGGAACGGGTCGTCCTCGCCCGGATCGTTGACTCGCACGTGGATCTGGAGCTGGGTAATGCCCCGGAAGCCTTCCTCCCGCAACGCGCTCAGCCGCTGCGACAATTCCGCTTCATCGCCGCCCATCCAGTGCAGCGTCCGGCCTTCGGGCAGCAGTTCCCGCCACGCACAGATGAGCGGGTATTTCGTGGAGGCCAGGATGACCTGTTGCTCGACGCCGTGCCGCCGAACCAGGGCGGCCAGCGTCGCCAGCGGGACATCCTTGATGTCGAGATACAGCCACCGCGACGGCCGCCCGCGCATGGCCGCGAACACGTCGCACATCCGCGGGATGTGCTGGCCGCGGAACGCCTCGCCCTTGTACGCGCCCACGTCCAGTTTTCCCGCCTCGGCCCACGGAAGATCGGCGATCCCCAGGTTGGCTCGCTCGGCCGGCACGTTCTTGACCAGCCGCTTCAGCGTGTTGTCGTGAAATGCGACCAGAACGCCGTCCTTCGTCGTGCGGACGTCGGCTTCGGGCACCGTCCCCATCGCCCACGACAACTCGAAGGATTCGAGCGTGTTTTCCGGCGCCGAATTGCCGGCCCCGCGGTGCGCCTGAATCACAAAACGAGCCTGCGGCGGCGCCGGCGACAGCGGCGCGGGCTCACTTCCGGCCGGCTGCAGACAGGCGACACCGCATGTCAGCAGGCCGCCGGCCGCCAGGGGGATCGCGATCCAACGTTGACCCCGTCGCTTCCACTGTTCTCGTTTCATCGTCTGGACTTCTCCCAAGGCGGCCTTCACCTGCGGGCCCGGCGGTGACCGCAACGGCGCGAGAAAAAAAGCCCCGCGATCCGCGTACGGGCAAGCCGTACGAAGCGTTATCGCGGGGCCTTTCTCTTTGTTCTCTGGCCCTACCGGCCACCGCCCTTGCGATGGCCCTGAATGTATCTTTATAGTACAACCTGCGTCAGGTTGTTGTCAAGTCTTCCGGACCGCTTGCCGGCGAGTGTGAACGCCTTGACGAAGAAGCACGTGCGTCCCAGGCCGATCCGCGACTGGCTCCGACAGCCGGTCATTCCCGTCGTTCACGAAAACAAGGTCGACGCGGCCGTTCTGGCCGACGCGAGCCTGATCTTCCTTCAGGGCATTCAGTTGGCAGAGCTCTCTACGTGCGTGACGCGTTTGAGGGAAGGCCCGACCGCCCACACGCCCGTGATTCTGCACCTGGACCTCCTGGCGGGCCTCAGCAGTGATGTGGCGGGCCTGGAATACCTGGCCGGGCTGCAGATGGTGGATGGGATCATCACCGTCCGATCCCATCTGGTGGCGGCGGCCCGGCGCTTCGGCCTGGCCTCCATTCTGCTGGTGTTCCTGCAGGATGGGCGGTCCGTTGAACGCGGCCTGCACGTGATTGAGCAGTCGCAGCCCGATGCGATCGAACTGGTGCCCGCCGTGGCCGCCCTGCACGAGATTCAGCGGTTCCGCTCTCAGCCCATGCCGCTGATTGCCGGCGGCCTGATCCGCACGCCGGACCTGGCCAGGCAACTGCTGGCGGAGGGCTTCCGCGCGATCAGCACCAGTGCCGCGCATTTGTGGGGCCTGAACCGCGAGGGACGACGCTGACCGCCGTTCCGTCGGGGATCAGCGGGTGTCGCGTCCGTCCGTCGCTGCCGGACCGGACGGTGGCACAAACGGCACGGCTCGCGGTGAGCGCAGCGGCAGATAGCGATAGAGGATCACAAGGAAGGCGATGCCGACCGCGATGGTGCCGATGCTCACCGCCTGCGAGATGGTGACACCGAAGCTGTCGTGCGGGTTGTCCGTGCGGATCACCTCCAGAATGATGCGCGTAATCGGGTACAGCACAAGCATCAGCCCCATCACAACGCCGTGCCGGCGCCTTCGGTAGAAGACCAGGCTGAGCACAAACGAGAGGATCAGTGCATTGAGGATGCCGTAGATCTGCGCCGGATGGACGGGGAGCGTCTTGTGCGCGGCCGCCAGGTCCTGGAGTTCCGAGTACGTCATGGCACGCGACGGGTCGGTTCGCGACGGGAATTGCAGGGCACGATCCAGCGCGTCATGCTGTGCGTTCAGTGCCTTGACCCTTTTGTCCGCGGCATCGATTTGCCGCTTCAGCCTCTCCAGCTTCGCCGGCGTCGCCGACGCCGCCTTGGCGTCTTCGAACTGCTTCTGCAGCTCTTCCAGTTGGCGGATGGGACCGAATCTTTCCTCCGGTGTGAGGCTCAGCAGCTCACGCGCCAGCGGTGCACTCTGCCCGGGTAGAATCTGCGGTGTATAGAGCAGTTCCGCCGGGGCGGTGACGCGTCGTTCCTCCCACTGACGCAGATACGCCGGACTGCTGAAGGGAAACTGGACCGCCCAGGGCAGGGCCGCCTCGTTGTGCGCATCCACGCACAGGCCGCCCCAGCAGCAGCCGTTCAGGAAGCAGCCCATTCTGCCGAAGGCCAGGCCCCACATCACCGATGGCGCCACAATGTCCATGTACATCCGCCACGACACACGCTTGATCACCAGGTAGAGCGACGCACCGGCAATGGCGAAGAGCAGGCCGCCGTAATACTCCAGCCCGCCCGAGGTCAGGTTGATCGCGGCCATCAGTGGGTTGGACTGCGGAGCGAACTGCGTCTTCCAGTAATGGGCGACGTAGAACAGCCGAGCACCCACCACGCCACAGAACAACGCGATGAAACCCAGGTTCAGAATGAGGTCCGGATCGCCCTTGACTCGCTCCGCACGGCGCATGGCGAACCAGATCGCGGTGAGGAACCCCACCATCAGCATGAAGCCGTAACTCTTGATCGGGTACCCCACGAAGGGCAGACGGAATAGTTCGGGATACATTCGCCTTGTAACTTCCTTTGCTGGGACAATCCAAGATCGGCCCCGCCCGCGCCGGCTACGCAGGGCCGTGCATATCCTACCCGTGTGCTCCGGGAACGTCCACCGGCATGTTGTCGATGAGCCGACAGTCACCGATGCGGACGGCCACGCACATCCGGGCCGGCCGGTCCACCGTTTGCAGGGCCTCCAACGATGCCGCGTCCACAATGCTCACGTAGTCCATCCGGGCCTCTCCGGCGGCCAGGATGCGACGGCGAATCATGTCGCACAGCATCGACACGTCGCGTGTCCCCGCCGTCACGGCCTGCCGCGCTTCGGTCAGGGCCTGGTTCAGGCTCAGGGCCTGGTGACGCTGTTCGACGCTGAGATAGCGGTTTCGACTCGACATCGCCAGGCCGCCCGTCTCCCGCACCGTGGGGCAGCCGACAATCCCAATCGGCAGGTCCAGGTCCCGGACCATTTGCCGGATCACGACGAGTTGCTGATAGTCCTTCTCGCCGAAGTACGCCCGGCCCGGCATCACAATGTTGAACAGCTTGGCCACCACCGTCGCGACGCCCTCGAAATGCCCTGGCCGGAACGCGCCGCAAAGAGGTTCGCTCAGCTTCCCCACGCGGACCGTGGTGACGGCATTCGAACGGTACATCTCGGACGCGGTCGGCGCAAAGACAAGGTCCGTGCCCGCTTCCCGGCATGCCCGCAGATCCTCTTCCAGCGGACGCGGATACTTCGCAAGATCTTCTCCCGGCCCAAACTGCGTCGGGTTCACGAAAATGCTCACCACCACGTGGGCGCAGTCGCGCCGGGCGGCCCGAATCAGCGAAACGTGACCCTCGTGCAGGGCCCCCATCGTCGGGACGAACCCGATGCACCGATCCGCTCGCCGAACCGGCTCCAAGCCCTCCCGAACCTCTGCGATTGTCGTTGCCGTGAACATGGGTCGCACCATCATAGAAACCACGCAGGGTCCGGCAACCGCAGCACAGGGTTCTTGCGCCTCATTATCGGAACATGCCGTCCGCTCGGACGGTAATCCGACACCGGGCTCGCGGATGCGGTCGTTTGACACGACCTGATAGCGGCGCTACCTTGCGACCGCCGTCTGTCGCCCTTGTGCATCGCTAACCTGTAACCGTCTTGAAGTGTCAAAGGTTATGGAGACGCAGTTACCGGTGGGAGCCCCGGCCAGCCCAGCAGAAGAGGACGCGATCCTGATCGCTCGAACACTGGCCGGTGACTCGACCGCGTTCGACGACTTGGTGCGGCGCTACCATCGGCAGGCCATGGCCGTTGCCTACCGGCGTCTGGGCTCCCTCCAGGACGCGTCGGACGTCGCCCAGGACGCGTTTTTGCGGGCCTACCGAAGCTTGGGCAGCCTCAAGGATTCCGGTCGATTCGGCCCGTGGTTGATGCGGATTGTCGGGAACCTGGCCCTGAACGCGTTGCGGTCCCGGCGAAGCGGGGGAGTGGGGTCGGCGCTCTCCCTGGACGAGGTGGGGGACAAGGTCGGGGAGCTGCGCAGTGCCGACGGAGCGGCCGTGTTGCAGCGGCTGGCGCCCCACGACACGTCGGGGTCCGAGGAAACCCAGGAGGCGGTGCGGCGGGCCCTGGAGGCATTGCCGGACAAACAGCGGTTGGCCCTGGTGTTGTTCAGCATCGAAGGGCTGCCGCAGAAGGAAGTGGCGGACCTGTTGGACTGCAGTGTGGAGTTGGTGAAGTGGAATGTGTTCCAGGCCCGCAAGAAGCTGCGTGAGATGCTTGCCGAGTACCTGTAGGCCGGTTTGTGGAAACGATGGCCGTGTGCGGCGGCAGAGATGAAGTGGATGATGTCGACTCCTCCTGACAATCGTGAATCCCGCGAATACCTGCTGAGCCAGTACCTGGACGGTCAGTTGGACGAGCTCACTCGGGCGGACCTGGAGCGTGAGTTGGCGAGTGACGCCGAGTTGGCGTCGATGCTGTCCGAGCTGCGTCGCGTGGACGATTGGGTCCGCACGTGGGGCGAGCGGGTCCCGGTGGTGGACGCGGAGGCGTTTGTGGCCGGCGCTCGTCTTCGGCGTGAGAACGCCGATGCCGGCCGGCGCGTGATTCGCCTGCATCGGTGGATGGCGCCGCTGGCGGCGGCGGCGGCCGTCGGGCTGCTCGTGACGGGATGGCTGGTGACGCGCTCGGGCCCGCCGGCCGAATCGCACATGGGAGTCGTGGTCGTGGAAAAAGAACGGATGGAAACCCATGTGGTCGTCGAGCCGCCGGCGCCGTCCGAGGCCCGACCGGAAGCGGTTGTGATCGTGTCGTTTTCGCGTGGGGCCGTCCCGGCAGAGGATGCGCGGGAGGCAGAGCGGCCGCGATTGATGGTGACGTCCGGAGCCGTGGTCTCCGTGGATGAGTCTGTTGTCTCGGCGGAGTGGTCTCTGTTCTGACGTGTCTTGTGACGAGAGCGTCTATGATTCGAGGCAGCGTGTTGAGGAAGCCTGACATGTACATGGTGAGTGGATTGCTGTGGCTCAGTGCAATGGCGGCCGGAATGCCCGCCCAGACCGATCTTCAGCCGCTCATTGAGCAGGTGCTGGACGAGCCTATCGAACTGACGGTGGAAAACGCTCCACTGGCCGATGCCTTTGCGCAGGTCTCGGACAAGACGGGCGTCTCCATCCGAATGCCGGACGAGGCATATGGTCTGCTGCCCTACGGTCGGGCCACGCAGGTGACGGCCACGCTGGAGAACGTGACGTTGCGTGAGGGGCTCAGGCAGATTCTCGCTCGCCTGGGCATGGTGTACGTGGTCACGCCGACCGGGCTGGAAGTGGTGCCCACTCCCGGTCTGCAGCGGCTGGGACGGAGAGCGTCCTGGCCGGAGCTGGAGACCCTGCAGTGGTTGAATACGACGGAATTCGTCGACCAGGAAGAGCCCCTGGCGGTCCTGCGCAAGCGCGTGCAGTTTCACGTGACGGAGGCGGAGCCCTGGGACCTCCTGGTGGGCGAAATTCGCAAGGTGGGGGCCGGCTCGGGCGAGGACGTCCTGGAGGCGGCGTGCGAGGCGTTGGGCTGGTCGTGGTACGTGTGGGACAACGGGATCGTCGTCGTGTCGCTGAAGGAGCAGATGAAGCGCCAGCTTGACACGATGATCAGCGTACGCATGACGAACCGCTCCCTGACCGAGGTCCTGCGGAACGTCGGGCGGCAGGCGGGCATTCTCATTCGGCTGGGCGACGGCGTGTCCGACGCCCTGCCCGTTCAGACGAGGAAGAACTTCTCTCTGCTGGCCGACAACGTCAGCGCCGTGGAGGCCCTGGAGGAGATTGCGGGCCTGACGGGACTGACGTATCGCGTGGACGCCGAAGGCGTCGTGTTCGAGCTGCCCAGCGGCTTCATGGGGGAAGGGCGTTCCACCCGATCCACGGACCCCTTCGTCGGCAAAATCTGCGTGCCCGACCCGACCGGCACGTTCCAGATCGAGCTTGTGGTGCGGGAGTCGGACCTGTCACCCGAGGTGAACGAACTGCGCAAGCAGGTCCTCAAGGACGCCGACGAGGTCATTCGGAAGGCCCTGACGGAGCATCTGGCGAAGCAGCAGCCGAATCCGTAGCACGGGTCACACACGCGAGTTCAACCCACTGCGCCGGGGCGACCATCTCTGCCCGCACGGACAGGTCCAACACGCGGCCCGCCTGGTCGCACACCGCCTGCCCGAAGGCATGATCGAGGTTGAATCGCAGCGTCTTGCGCCGGTGCCGGAAACCGGCCTGGACCAGCGACGCAAACGAGGCCAGCGACTCGCCGGTCACGGGTGGATCCTCGATCACATCCAGGCGATACAGGCTCGACTCCACCGCCGGCCGGGGCCAGAATGCCTCCGCCGGCACGCGGGCGATTCGTTCGATCCGGCATAGCGTCTGCAAAAGGATGCTGAGCGGTCCGTAGGCCTTCGTGCCCGGTCGGCCCTCCATCCGCTCGCCCACCTCACGCTGCACGGTGAAGCAGAGCCGCTTCACGTTCAGGTCCGACAGGATCAGGTTCACCAGCAACGGCGTCGCGATGTCGTACGGAAGGTTCGCCACCAGCAGAAGCTCTCCCGACGCCTGCTGCCGGCCGGACCGGATCGCCTCTCGCACGGCCGTCGCGATCCGGTGTTTTGAATCCAGCGCGTCCCCACGCACCAGGGTCAGCGACGCCGACTGCGCAAATCGTTCGGACAGCAGGGCAAACAGGTGGTGGTCGATCTCGACGGCCACGACGGCCCCGGCCCGCTCGACCAGCAGGTCTGTGAGGCCGCCCGTGCCCGCGCCCACCTCCAGCACCAGGTCCGCCGGGTGGATGTCCGCGACTTCCACCAGTCGCCGCATCAGGTTCCCGTCAATTAGAAAATGCTGGCCGAACCGGCGTTTGGGGTGAATGCCGGCCGCGGTCAGCAGGGCTTCGATTTCTCGCTTGGTCTGCACCAAAGGGCGTCTCCCGGGCGGGCTGCCCATTCTCCATTTTCGCAAAAGGTATAATACCCCCTACGCGGCGAATCGCGTATGCTCTGTCGTGCAGTCGAACGGCCCGCCCGGGGCATGTCCAGGAGCGATCAGCCATGCAGTCATACGAGGTGTTACGCGAGGCGGTGGAGGAGATCGGGGCCAAGGCGCTGGCGGCCGAGTTAAGGCTGTCGCCCGCCCTCGTCTACAAATGGTGCCAGGAGCCCAGCCGGGGCGACGCGGAGGCGAGCGGGGCCCGCAATCCCCTGGATCGCCTGGCCGACGTGGTTCGGCTGACGGGCAGCGTGGAAGTGGTGAACTGGCTCTGCCATGAGGCCGGCGGCTTCTTCGTGTCCAACCCCCGCATCACGAACGAGGATCTGCAGACGCACCTTTTGGTCAACACGCAGAAGCTGGTGCATGAGTTCAGCGAACTCCTGCTGACGGTGACGCGGTCGGTCGAGGACGACGGCAGCATCGAACCGTCTGAAGCGGACCGCATCCGCCGCGGCTGGGAACAACTCAAATCGTCCGCAGAGGCCTTCACCGTGGCCTGCGAGCAGGGGGTGTACGCCGATTGCCGTCCGCGGGGCGATGGAGGTGCTACGGGTCCCTGACGGGATCTGCAGGTTGCGGCCTTCTGTAGGGTCGGCCTGCGGCGTACAGGGCCCGGCGGTCCCGCAAGACGCTTGTCAGGGGGGTCAGGTTCTGCGCCTGGGCTAGGTTTAGGGCTCGATCTACGGCAGCCACCGCATCCTCAAACCGCCCGGCCGCCGCGTACGCCGCAGCCAGCGTGTCCAGCACGTGAGGATCATCTCCGGCGAGCTGGAGGGCGCGTTCGGCCGTGCGCACGGCCTCGGCACCGTCCCAAAGGCTGTCATCCGGGGTGGTGGCAAGCACCCAGCTCAGCATGTTGTTGATGGGCATGTCGTCCGGGACCTGCTCGTTTCCGCGGCGAAGCAGTCCGATTACGTCCTTCTCGGGGCGTCCAAGGCGGGCCATCAGCTGAGCACATGCCAGGTAGGCGGAGCCGGTCTCGGGGGCGATCCGGAGTACGTTTTGCCAGGCATCCAGCGCTTCTGCATCTTGGCCGGTGCGGGTCAGCAACGTGGCCAGTTCCATCCACGCCCGCAGATAATCCGGGTCCAGCCCGACGGCCTTGCGAAACGCCTCAACAGCCTCCGCCGCCCGGCCGACCTGCACCAGGTTCAGCCCGTAGTTGAACCACGCCTGCGGGATGTCCGACTGAAGCTCCGCCGCCCGCTGGTAATGAACGGTCGCCCGGGCGTGTTCACCGCTCTCGGTTAGCCATTCACCCAGACGCCGGTGAACAAGCGGGTCGTCCGGATGCCCCGTTGCGACTGCCGACATTGTGCGGATCGCGTCCGGCAGACGGCCTGCCTCCCGCAGAACCTGGGCCAGGTAAATCGGGCAGCGTGTCTCCGATTCGTCCAGCCCGCATGCCTTCTGCAGTTTCTCAACCGCTTCTTCCGTCCGACCGGCAAGGTGACACGCCATGCCCCACTTGAGGAACACGTCCGCGATTTCAGGTGCCAGTGCGGCGGCCGCTTCGTACTCGACGAATGCTTCGTCGAAGCGTTTTTCCTCGCTGAGGACCTCAGCCAGACCGAGGTGGGGTTTGTACTGGTCTGGGGTGGACGCGATCACGCGCCGATAATACGACTCGGCTTCCTCGAACTCGCCGCGGACCGCCTGAATGCGGGCGACTCGCGACATCGTCTGATCGTCGTCCGGAGACCGCTCCAGAGAAGCTCGGTACGCCTCCAGCGCGTCGTCCAGCTTCTCCTGCCCCACCAGGGCGTCACCCAGGTCCCGCAGTACACGAGCGTTCGCCGGCTCCAGTGCCAGCAGTCTCCGAAAAACGCGTTCCGCCTCCTCGAAATTGCCCCCATACAAGGCCCCGATGCCGTCGCAAAGAAGCTCGATGGACTCCATATGGTCGCGCGGGTTGGCGCCCTCCGGCTCAAAATGGTCCAGCTCGCTCCCTTCGGCCAACTCCTTTTCGCGGCCTTCCGAGGCGCCGGCCCCGACATACCCGAGGGCACGCAGCTTCTCCATCTCTGCGGGGTCGGCCGCCATCTGGGAGACGCGACCGGCCGGTGGCGGCGGAGAATGCTCGATGATGGAGCGGAGTTCCTCCCGCATGGCCTGCACGCGCGCCGGCTCTTTCGAGGCCAGATCGGACAGTTCGTGCGGGTCGGCCGCCACGTGGTACAGCTCGGGCCGGGGCGCGTGAATGTACTTCCAGCCTCCTACGCGGAGGAAACGAAGCGGGGCGTAGCCGAAGGACAAAGCGGGACAGAGCGTATCTCCGTAACACGCCAACTGGACTTCTTTCTTCGGATCGGAAACCAGGGGCAGAAGGTCCCGACCCTGCATCTGCGGTGTGGGTTCCAGGCGGACGAACGAGGCCAGCGTCGGGGCAATGTCGATCAGCCGGACCTGCGACGGAACCACGCGACCGGCCGGCACGTGTCCCGGACACCACAGAATCAGCGGTACCATCTGCGTGGTGTCATAGACGAAGAACGTATGCGTGGCCTCTCCGTGCTGCCCCAGACCCTCCCCGTGATCGGAGGTGAGGACCACGAGCGTCCGCTCGGCGAGCCCGTTCTTCCGCAGGCTCTCCATCAACAGGCCGAACTGTTCGTCGAAAAACGCGATCTCCGCCAGGTATCCGTTTGCGTAGCGGCGAAGGAATCGCTCGGGCGCGGTGTACGCACGGTGTGGATCGTAATAGTGAAGGAACAGGAAAAACGGGCGGTCCTTGTTCTGCTCCAGGAAGGAGATGCCGCCGCGCGTGATTTCGTCGGCCTTGCGTTCCATGTACTCGATCAGCGGCAGCTTTGCGTCGGTCTCTTCATTCAGCACCGGCAGGGCCTGCGGCTGAACCTCGCCGTACGCGTCGAACCCTTGGTCCAGGCCGTATTTGGCGTCCAACACGGTGCTGGCCACCTCCGCGTGTGTGACGTAGCCGGCGGCGTGGAATATCTCCGCGAGCGTGACGTTCGCCGGTTCCAGGCGGAACGTCCCGTTGTCTCGAACGCCGTGCACGAACGGATATGACCCCGTCAGCATCGTGGTGTGAGACGGCAGCGTCACCGGCGTGGACGCCACGCACTGGGCAAAACGCGTTCCCTCCTTCGCCACGCGATCGATGTTCGGCGTGTGGCGTGCCGGGTGCCCGTAACAGCCCAGGTGGTCCGCCCGGGTCGTGTCGACGCTGATCAGTAGCACGTTCAGCCCGGCACCGCCGATGGGCGCGGGAGTGCTGTTCGCATCGGCCTTGTCGGCGGAGCGGGAGCATCCGGCTACGAACAGAGAGGCGATGACTGCGACAAGGAGAACGTGGAATCGGCAGCGCTCCCCCCAACAGGAGAACGCATCTACCACCGAGTCCGGCGGGTCTTTCGGGTTTGGAGGGGTGCGCTGGTTCATTCGTGGGACCAGTATCGACGGGCAGGGCGGAAACGCAAGCGTGGCAGGGGCACCAACACAAAGCGCCCTGCCGGGGACCGGCAGGGCGCTTCCATTCGTGTTGGCTCTTCAGGGCCGATCCGAAGGTCGGATCGACACCAGCCGATCGACTAGCGACGACGGATCAGGGCCAGCGCGCCCAGACCCAGCAACGCCAGCGTCGCCGGCTCCGGGACCTCCGTCATCTCGAAGTTGTGGTTCAGCGGCACAGGCGGATCCCCACCGGCATAGCCCGGCCAATCCGTCGTGGTGCCCACCGTCGGGGCATCCGGAGTGAGGAACCACGTTCCCACGGTGATGGGGTACGAGGGGAAATACCCGTTGTTGCCCCACATCTGCACGGTTCCCGCGTCCGCCACCGTCACCGGCGTGTTCAGGGTGATGGTATAAGTGCCGTAGCCAGCCTGGTTCGTCAGGAAGCCAAAGCTGTCCAGCAAGTTGCTCGCGGAGTCGAAGAACGTGAAGAAAATCACTCCGCCCGCGACGTCCGCCCCGCCCACGAACCTGAACTGCTCGATCTGGGTGGTTGCCCCCGCGGTGCTGATCGAGTCGTAGTCATCGGCGCTGACCACGCCGCCCGTGGCTTCCGCTGAGACGGAGTAGGCGGCGCCCGTCATGTTCGAGTAGATCACGCCCGCCCGCAACCCGCTCACCGCGTCCAGTGGCTCAAACGTCACTGCCGCACCGCTGTAAATCGGCGCGTCCGCGAAGGCGACGCTCGCGAACGCCAGAACCATTACAATCGCACTGAGTTTCTTCATAGACTATCCTCCTCCAGAAAAGAGAGCCTCCGGCACCCCGGCCAAACTGAACCGGTGGATGCCCATCAGACACGTTTCAAACACGACCCACACGACATCCGGCCAACGCGTCTCGCTTGAGAGAACAGCTCGCCACATCAACCGGCCGAAAATGACCGAAAACAACAAAGAGCACGCACCGACCGCCCAAAGGGCAACGCAGTGCCTGCTCTCTCTAATCTCCCACCCCAAAACCTCACTGACTACTATACCAGTGCGAGCCGGTGCGTTTCAAGCAAACCTCTTGAATCTGGGGCAAACTTGCAGGCCCGATAAGGCTGGCAAGACGGGTCGCAGCCAGGATTTGCAGCGTCACTGAATTTCCTCGGCTGGTAGTGCGTGATCTTCTCGGAGCGGACCTTTGCCGGCCGCGCAGTTTCGGCCAAGATTCCGGGGCCTGCGGGGTGTCCGGCAGGCACCGGTCTCGGGCAGGCCGGGGGCGGCGAAGTCTGGCGGAGGACGCGTGTGGGTTTGATCTGGAAGTCCGCGAGGCGGGTTGTCGTGGCCGTGGTGGGCTCCACGGTGCTGGCCCTGGGGGTGGCGATGCTTGTGCTGCCCGGCCCGGCGGTTGTGGTGATTCCGATCGGGCTTGGCATTCTGGCGACGGAGTTCGTGTGGGCGCGTCGGTACGTGCGGCGAATGCGGGACCAGGTGAATCGGCTGCGACCAGGGGGCGATGCGGTGGTCGATGGGAGAGTCGGGGAGCGGGCGGACAATTGACGCCGGCCCAAGCGGCGGTGGGAACGCGGGATCGTCTGCAAGGCGTAGTCGAGTTCAGCGTTGGCGAGTACACTCCCGTCATCCTGGGGATTGGGGAAGGGCGCCCCGGCCCGGGCTTTTTGCGGTCGGTCGCCCACGGCGGTGTCGGAGCGGGGTTTCTGAGGGCGGGCTGGGAGGCCAAGCGTGTTCAGCATCGTACCACGAGACCAGAAGTTCTTTGATCTTTTCGAGGAGATTGCCGAGTTGCTGTCGCGCGGGGCCCAGGCGTTCGTGGATCTGCTGGGCGATTACGGGCACCGCGAACAGCACCTGCTGGTCATCCGTCAGTTTGAGCACGACGCCGATGCAGTGGCGCATCGGACGTACGAGCGCCTGGACCGGACGTTCATCACGCCGTTTGAACGCGAGGACATCCATTCGCTGATGCGGCGGATGGACGACGTGATCGACGGCATCGACGCGGCGTCGAAGCGGTTGATTCTGTACGAGATTGCGACGCCGAGGGACTGGCTGCTCCAGCAGGCGGATATTCTGCGGCGGGCGACGCGGTGCGTGCAGCAGGCCATGCCGGGGTTGCGCACGGTGCGCAGGCCGGACCGAATTCGCAGCCACCTCATGGAACTGCACGACCTGGAAAACCAGGGTGACGACATCCATCACGCGGCGGTGGCGGAGCTGTACGCGGGGGCCGGCGACCCGATCGAGGTCATGAAATGGAAGGAAATCTACGACCTGACGGAACGGGCCATCGACCGGTGCGAGGACATCGCGGACGTGCTGGAACGGCTGCTGCTCAAGAGCGCGTGATGGAAGTGGCATGACGACATACGTGGTGATTCTGGTCATCGCTGCTCTACTCTTCGATCTGACGAACGGCATGAACGATGCCGCGAACTCGATCGCCACGGTGGTGGCCACACGCGTGCTCTCCCCGCGCCTGGCCGTGCTGTGGGCGGCGTTCTTCAATTTCACCGCCGCCTTCGTATTCGGCACGCACGTCGCGAAAACCATCGGCAAAGGGCTGTTGGATCCCCAGGTCGTTGATCCGAACCTGATCGCCGCCACGCTTGTGGCCGCCATCGCGTGGACTTCGTTCTGCACATTCAAAGGGCTGCCGATCAGCGTGTCGCACGCCCTGATCGGGGCGCTGGCCGGGTCGGCCCTGGTGAAGGGAGGCGTCGGCGCCCTGACCTGGAGCACCCTCGGCTGGGTGGCGGTGTTCATTGTGCTGTCACCGGTGATCGGCCTCGTCTGCGCGACGGCCATCATGGTCGTCACGATGTGGATCTGCAGGAATCGCTCGCCACGTCAGGTTGACGGCGTGTTTCGCGGGCTGCAGTTGTCGTCGGCCGCCGTTTACAGTCTCAGTCACGGGTTGAACGACGCCCAGAAGACGATGGGCATCATCTGGGCCTTGTTGCTGAGCGTGCCCGCGCTGGAACGCTATGCCACGCGGGCGGGCACCACGGATCAACTCGCGTGGTGGATCATCGTCTCATGCAACGCAGCCATCGCGCTGGGGACGTATCTGGGCGGCTGGAGAGTCATCCGAACCCTGGGGCATCGGGTGACGCGGCTTACGCCCTTTGACGGGTTTGCCGCGGAGACCGGTGGCGGGGCGACCATCCTGGCCATGTCGGTCCTGGGCATTCCGGTCAGCACGACGCACACCATCACCGGGGCGATCTTCGGTGTAGGAATGACACGCCGCCTGGGCACGGTGCGCTGGAGCGTGGGCATGGAGATCATGACGGCTTGGGTCCTGACGCTGCCCTGCGCGGCGGCGATGGCGGCCGTGGTGTACATGCTCGTTGCCTGGGTGGCGGGCCTGGTGGGTGGCTAGGGCCGGGCGTTTCGCGGGAAGGAGACTCGTTTTTGAACGATCCGACGGGCAAAGGAACACCGGCTGCGGCGGAGTCCCAGCAGGCGAAGCCGCCACGACGCGGGCTGCACCGGCGCATGTACGACTGGGTGCTGCATTGGTCGGAGACGCCGCATGCGGCGGTGGCCCTGTTCATTCTGGCCTTTGCCGAGTCGAGCTTCTTCCCCGTTCCGCCGGACGTTCTACTGATTGCGATGGTGTTGGGTGCCCGGCGTCGGTGGTGGTGGCTGGCTGCCATTTGCACCATCGGCAGCGTGCTGGGGGGCGTGGTGGGGTATTTCATCGGGTGGGGCCTGATGGACGCCGTCGGCCTGCCGATCATCCGCTTCTATCACGCCCAGGAGCAGTACGGGCACGTGCAGAAGCTCTACGATCAGTACGGTCTCTGGATTGTGTTCACGGCCGCATTCACGCCCATTCCCTACAAGGTTTTCACGATTGCGTCGGGTGCGGCCCACATGAACCTGGTGGGGTTTGCCCTGGTGTCGGCCGTGGGGCGGGGGATGCGTTTTTTCATCGTGGCGCTTCTGCTCTACATCTTCGGGCCGCCCGTGCGCAACTTCATCGACCGGTACTTCAACCTGCTGTGCGTCGTGTTCATGGTGCTGCTCGTTGGCGGGTTCGTTATCATCAAGTACCTGGCCCACTGAGGCGGGGGACCGTCGTGCCGGCGGGTATCGACACACACGCATACTTGTCTCGCTTGTGAGCGGCCGTCGCGGCCGATATGCTGGCCGGCCGACGTCAGGCGCAGGCAAAAGGTACCGCAGGTTCTGATTCCGAGTTCCACCGATGCCCGATACGACCACAAACATCCCGGAGCACCTGCTCCGGCGGGATTTCGAGCTGCACGTCATCTGCAATTCGCACCTGGACCGCGAATGGACGGAAAACTTCCAGTTCACGCGAATGCTGACCGTGCGGTTTCTGGACAACCTTCTGAATATCATGCGGCAGGTGCCGGAATACCAGTTCCTGCTCGACTCCCAGACGCTGCCCCTGGAGGATTACCTCACCGTCCGGCCGGAGGCCGAGCCCGTTCTGCGTGAATACGTGCGGGGCAAACGGCTCTGGATCGGCCCCTGGTACACGGCCCCGGATTTCTCGTGCGTGTTCGGCGAGTCCATCGTGCGCAACCTGCTGATCGGCCACCGCATCGCGCGCGATTTCGGCCACGTCATGAAGGTGGGGTACACGCCGTTCGGCTTCGGCCAGCCGTCGCAGTTGCCGCAGATTTACGCCGGGTTCGGCATCGACATGATCTGGTTCTATCGCGGCGTATCGGAGCGGGAGGTGCCGGGCATCTGCTTCCGCTGGACGGGGGCGGACGGCACGGAGGCGTTCTGCTCGCGGGCGAACCGATACAACTTCTACTTCGGGGTTATGCGGCCGCTGCTCAAGGGCGGCGGCGTGCGGGAGCGGGATTTTGATTACGCCTCCGGGCAGTTGCCCATTCACGTGTGCGACGAAGAGCGGACACGCGAGCACGCCGTTCTGGCGGACTCGCGGACGGACGCGTCCGTGGAGCGCGTGCGGGACCTGATCGTGGCCCTCCTGGAGGACAATACGAAGGTCTTCCCGGGCTCCGTCATCTCGTTCATGAACGGTATGGACACGTCCATGCCCACCCTGCTGGACCACAAGGTTGTGCAGCAGGCCCAGGCCGTGCTCCCGGAGAACTGGCGCATCTTCCACTCCAACCTGCCCGACTTCGTGAAGGCCTTCCGGGCGGAGGTGGAGCGGGAGCACGTCGAGCTACCCACCGTCCACGGCGAGCGGCGTGACGCGGGCGCACCGGCGCCGGATACCACCATGCTGGGAGACATTCTTCTCTCCCGCCCGGCCCAGAAACGCAAAAACGCGGTTGCGGAAGTGCGCCTGCAGCGCTATGCGGAGCCCCTGGCCGCGTTGGCCTGGCTGCAAGGGCAGCCCTACCCGCAGACACTGCTGGACCTGGCCTGGAAAGAACTGTGCAAGTGCCATCCCCATGACACCATCGCCGGGGCCGGCGTGGACGCCCTGCAGGAGGACCTGATGCACCGGCTGGACCAGGTGATTCGCATCAGCGAGGCGCTGACCCAGTTCGCTCTGGGCGACCTGATCCGGGGCATTGACCTGGGCGGGCTGGACGACGCGGAGATTCCGCTCGTCGTGTTCAACCCTTCGCCGTGGCCGAGGTCGGAGATCGTGCAGGCGACGATCGACCTGCCCCACGCGTTCGGCTACGAGGGGTTCGAGATTGTGGACGGCCAGTCGGGCGAACCGGTGGAGTTTGCCGTCACCCGATGGCGGCCCAACGGGGAGCGCGTCATCCGCGACCTGTACGACGCTCCCACGTCCTTCTTCTGCTCGCACGTGGACGTCGATCTGGTTGCGGCGGACGTGCCGGCCCTGGGCTATCGCACGCTGATCGTGCGGAAGGCCCCGCGTCGCGGATACTGCCGATCGCTGCTCACCGGTCCGGCCGGTATGGAGAATGAGCATCTGAAGGTGGCGGTCGCCGCCGACGGCACGCTGACCGTCACGGAAAAGCTGAGCGGCCGATCGTACGCCGGGCTGAACCGCTTTCGCGACCGCGGCGACGCCGGGCATGCCTGGACCAGCGCGCCGCCGACGGAAGACTCGGTTGTGCTCAGCACGGGTGATCAACTCCGGGTGAGCGTCGTACACGACAGCCCGCTGCGGGCGACGCTGAAGGTCGAGCAGGTGCTGCGCGTGCCCGCGTACATGACGGCCAACGACGACTACTCGTTCACCCGGCGCAGCGCGGAGACGGTGGAGCTGCCCATCACCTCGTACGTCTCGCTCACGCGGATGGGGCGGGCGGTGGACGTCCGAACGGTGATCGACAACCGGGCGAAGCACCATCTGCTTCAGGTGCTGTTCCCGACGGGATGTGACGCGAGCGTCTCCTCGTCGGATACGGCCTTTGACGTGGTGTCGCGCGGCATCCATCGCGACGAGAAGCACTCGTTCTCCCAGACGATCGCCCCCAGCCACCCCACGCTGCGGTTCGTGCACGTGGCGGACGGTAAGGACGGGCTGGCCGTCGTGCATGCCGGCGTGCGGGGCTACCAGGCCACGGAGGACGCGGACCGGGCCATCGCTCTGAGCCTGGTGCGTGCGTTCGAGGTGAACATGTGTACGGTGTCGTACCGCTGGGAGCACCGGCCGGACCAGGAACTGAGCCAGGCACTCGGCCGGCACGAGATTTCCTACGCGATCGTGCCGCACGTGACGGATTGGAAGGGCCGGGTGGTGGAGGAGGCCGAGCGGGTCAACGTGCCGCTGTTGATCGTTCAGGCCGGCAAGCACGCAGGCAAGGAACCGCGCGTTCGTTCGTTCCTGACTGTCAAGCCGGGCACGATTGAGCTTTCCTGCATCAAGAAGGCGGAGCAGGGCGATGCGATGATCATTCGTCTGTTCAACCCGTCGGACGGCGCCCAGGACACCACGTTGACGCTGTTCTGCGCAGTGAAGGGGGCCCGGCTGCTGACCCTGGAGGAAAACCCCTTGGATGGCGCCGGTGTGACGGTCAGTGAATCGTCCGTCTCGTTCCGGATCGGCCCGAAGAAGATCGCCACCGTGGAACTGGCCGTGTAGGGCGGACCGCCACCATGCACAGCATTTGCGAAATCCACGTTATCTTCAACACGCACTGGGACCGCGAGTTCCGCGAGACGTTCGAGATCACTCGCCGCCGCCTGGTCGAGATGATGGACACCACGCTCGACCTGATGGAGGCCGACCCGCGCGTAACCTCATTCACGCTGGACGCCCACGTGATCCTGGTGGAGGACTACCTGGAGGCCCGGCCTGAGCGGCGCGAGCAGGTGCGGCGGATGCTGCGGGATCGGCGGTTGTTCATCGGGCCGTGGTACACCCTGCCCGACTCGATGAACGTCGGCGGCGAGGCCCTGGTCCGCAACTTCTTGCGGGCACGGCAGGTGGCCGAGTCGCTCGGCGACCGCTGCATGACCGCCGGGTACTCTCCCAACAACTGGGGCCAGCCCAGCCAGATGCCGCAGATCTTCCGGGGCTTCGGCGTGGACAGCACGCTCATTTATCGCGGCATCAGCCCGCACGAGTGCCCGTCCGAGTGGATCTGGCAGGGGCCGGACGGTTCGGAGATCTATGGGCACCGGTTCGCCCGGCTCGCCCGGTACAACTGGTACTACTTGGTGTTCCGGCCGGTCACACGCGGCGTGGAGCCGACGGACAAGCGGTATCCGCTGGCGGGCTCGGCCGAAGCGCCGTTCCGGGTGGCCGACGGGCGTTCCCGCGCGACGCCCAATTTCCAACTCCTTCGGCCCGCCGAGGTTGCGGATTTCGAGAAGCTTGTGCCGGCGCTGGAGGCGATGCTCGAACTTGAGGGCCCGGACAGCGCTACGGGGCTTTTCCTGGCCATGGACGGGCACGACGTGTCCGTGCTTCATCCGCAAGACGCAGACATTGTCGAACGAGCCGCCGCGGCATTCCAAGGACGATATGACATCCGCGTGTCGAACCTCGAGGATTTCATGGCACGGGTGCGGGAATCGCTGGATCCCGCCCAGGCGGTTCGGCTGACCGGCGAACGCCGGATGAACCTGAAGGAGGGCTTCTGGACGTACCTGCTGCCGTGCACGATCTCGGCTCGAACCTACCTCAAAGTGCTCAACACGCGTGCCGAGAATGCCCTGGTCGGCGAGGCGGAGCCGCTGTCGGTGCTGTCGCGCGTGCTCGGCGGTGAGTATCCGGCCGTCGCCCTGGACCGCGCGTGGCGGTTTTTACTGGCCAATCACACGCATGATGCAAACGCCGGCTGCGCGCCGGACTCCGTCTGCCTGGACATGGAATACCGGTACCGCCAGTGCCTGGATCTGGCCGACACCTGCACCACGGACGCCATGGCGCACGTGGCCGCAAACCTGGGCGGCGGCAAACCGGGCGACATCCGGGTGATCGTGTTCAACCCGCTGGCGTTGCCGCGAGACGAAGTGCTGGAGGTGGAGGTCGCGTGCCCGGCGGCGGATGCACCGGCCGCGGTGCAGATCGTGGACGGACACGGCCAAGCCTGCCCGGCCCAGGTGATCGAGGCCGCAGACGATTCGCTCTTCGTGGACAGCAAGTGGGATGTCCCGACGTATGCCGACGTTCGCCGTTTTCGGCTGAAGGTGGCATTCTGCGACCTGCCCGCATTGGGATACCGGGCCTACGCGATTCGTCCTGCCGAATCGCCGCTGGTTGCCCCATCCCATCTGGCCGACGCGGACGGCCAATCGCTTGAGAACGAGCATCTGCGCGTCGAAGTCCGGCCGGACGGGGCGGTGGACATGCTGCACAAGGTCACCGGCCGGTGGTATCGCGGGCTGAACGCCTACCACGACCAGGGCGAGGCCGGCAATGCCTGGGGGCACGAGCCGCCCCGGCATGACGAGACGTTCACAACGGCCGGCGGCAAGGCCCGGATTACGTTGACGGAAAACGGGCCGGTCTCCTCCACGATCCGGGTGTGTAGCGAGTTGGCGCTGCCGCTCGACTGCCCGGACGGCCTGAAGCGAAGTGACACCCGCGTTCCGTTCGTGATCGAAACCGATTACACGCTACGTCGGGGCGATCCGCGGCTGTTCATCCGGGTGGCGTTCGACAACGGCGTGCGGGATCATTGGCTCCGCGCCGTCTTCCCGACTCACCTCAAAACCGACGTGGTCCGCGCGGACACGCATTTCGACCTCGTGGAGCGACCCATCCCGCATCCGGATGACCGGGGCTGGATCGAGCCGTTCCGCGGCACCGCGCCCATGCACAGCGTGGTGGATCTGAGCGACGGGCAGGCCGGCCTGGCCGTACTGACCGAGGGGCTTTTCGAGTACGAGGTGTTCGACGACGATCGGCGCGCGATCGCCCTGTCGCTGGTCCGGTCGTTCCCCATTCGGTTGCAGGTTTCCGAAGAGAAAATGCAGGTGCTGCCGGACACGGGCGTGCAGTGTCCCGGCCCAAAGGAGTTTTGTTACGCTATTCTTCCCCACGCGGGGGACGCGATTGCCGCGGATGTCCTGAACTGGGCGCAGCGATTCACCAACCCGCCGCGCGTCGTCCAGGTGGCCGCGACCGGCGGACCACTTCCGGAAGAACGAAGTCTCATTCGGCTGGAAGGCGACGGTCTGGTGATGACGGCCATCAAAAGGGCGGAACGGTCGAGCGATATTCTGGTTCGGCTGTTCAACGCGGACACCCGGCCTCGCCAGGGCGTCCTGCACTTCGGCTTTCCTGCGGCGGCCGTCCGCACCGCGTCGTTGGCGGAGGAGCCGGAGCAGGAGTTGAACCCGGACGGCCGCCGCTTGCCGCTGACGGTGTTGCCGAAGAAGATCGTCACGCTGCTGGTGACGGCGGCATCGCAGGATGCGCCGTGAGCAAGGGAGTCGTTCCCAGACGCACGGGTTGCGATTGCGTCGTCAGCTTTCAGAGCATGGCTGAAAACCGCTACAGCCCCGGGCCCTCCACCTGGTTCAGGAACAGCGGCACGTCCGCTTCGTCGATGACGCCGTCTGCGGTCAGTTCCGCCTTCAGGCACGTGCCGGTGGCCGGCTGGCCGTAGCAGTCCTGGAAGCCCGCGAAGTCTTTCAGATCGACGTCACCGTCTGCGTCGAAGTCCGGCACCCGCGGCCAGACCAGGCTGCTCTGGAGCAAAGCGTACGCCGCCTGCTCGCCGGTGGTGTGCGTCCGGTCAAGGTCGTCATCCAGGGACAGCAGCAGGTACGTCGATCCGCCGGAACCGGCCTGGCCGTGTCGCTGCACCCAGGCACCCGTGCTTGCCTGCACGCCGGCGAGAGAGGCGAGGGCCACGAACTGAGGGGCGGTCATCGGCGTCTGGAGAGTGTAGGCCGTATACGCCGGGGTGCCGTGCAGCAGGCCCTGCACGGTGGCCGGTCCGACCCATGCCTCGAACGGGACGCCCGCCAGGCTCGCACCGGTTGTTCTTTCGAACACGATGACGCCCACAGTCTCATCCAGGCGGTTCAGGCCGGTGGCCCCGGTGTGCTTGCCCGTGCGCAGGGTATAGGGGGACGGCACGTCCTCCGTGTCCGACCCTTGTGTCCAGAAGACGGACCAGGCGTCGTTGCTGCTCATCACCTGGCCCAGCACGACCGGGTCGTCGTATTGTCGCCAGTAGCGGCGCGGCTCGCCGGTCCAGTTGCCGTTTCCGTCGGTGACGGTGGAGGTGTATTTCCAGGCCTCCATCTTCACGCCGCTGAGTTCCGTGACGCCCTGTTCCATGACCCAGTAGCCGACGACCTCCTGGATGGAGTAGGTCTGGGATGCGTTCGTCGGATCGACCAGTCGCAGGTCGAAGCTGTCGGCGGTCACGTTGCTGACCCGCGGGATCATGCGCTTGCCGTTGAAGAAGTACTGGCCCATGCAGACCACGACCGGGTTTGTGTACGTGTTCTTCAGGCTCACCGTCTTGACGACGTGATTGGCGGTGGTGAATCCCGCCTCAAACTTCGGCGCCACCTCGCACACGTCGGGCACGTTGTTGCCGTTCGCGTCCGTCAGGGAGCCGCCCAGAATCTCGCACACGTCGGCGTTGCCGTTCCCGTTGCAGTCCGGCTGGCACTCATCGGGAACAAGGTTCTCGTCGCAGTCTGAGGCGAGTCCCTGGTCGATGTCGCAATCGTCGGGAACGTCGTTTCCGTTGCAGTCGGTGCTGGTGCCGTCGGCGATGTCGCATTCGTCGGGCACGTCATTCTCGTTGCAGTCCTGGCTTCGGCCTCTGTCGATGTCGCACTCATCGGGAATGGTGTTCTCATTGCAGTCGGCGCTCGTGCCCTGGGCGATGTCGATGGTATCCGCCACGCCGTTGTTGTTGCAGTCTTCGGTGCCTCCGGTGATCACGAGGGCGTAGTCGGCGTCGAGCACGCCCGGCGTCTCCGGATGCCCGTCCTGGTTGATCTCGTCCGCCATGACCTCGATGACCCACTGCCCGGCCGCCGGCGAGGAGATGAAGACGTTCTCCACCACGTCGATGGTGTTGGACGAACCGCCGGACGTTGACCAGTTCCCGCTGCGCAGTCCATTGTTCCCGTAGTAGACGGTGCCGCCGGGCGAGGTGACGCGGAGCGACAGGTCGTTGATCCGGTGCAGGCTGGATGAGGTGGTGCCGTAGTAGTCCGTGTAG
>JAFGJQ010000190.1 GCA_016929015.1 Phycisphaerae bacterium | reverse complement strand
GACGAAGTCCACATGCTCAGCACGGGCGCGTTCAACGCCCTGCTCAAAACGCTGGAAGAGCCGCCGGCCCACGTGAAGTTCATCCTGGCCACCACGGAGGCGCACCGCGTGCCGGCCACGATCCAGAGCCGGTGCCAGCGGTTTGATTTCCGCAGCATCCACGTGGACGCCATCTGCGACCGCCTGCGGGAGATCCTGCGGGCGGAGTCGATCGAGGCGGACGAGGCGGTGGTGCGGCGGGTGGCTCGGCTGGCGTCCGGCTCCATGCGGGACGCGCTGTCGTTGCTGGATCAGCTTATGGCGTTCGGCGGATCGCGGTTGTCGGCCGAGATCATGGACGAGGTGCTGCCCGCTCCGCACGACGAACTGATCTTTCAGACGGTGCAATGCATCGCCGCCCGGGATGCGGCCGGGGCACTGGTCGGGGTGGACCGGTGTTTCGCGACGGGCCACACGGCGGAGCGGGTCTGCGACACGCTGATCGAACACCTGCGGACACTCATGCTGCTTCGCGTCTGCGGCGCGCAGACTGATCTGGTGGACGTGCCGGCCCAGGTTCGCGAGCAGCTCATCGAGCAGTCGCGCGGGTTTGGCGCGGCAACCTATGTATACATGATCAGTCTCTGCGAAGAGGTGCGGCGGGCGGTCAAGGGCAGCCGGTCCGGCCGGGCCCTCCTTGACGCCGCCGTGGTCCGCCTGGCCCAGGCCCGCGACTTCTCCGACGTGCAGACGTTGCTGGATCGCCTGGAGGGCCGCGCCGTTGAGGCCGAGCCGCAGGCATCAAAAAAAAAAGAACCTGCCCCTGATCGGTCGCTGAATGCCGATGCCGGTACCGTGGGAACGAGCGTGCCGAAATCCCCGACGGCGGTCTCACACGCGTCCGCGCCCCAGGGTCGACCCGAACCGGTGCCGGCCGTGCCGCAGCCGCCCCGGGCGGGCGTGCCCACGGCGGAGAAGGAGCGGGTCATGGCCAGCCCGCTCGTTCGACGAGCCCTGACTCTGACGAACGGGTCCCTGATTGGAGTTCGCCCTGTCTGCGTGCCGATTGTGGAGACGGCGGGGGGTGATGTCGCGCCTTCGCAAGATATGGATGAGGGGCTCGTGGAGAATTCGGAATCAGTGCTGGAGTGAGCGGCGGGCAACGGCCGGCTCGGGCGAGGTCGGCCGGAACGAATCGGGTTTGCAGGCACGGGAGATCGAAATGCTGGGCGGCTTGGGCAACATGATGGGCATGCTGAAGCAGGCGAAGGAATTCCAGGAGAAGCTCACGCAGGTGCGAGCGGAACTGGAATCCCGCCGGTACATCGCGGACGCCGGCGGCGGCGCCGTGACCGTGACCGTGGACGGCAAAGGCTCGGTGATCCGGGTGAAGATTGAGCCGTCCGCGACTGCCGACGTGGAGCTGCTGGAGGACTTGGTGAAAGCGGCCGTCAGTGCGGCGGTCACCAAGGCGCAGAGCGCGATGCAGCAGGAAATGCAGCAGCTCACCGGCGGGCTGAACATCCCGGGTCTGACGGACATGCTGGGCGGTTGATGGCCTCCCCGGTTGAGGGCGGCCGTCGGCGGTGCGCGGACGATGAGTTCCAGCCGAATCGAATCTCTGGAGCGGCTCAAGCAGGAGTTCCAGAAACTGCCGGGCATCGGCCCACGCAGCGCGGAACGGCTGGCCTTCCACGTGCTGCGCGCGACGAAGGAAGAGGCGTCGGCGCTGTCTGACGCGATTCTGGCGGTCAAACGCAACGTAAGTCACTGTCGCATCTGCTTCAATCTCACGGAGACCGACCCCTGCTCCATCTGCCGGGATCCCCAGCGTGACGCAGGCGAAATCTGGGTGGTGGAGCAGCCCCGGGACGTGGCGGCCCTGGAGGCCACGGGGTTGATTCGCGGCGTATATCACGTTCTAATGGGGCACATCGCGGCGCTGGAGGGCGTGGGGCCGGGTGATCTGACCATCGATGCCCTCGTCCAGCGCGTCAAGTCGTCCGACGTGCGTGAAGTGGTTTTGGCCACCAATCCAACGTTCGAGGGCGACGGGACAGCCTTGCACCTTGAAAGTGTCCTGGCGGACACCGGCGTGAAACTCACTCGACCGGCGCGCGGGCTGGCTGTCGGCTCGCAACTGGAGTATGCCACGGCGGCCATGCTCGAGTCTGCGATCCGCGGTCGGACCTCATTTCGCGAACCGTCTGATCCTTCGTAGCCATTTGGGGGACATCGGCCGCACATGCGGACCCGAAAGCGGGCCTGCGGGCGTTCTCGTCCTGCGGGTATGTGGTATAATAGCATACGGCGGGGACGGGCCGCGTGCCGATTACTCCGCCGGGCGGTGATCCCTGAGCGGGCGGCCCGGCGCGATTCGACGTGACCGGTAAGCCAGGAGTGTCGGGTGTCTCAGTCACTTTCTCAAGTGATGGGTCAGTATATGCGGATGGAGCAGCGGCTCACTCCGCAACTGATCCAGTCCATGGACATCCTTCAGCTCAACATCATGGCCCTGGAGAACCGGGTCGCCGAAGAACTCGAGAAGAACATCGCTCTGGAGCGGGAGGAACTCGAGCAGGAGGCCCCCGCCAAGCGACGCGAGGAACCGGACAATCGCGGCGCAGTGGACACGTCCGAGGCGGCGAGCTTCAACCGGCTGGACGGATTCTCCCGCGAGTACGATCTGGACGCGGTGGACGCGCCCTACACGCCGCGCCGGGGCCCGACGGACGGCGACCGCGACCCCAAGATGGAGGCCATGGCCAACACGGCCAGCCGACCGGCCGGGTTGGACGAATACCTGCTTTCGCAATGGCGCGTGCTCGAGCTGGACGAGGAGACGCGGCGGGCGGGCGAAGCGATCATCTATCACCTCGAGGAGGACGGATACCTGAAGGTCCGGCTGGAGGAGGTGGCCGACTCGGTCCGGCCTCCCCTGGCTGCGGATGTTCTGGAGCGGGCGCTGGCGCTGGTGCAGCGGTTGGACCCGGTCGGCATCGCCGCGCGTGACTACCAGGAATGCCTTCTGCTGCAACTCGAGGCGATGCCCGGCGACAACCGGATTGAACGCGAGCTGATCCAGAACCACCTGGCCGACATTGAGAAGAATCGCTATCCCGCCATCGCCAAGGCCACGGGCTATTCGGTGGGGGAGATCCAGGAGGCCGTCAAGGCGATCACCTCCACCCTGGTGCTGCACCCGGGGTATCTTGTTATGGAGCGCGCAGTCCCGCGCATCCAGCCGGACGTGCTGGTGGACTACTCCGAGCGGAACGGAGAGTTGGAGGTTCGGCTGGCCGACGGGAACAACCCCCGGCTGCGCGTCTCGCGGAAATACGCGGACATGCTCAAGGCGAAGGAGAACGGCAAGGACGTTCGCGACTTCGTCCGCAAGCATGTGGAGGCGGCCAACGCCCTGATCGACGCGATTCGCTACCGTCGCGGCCGGTTGCTCGCAGTGGGCGAGGCCATCGTTGAGCGGCAGCGTGACTTCTTTGAGGTCGGGCCGCAGGGCCTGAAGGTGCTGCGGATGAGTGAGTTGGCCGAGCGGCTGAGCTGCGACCCGTCCACCATCAGCCGGACGGTGGCGGACAAGTACATGCAGACGCCGCGCGGCATCTACCCCATGCGATACTTCTTCACCGGCGGCACCGAGACAGAGGACGGGCAGACCACAAGCTGGGACAGCGTGAAGGTCCGCGTCTCGGAGATCGTGGAGAAGGAGGACGGCGCCGATCCGCTGAACGACGACCAGATCGCGGCGGCGCTCAAGGCCGAGGGCATCGAGATTTCCCGCCGCACGGTGGCCAAGTACCGCCAGCAACTCAACATTCCCCCCGCCCGCCAGCGCCGGAAGTTCTAGGCAAAATCCGCCGTTGGCAGCACGCAGGATTCGGGCAAGCCGGAATCCCCTCGCGCGTAGGCTTGTGGCGAACTCCGTGTCTCTCCCCTTGGTCCTTTCCCTGCCTGACTCCTGCGTGTGAAGCGGCACGGCTGCGCGCGGGTGGAAGCGCGGGCGAACGGAAACGGCGGCGAGGACGGGACGGTGGCCGGAGTGGTGCGATGCCCGGCTGCCGGACGGTGTGCCCGGTTCCGCGGCGCAGGAATCAGCCCGATTGACCGAGTGATCGGTCCATGGGTCACGGCGTGCCGGCGTCGTGCGTGGCACGCGAGCGGGTGGCTTGTCAACGTTGCGATTGCTTGTGCATTGAAGCGGCATGGTGCAGCTTTGCCATCGGTCCGTTTGCCAGTACTGATATCCCTTCGATGTGTCCGCGTGACTTCGTGAGCCTGGGTCGATGCAGAGGGAAGTCGGGTTTGTATATACGTGGTTGGTGCAAGAGGGTTGCTGCAATCATGGCCGAGCGAATCGGAAGCGGACGGGGCGCGCCGGCGTCAGAGAACCGACGACACTTCGGACAAGCAGCGTCTGTGTCGTCCGTTTGATGGTTGTCGTCTGCGTTTTCTGCTTGTCAACACAGGAGTAAGCCGACATAATCCCTTGGCGGCGTCTGCGCGAACCTGGACATCGCGTTTGACCCGCTCCCCTCGGCATGCCTGAGGGACGTCTGACCTGTCGCCGTCCACGTTCGCACGGTTGGGATTCACGGAAGGACCCCGATGACTCGCGCGGACTCATCTCGGATGGAGACGGCCTCTGATTCTGCGCGGCCGGAAGCGCTGACGGGGGAGCAACAACCGGCCGGACAGACAGGCCGTGATCTGCCTCTCGTGTCAACCGACACACCGTCGGGCCGCGCGGATTTCACCTTCAGCGACATTCTCGATGTTGATGAGATTCAGAGGATTCAAGACGCGTTCTCGGCGGCCACGGGTGTGGCTTCCATCATCACCGCCCCGGACGGTCATCCGCTGACCCGACCCAGCAACTTCAGTCGATTGTGCCAGGACGTGATCCGCAAGACGGAGAAGGGCCTGGCCAACTGTATGCGTTCGGACGCGGTGCTGGGCCGGCCGAATCCGGACGGCCCGATCATGCAGCCCTGCCTCAGTTGCGGGCTGTGGGACGGCGGCGCGAGCATCTTTGCAGGCGATCGGCACATCGCCAACTGGCTGATCGGCCAGGTTCGCAACGAGGCGCAGGATGACGAGGGCATGCTGGCGTACGCGCGGGAGATCGGCGCGGACGAGGGCGCCTTTCGAGAAGCGCTGGCCGAAGTTACGCAGATGCCGACGGAGCAGTTCCGGCAGATCTGCCAGTCCCTGTTCATGTTCGCGAACCAGCTTTCGCAAATCGCCTACAAGAATCTGCAACTGAATCGCGAAATCGAGGATCGCCGCTGCGCGGAGGACACGGTACGACAGTTGAACGAGCAGTTGGAAGAGCGTGTGCGGCAACGAACGGCCGAGCTGGAAACCGCCGTCGCCGAACTGCGCGTGGCCAAGGAAGCGGCGGAGGGTGCCAACCGGGCGAAGAGCGTTTTTCTGGCGAACATGTCGCACGAGATTCGTACGCCGATGAATGCCATTCTCGGTTTTTCGGAGTTCATGCGGCGTGATTCCTCGCTGACCGACGGGCAGAGACGCAATCTCGAGACCATCAATCGAAGCGGGGAGCACCTTCTGTCTCTGATCAACGACGTTCTCGAGATGTCGAAAATTGAGGCGGGACGAGTGACGCTTCGCCCGGGCGTGTTTGACCTGCACGCCTTGTTGGATGACGTCGGAACGATGTTCGGGCTGCGCACGCAGGACCGCGGCTTGCAGCTCTGCGTGGAACGCCGGCCGGATGTGCCGCGGTACGTGGTGACCGATGAAGGCAAGCTCCGGCAGGTGCTGATCAACCTGCTCGGCAACGCGGTGAAGTTCACGGAGCGCGGCGGCATCGTGCTACGCACGGCGGTCCGGGCCACAGGCGAGAAGGAACTGCGGATGTTGGTGGAAGTGGAGGACACGGGCACGGGGATTGCGGAAGAAGAACTCGAGCGCATCTTCCAGGCGTTCGGTCAGGCATCCGCGGCACACGGCGTTCGGGAGGGCACGGGGCTGGGCCTGGCCATCTGCCGCGAATATGTCCGGCTCATGGGCGGGACGATCACGGTGTGCAGTGAGTTGGGCCACGGCAGCACCTTCCGCGTGGACATTGCCGTCGAGGAGGGGCAGCCGCAGGATGCGTCGAAACCGGTTCCGACACGGCGGGTGATCGGGCTGGCGTCCGGCGAGGCCCCACGGCGCATTCTTGTCGTGGACGACCACCAGGAGAACCGGTCGCTGCTGGCCCGCATGCTTTCCGGAATCGGGTTCCAGGTTCGGGAAGCCGGCGACGGAGCGGAGGCCGTTCGGCTCTTCGAGGAGTGGGTACCCGACCTGGTGCTCATGGACATGCGGATGCCCGTCATGGACGGCTTCGAGGCCACCGGTCGGATCAAGGCGATGCCCCGCGGTGGGGAGACGCCGGTGGTTGCCGTTTCGGCAAGCGTGTTTGAGGAAGATCGGGCGGCCGTGCTCGGCGCCGGCTGCGACGGGTTTTTGCGCAAGCCGGTGCGTGAGGATCAGATCCTGGATGCGGTCCGCGAGCACCTCGGCGTACGGTACGAATACGAGAAAGAGGCGACGGACCCCACGGCCCGGCTTGTCCCGCGGCTGGACACGGCCGCTCTGGGCCGGCGATTGGGTGCGTTGACGACCGCGCAGCGTGAGGCGCTGCGGCAGGCGGCGGTCGAATTGCGGCCGGAGACCCTGCTGGCCACCGTGGAAGAGATCGCCGGCGAAGACGCGGAGTTGGCCCGGGAGCTGCGTGCCCTGGTGGACGAGTTTGAATTCACGCGGATCCTCGATCTGGTGGATGCGCACTCGTGGAGCGCGTAGGGGGTATCGCATGAACGATGAGGACCGTGGTACGGCGGGAGACATCCTGGTTGTGGACGATCTGACGGCGAATCTGCGCGTGCTCGCGGAGATTCTGTCCGAAGGCGGACACCGCACGCGTCCGGCCGCCGACGGGCCTACGGCGCTTCGGGCCGTCGAGGCAAGCCCCCCCGAGCTCATTCTGCTGGACGTTCTCATGCCCGTCATGGACGGCTTTGAAGTGTGCCGTCGTCTGAAGGCGAACGCCCGCAGCCGGGGGATTCCGGTGATCTTCGTCAGTGCGATGGATGAGCCGGTGGACAAGGTCAAGGGTTTCGCCGCCGGCGGCGTCGACTACATTACGAAGCCGTTTCAGCCACAGGAGGTGCTGGCCCGCGTCAGCGCACACCTGAGGCTCTCCCGTCTGCAGGCTGAACTTGCGCGGCAGAACCTGGAATTGGAAGAGCGCGTCCATGAACGAACGGCCGCCCTGGAACAGGCCAACCGTGAACTCCTGCAGAGCCGCGAGCAACTGCAGGCCATTCTGGACAATACGAGCTGCGTGTTTGCCATGAAAGATGCGAACGGCCGGTACATCGCGGTGAATCGGCAGTTCGAGCGACTTTTCCACGTGACGAGAGAAAGTGTCGTCGGCCGCAGCGTGTTGGACGTGCTGCCCGCCGACGTTGCCCGCCGGATCCTGGAGAACGACCGCAAGGCAATGCAGGCGGGCACTCCGACGGAGTTTGAGGAACAGGTGCCACACGACGGCGTGGCGCACACGTACGTTTCGGTCCGCTTCCCGCTGGGTGAGCCGGGCCGCCGGCCATGCTCCGTTTGCAGCATTGCCACGGACATCACGTTGCGCAAGCAGACGGAGAACGAGCTGAGGCGGGTCAGCACGTTTCTCAAGGCGGTGATTGAGCAGGCCCCGTTCGGCATCCAGGTATGCGAAGGGCGCCGTGACAATTGGAAGCTGACGACGATCAACCGCGAAGCGCAGCGGATTATCGGAGTGACGCAGGAACAGCACGAGGGACTGGGGCTCGTCGACGGCCAGATGAAGCATCCGGAGAAGCTGACGTGGCAGATGTTCCATCCGGACGGTACGCCCTGGCACGCGTCGGACACGCCGCTCTGCACGGCCATGACGAAGGGCAGGGTGACCCGCAACGAGGAGATGCTGGTTCGCCGTGCCGACGGGGTCGAGCACGCGATCCTGTGCAATGCGACCCCCATCTTCGACGACGACGGCGAACCGATCGGCGGCATGGTCATGTACTCCGACCTCACCGAGCGCAAGCGGCTGGAGGCCCAACTCCGGCAGGCCCAGAAGATGGAGGCCGTCGGCCAGCTTGCCGGGGGCGTCGCCCACGATTTCAACAACATCCTGACCGCGGTCCTGGGGCACGTGGAGCTGGTCAACGACGAGCTTGATGAGTCCGGCCCGTCCGTCGACGCCATTCGGGAGAACGTGCGGGAAATCGGCCGCGGCGCCCGGCGGGCTTCCGAGTTGACGCGCCAGCTCCTTACGTTCAGTCGTCGTCAGATCACGCGTCCGGAGACAGTTGATCTGAACGAATGTCTGCGGGGCCTGGAGAAGATGCTGCGCCGGCTGATCGCGGAGAACATCCAGTTGCGTTTCGAGCATTCGCGCGAGCCGGCCGTCATTCTGGCGGATGCCGGCCAATTGGAGCAGGTGGTGGTGAACCTGGCCGTCAACGCCCGCGATGCCATGCCGGACGGCGGGATTCTGACGTTTGCGACGCAGCACGTCTGCTTGGATGAATCGGAGAACTCCACGGAGATGTCGGGGCTCAGCGGTCCGTGCGTGCGATTGGCGGTCAGTGACACGGGTACCGGGATGGCCGCGGACGTTCGCGATCGCGTGTTCGAACCCTTCTTCACCACCAAGCCGCTCGGGCAGGGCACGGGCCTGGGCCTGGCCACGGTGTATGGCATTGTGAAGCAGGCCAACGGCCACATCAGCGTGTACAGTGAGCCCGGGCATGGCACCACGTTTCGCGTCCATTGGCCGGCGGCAACGCGAGAGACGGGGAGGGCAACGGACACCAGACCCGCCACAACGCCGACCGGGGGTACCGAGACGATTCTCCTCTGCGAAGACAACCGTCCGGTGCGCCAACTGGCCGAATTCGTGCTGCGGGACGCCGGCTACACCGTTCTGGCCGCCGAGAGCGCGGCGCAGGCCCTGAAGCTTGCCGAAGGGCAGCGTTGTACGATAGACCTGCTCGTTAGCGACGTAGTCATGCCGGACATGAACGGCCGGAAGCTGGCCGATGCGTTGATCGCTCGGTGCCCGAGAATGAGAACACTGTTCATGTCAGGCTATACGTCCGGCGTGATCGCGCATCACGGTGTGCTCAATGCAGACGTCGAGTTTCTCGAAAAGCCGTTCAGCCGCGCCAAGCTGCTGGCCCGCGTTCGCGAAGTGCTCAGCACGCCGGCTCGCGTGATGCACAAGATCCGCTAACCCCGTCACCCCCGGATGGCCGGACGCGAGCAATCCCGCTCCCAGCCACAACCCCCTGCCGGCCCGCGTTTGTCGAAAGAACAATGCTGTCGTCCGTTCTTGTGTGGACGTTACGCCCGCGTCTGCCCGCAAGGATATGATGAATCAGGACGGCCCAGGCATTCCGGCTCCGCGGTACGGACTCTCGAACGGAAGGAGTCTTGCCATGCTCGCGGACGGTCTGGGTGGCTATTTGCTGGGTGCAAGTCTCTCCCTGGGCATCCTGGCCCTTGTGTTGGCCATCGCGGTTGAGATTCCGATTCTGGCGCTCGCTTGGCGGCGCTGGTCAGTACGGCTTGTGGCGTGGGTCGTGGCCGCGAATATTGCCTCCGCGGTGTTCGCACTGATTCCCACGCTTAGAGATCTCACGTGGCCCATGCCCGGCCATGACGCCGACCCCTGGATTGCAGCGCACACGTGGTGGTGGACGTTGGCGGCCCGGGCCGGGTCCCTGCTTTTGCTGACGTTCCTCATCGAACTGGCGGTTCTGATCCTCCTGACGTGGAAGACACGCAACCTGACGACCCAGCGGCTTGTGGCCGGGACGACCGCGGCAAACGTCGGCAGCTACGTCGCGCTCTGTGCTTTGATCGTCTGGCTGCCGCCGCATTCCGATTCTCTGGCCTTCGAGCCGGACACGACGGGGGTGCCCGCCGATGCCGGGCGCGTCTGGTTTGTCGAACCACACGGTTCCCACATTTGCTCAATCGGCTTGAACGGAGAATCGCCGCGTGCGGAGGTGCCGTGCTCCGTTCAGCGCGGGGGCTGGTATCTCGAGTCGTATTCGACGTACGCGTGGCTGCCCGCGGAGGATGTCACCCTTTTCGCGGGAGAGGACGGGCACTGGCACGCGTGGCGCAATGGTGTACACGAGACGCTCCAGGCAAGCGCCGAGGATGTGTATCCGATGCGCTACGCAACCTGGGGTTCGCTTCAGAAGGCCCTGCTGGAGGTCGGAATTCCTGCCCGTGACGATCCGCAATCCGAGCCCGCGGTGTACTTCACGGGCACGCAGGACAGGCTCGGCATGTACGCCGATTCGGCGCGCTATGAGGTGCACACGAGCTTCTCGTGGTTCCTGGGATGGAGTGCGTGGGGCATCACGGTCCGCGACAAACAGTCGGGCGAAACGCTGCGGTGGGGCGTCAAGGCCGGCCTGCACGTGCTGCCCTGCCGCGACCCGGTTATCGTGGAGGACGCCAACCTGATCCTGTTCCGCTGCGGCGGCTGGATCATGGTGCTGGACCCGCAGGCCCGCCGCATCGGCCCGCTGGCCCGCGGCGACAGCGTCCTGATGATGTTGCCGGCGTTCCGGGAGACGGATTGATGCGAATTCAACCGTATGGTTGAGCCCAGGGCGACTTTCATGCTGTGGAGGAAACGCCATGCTGGCCAACGCGATTGGCAGCGCACTGCTGATGACCGGGATGTTCTTCTGTGTGAGTAGCGTGGTTGTGGCCGTGCTGATCGAGACGCCCCTGCTGCGGTGGATGTGGAAACGGAAGGGGCTATGGCGGTGGGTCCTGCTGGCCAATCTGCTGTCCCTGGGCGTCGGGGGGTGCCCCTTCCTGGTGCGCGACGTTCTGCCCCGCCCGGGGGCGGACGCGGACCCCTGGCACTGGTTCAGCACGTACTGGCGGTACGTGGCCGTATATGCCGCCGCGCTTTTCGCGCTTACGGTGATCGTGGAGGGCGCCGTGTACCTGTGGAAACGGCGCCGCTGGATGATCCGCATGCGGAGCGTCATCGCGGGAACACTGATCGCGAACGTGGTCAGCTACACCCCCATGGTGGCCCTGCTGATGCATCATGTCACGAATACCGGCACCGTGACCTTCCTTCCGGACACGCGCTGGGCGCCGGCCGACGGCCCGCGCGTGTACTTCATCGACCCGAACGCCGGCCAGCTCTGCTCGATCCGGACGAACGGGTCGGATCGGCGTGTGGAGCTGGAGGCGCGACTCGGGCGATTCGAATCGCAGATCGCACCACGCTCGTTCTACGCGCTGCTCGACGATGATCCGCGCATACTTTTCGTCGACCCGGATCGGCACTGGTGCGTGGCCGACGGCGGCGAGGTGCGAACGCTCCAAGCCTGTTTGCCGGAGGACCACGGCCAGTCGTGGCGATACCACGCCGTGGCAAGCCTCGTAGAAGCGTTGTCGGAGATCGGCATCGATCAGCCGGTTCCGCAGGATGATCAGCAGCTCTCAGGTGTTTACCTCTGTGGCGGCCCGGAGTTCGAATGGTGGGCCATTCATCGAGACTCCGGCCCGTTCCGGATGTACTTCGGCGGTTCGCCCTATGTGGCCGAGAGCATTTACGGCCTGACCGTCGCGACGCAGGACGGTGCCGCCGGCGTCTCGTTCCGTGTTCGAGCCGGCATGCTGAACCTGGCCTGCCACGAACCGGCGCTTCTCCCGGACGAGAACACGATCGTCTTCCTTTGCGGCAACTCGGTCATGGTCATGGACGTGGAAGGCAGTCGAGTCGGACCGCTTGTCCAAGGCGACAGCCCGCTGCTGAAGCTGTCCGTCTTTCAGCGCAGCGAGTGGCGATGAGGCAGATCATGCATCCCGGCATGGTGCACCTTCGCTGCGGAGGCGGCGCCAGGTGAAACGGGCGCGCCCCACGTGCTGATCGTGACAGCAGCACCAACCGTCACTGGATGTGAGCTTCTCGCTCACGGGAGAACGCCGGCAGCCTC
Organism: Phycisphaerae bacterium; assembly: GCA_016929015.1. Taxonomy (GTDB): domain Bacteria; phylum Planctomycetota; class Phycisphaerae; order UBA1845; family UBA1845; genus JAFGJQ01. The sequence goes on along the minus strand of JAFGJQ010000190.1, from coordinate 11,725 downwards.
CAAGGGCAAGCCCGCCGTCGCTCACCGTGCGCACAGCAAGGCGGAGACGCACGGCCCATAACCATCGAGCGAAATGACGAAACCCTCGCTTGCCCTTTTGCATCTGAGCTTTACCTTGGCCGCAGGCCCGCAGGCAATGTTGGGTGGTCGTTGCTTTGTGTGTGCGGCCCGGAGTAGGATTGGCACGGGTACACATGAAAGGAGCTTCACGTGCGAAGCGGTACTCGACGGAAAACGACCAGCCTGTGGCTAGCTCGGACTTGTGGGGCCTTCCTGATCGTCGGCGCCAGCGGCACGACTTCCGCAGCATGCGGCGGCGCCCTGCAGCCAGGGGCCTGGCACCTCCTGGAAGTCGGCCATGATTCGGATGGCGTGGACAATTGTCGCTTCGACCACAATCCGGGGCAGGGGGACAACGAACCTGACAATCATGCGGACACCTGCAACGGGTATCCGTTCGATCCCGGCGAGGTCAACGGCAGCGAGCACAAGGTCGGGGCGACGGACAATGGCGATACGTTCGCCGGTCTCAGCCCAGAGGATACGGAATTCGACCGCAATCGCGGGGGCGATTCACGCGCCCCATGTGCGCCCCAGGAGTTGGTCTGCCTCACTGACCCGACCGCACAGGAGAGTGAGCGATTCGGCTACTCGGTCGCGATCGATGGCGACGCAGCGGTCATCGGCGTCCCCAATGATTACACGCAGGGCGGGCCCTATGGAGGCTCCGCGTACGTCTTTGTGCGCGACGACGATTCCTGGGTGGTGCAACAACGGCTGAATGCGCTCGACTGGCAGTCGGCGCTGTTGTTCGGGAACTCTGTCGCGATTGATCGCGAAGCGATTGTGGTCGGAGCCCCATACGCCAGCCCCAACGCAGCCTTCGTATTCGTCAACACGAACGGGATGTGGACGGAGCAGGCAAAGCTGACAGTACCGGGCAGTACGCGTGAAGATGCCTTCGGGTGGGACGTGGACGTCAGTGGCGATACGGTCCTCGTCGGAGCGCACATGGAGGACAGCGGAGGCCTGTGGAACTCGGGCGCGGCGTACGTCTTCGTGAACTCGAATGGCGTCTGGACTCAGCAGGCCAAGCTGACGGCACCGGACTCGGACGAAGACGATCGCTTCGCTTACTCCGTCGCGCTGGACGGTGACACCGCCATCATCGGTTGCTTCGCGAACGATAACGGGGCCGGCGGCAACGCGGGCGCAGCGTATGTTTTTGTTCGTTCCGGGGAGACGTGGGCATTTGGGGGCAAACTCGTTCCCACGCATCCAGCGTCCGGAGATGCCTTCGGGCGAGCCGTGGCGATCGAAGGGGATACGGCCGTCATCGGCGCCCCGTGGGACGATACCGCAGCCGGAGTGGACGCGGGTTCCGCGTACGTGTTTTTGAGAACAGGAGGCACGTTCACTCTGGAAGCCCGCATCTCACATTCGGATGCCGGGGCATACGACGGTTTCGGAGAGGCCGTCGCCCTGAGCGGTGACACGATCGTCATTGGGGCTCACAAGCACGATGTGGATGCAGTAACCGACGCAGGCGCGGCGTACGTGTTCTCCCGCGTGGACGGCCAGTGGATGCAGCAGGCGAAGCTGTCTGCAGCCGACGCGGCCAGCAGCGACTACTATGGCTTCGCGGTGGCGCTGGATATTGACACAGCGATCGTCGGGGCGTACGCAGATGATCTCATCGAGGGCGCCGATGCGGGCTCCGCCTACCTCTTCGACCTCGGATGCAACCCGGACGACGATGACGACGGCCATCCCGATGAGGCAGACAACTGCCCGCGCGTGTACAACCCCGAGCAGGACAACGCGGACGGTGATAGCTGGGGCGACGCGTGTGACAACTGCCCCACAGTCGTGAACCCCGGTCAGGAAGACGACGATGATGACGGGCTCGGCAACCTCTGCGACTCCTGCCCGGACGATCCAGACAATGATGCGGACACAGACGGGTTCTGCGGTGACGTGGACAACTGCCCGAACACGTACAACCCCGACCAGCAGGACACCACCGATGCTGACGGCGTAGGAGACGCGTGTGACACGTGTCCTTTCGACCCTGACAACGATATTGACCAGGACGGGATATGCGGAGACGTGGACAACTGCCCCGGTGTCAGCGATGCAAGCCAAGCCGATTGGGATGGTGACGGCCCTGGTGATGTGTGTGATAACTGCCCACTGATCCATAACGTGGATCAGGCAGACAGTGACGGAGACGGCGCCGGCGACGCTTGCGATAGCCCCCTTCCGCAAGAGCGGGCCAGACTCACAGCATCCGACGCCGCGGCCGGCGACCGTTTCGGCTGGGCCGTCGCCCTGGACGGTGGGACGGCGGTCGTCGGTGTGTTCTACGATGACCATGATGCCGGCACGGACGCCGGCTCGGCATACGTGTACACGCTCCTCGGTGGGCGCTGGGTCGAACAAGTCAAGCTGATCGCCCCAGATGCGGCGGGGGGCGACAATTTCGGGTGGTCCGTCGCACTTCAGGGTGATACCGCAATCATCGGCGCCCCCCTTCACAGTCACTCAGGACTCACCGGGGCTGGAGCCGTCTATGTGTATGTCCGGTCCGCCGGGACCTGGGAACCGCGGGCGATGCTGACTGCGTCTGACGCGGCGCCAGTCGACATGTTTGGCCGGTCCGTCGCCGTCGACGGAGACCTGCTGGTGGTGGGCGCCAATGGAGATGATGATGCTGGGCAAGACTCCGGCTCGGCCTACGTGTTCGTTCGCTCAGGTGCTGACTGGATGCAGGAAGCCAAGCTGTGCGCGTCGGATGGAACGGGGAGCGACTACTTTGGCTATTCCGTTGCCCTCTCGGGAGACACGGCGCTGATCGGGGCGTACCGCGATGGGACAGAGACCGGGGCGGCGTACGTGTTCACCCGGTCCGACGGTCCGGGGACGCCGCAATGGGCACAGCAGGCCAAGCTGACCGCTTCGGATGGCGCGGAAACAGATCTGTTTGGATACCACGTTTCGGTCTCCGGGGATACGGCATTGATCGGAGCTGGGCAGCACGACTTGGTTGGCCGGCCGAATGCCGGCGCTGCGTATGTATTCAGTCGTATGGACGAGACATGGACGGAAGAAACGCGATTAACCGCTTCCGATGCCGCGGCCGGCGACTGTTTTGGCGCGTCCGTCGCGCTGGATGAGGACATGGCCGTCATATCAAGCCTGAGGGACGGTGTTCAGGCAGCGACGGACGCAGGATCGGCCTACGTCTTCCTGCGCACGGACGGCAACTGGACGCAGCACGCCAAGCTTACAGCTTCAGACGTCGAGCAGTTCGGCACTTTCGGTCTGGACATCGCTCTCGACAGAGGACGCGCGCTGATCGGCGCACCGATGAGCGACCAACCGGTCGGGATTGACGCCGGTTCGGCGTACTTGTTTGACCTCCGTCTTTCTGTGCCCGGCGACATGGATGGAGATGGCGATGCCGATCTTGACGACTTTGGCGCGTTTGTTGGCTGCTTCAGCGGGCCTTTCAGTCCGGGCATGGGCGACTGCGACCAAGACCTGGACATTGACGCGGACGACTACACGTTGTGGGCCGCCTGTCTGGGCGGACCCGCCGTCGCGCTGAACCTGCCATGCAGCGCCATGGACCTCGATGGAGACGACGATGCCGACCTGCACGACTTCGGTCGGTTTGCCCAGACCTTCACCGGGGCAGTCGACTATCCGCCCGGATGCGACACCGCGGATCTCGACTTCGACGGGGATACGGATTTTGCAGACTTCACCGCGTTCCAGACAGTGTTCGCACAACCGTAGCCGCGCGTCCCTGCCGCGATGTCCGCTTCGACATCCACGCTCAGTCGCCGAACTTGATGCCCTGGGCCAGCGGGAGTTCGGTTCCGTAGTTGATCGTGTTTGTCTGGCGACGCATGTAGGCCTTCCAGACGTCGGAGCCGGACTCGCGGCCGCCGCCGGTTTCCTTCTCGCCGCCGAACGCCCCGCCGATCTCCGCGCCGCTGGTGCCGATGTTCACGTTCGCGATGCCGCAGTCGCTGCCTTCACAGCTCAAGAACCGCTCCGCCTCCAGCAGGTTCTGCGTGAAGATGGCCGAGCTGAGACCCTGCGGAACGTCGTTGTGCAGCTCAATCGCCTGCTCGAGCGTTTTGTACGGCATGATGTACAGGATGGGGGCGAACGTCTCGTCCTTCACAATGGGCAGGTTGCCCGGCACGGACACGATGCACGGTGAAACGTAGCAGCCGCCGGGGTACTTCTCGCCCGAGAGCGTTTCACCGCCGCACAGAATTTCGCCACCCTCCTTCTTCACGCGATCCAGCGCCTTCATCATGTCGTCCACCGCGCCGGTGTCGACCAGCGGGCCCATCAGCGTGGTCGGCTCCAATGGATTCCCGATCTTCACCTGCCGGTAGCCGGCGGTCAGCCGCTCGATCAGGGCCGCCCGGCGGCTCTCGTGCACGATGATCCGCCGCGTGGACGTGCATCGCTGGCCGGCCGTTCCCACCGCGCCGAAGAGAATCGCCCGCGTCACCATGTCCAGGTTGGCGTGCTCCGAGACGATGATCGCGTTATTTCCACCCAGCTCCAGAATGGTCCTACCCAACCGCTCGCCCACCACCGAGCCGATGCGGTAGCCCATCCGGCAACTGCCCGTGGCCGAGACGAGCGGAATCCGCCGATCCTTGATGAGCATCTCACCGATCGTGGAGCCCCGCCCGATGCACAGGCTGAAGATGGCCGGGTCCACACCGTTTTTGCGGCAGACCTGCTCGGCGATCTTCGTGCAGGCGATGGCCGTCAGCGGCGTCTTGGACGACGGCTTCCACAGCGTCACGTCGCCGCACACCGCGGCCAGGGCGCAGTTCCAGCTCCAGACGGCCACGGGGAAGTTGAACGCCGTGATCAGCCCGACAATGCCCAACGGATGCCATTGCTCGTACATGCGATGGGCGGGCCGCTCGGAGTGCATGGTCAGGCCGTAGAGCTGCCGCGACAGGCCGATGGCGAAGTCGCAGATGTCGATCATCTCCTGGACTTCGCCCTCGCCCTCGGCGCGGATTTTGCCCATCTCGAGCGTGACCAGGGCGCCCAGGTCCTTCTTCACGGCGCGGAGGGCGTTGCCCAACTCGCGCACGGTCTGGCCGCGGACGGGGGCCGGGATCTTGCGCCAGCTCACGAACGCCTCCTGGGCCCGGGTCATGATCCTCTCGTATTCGTCCGGCGTGACCTGGTTGACCTTGGCGATCAGCCGACCGTCGATGGGCGACACCGACTCGATCGGCTTGTCGCTGCCGCACCACTCCCCGGCGAACCCGCCGGCGTTCACGTCTTCGATGCCGAACTTGGACAAGATATCTTTCATGGTAGGGCTTCTCCGCGATTGGCCACGACGGGCCGGACATACCGTCCGGCTGGAACGGATGGCTCATCCGACAGGCTACCTGCAACACCGTAGCTTAGGGGCCGGGGCGGCAACGTGCAAGACCGACCGGGCTCGGCGGTGGCGTGTGGCGATGTCCTGTCCGCGGGATACGGCCCTCCCTATACTCCGGGCATGGAAACGGAGCGGACCCTGGTGTTTTTCTCGGGGACGGCCAGCGACGGCCGGCTGCTGGACCGGCAGCGGGCACTGCCGTATCGGTGGATCACGCCGGACTGGATGGACCCGTACGAAGGCGAGTCGCTGCCGGCGTACGCCCGGCGGATGGCGGCCCGCGTGGACTGGCCGGCGCGATGCGTGCTGGGCGGCGTTTCGTTCGGCGGCATGGTGGCGGCGGAACTGGCCCGGGACGTCCGCCCGGACGGACTGGTGCTGATCGCGACGACGCTGTCGCCTCGCAACATCCCGTCGATCCTGCGATTCGGGGCGATGCTGGGCAAGGCGGTTCCGGACGGCGCGCTCCGGGCGGCCGGCGGGTATTCGCGTCCGTTCCTGAACATCTTCCGCGACTTCGGCGACGAAGAGCATGCCATGTTCGCCGACATGCTGGCCCGCACGCCGATCATGCGGGTTCGGCGAACCATTCGCATGATCTTCAACTGGCCGGGCGTGGACGGCCTGCCGTTTCCGCGGCTCTGGATCCACGGCGCCCAGGACCTGGTGATCCCCGTCCGCAAAGTGCGCCCGGACGTGGTCATCCCCAGCGCCGGCCACCTGGTCAACTGGACTCACGCGGACCAGGTAAACGACCACATCCGCCGTTTCGTGGACGGACTCTGAGCTGCATGCGTGACACAACCGCCGTGCAGAGAGAGGGTTAGGGACACGCCCCAACCTGTCCGGACGGGCCGCCGGGTTTTACACTACGCGCCGGGGCGGTGGGCGGCGTATAGCCCAATGAAACACGGCGGAGCCTTGCCATGGTGCATGATCGCGACGAATGGCTGATGAGCGAAGTGGCGGGAGGACGGGCGGAGGCCCTGGAACCGCTGATCCGGCGATACGCCCACCCGCTGCTGACGTTCATCCGGCGGATGATCGGGGATTACCACCGCAGCGAAGAGGTCTTCCAGGACGTGTTTGTCATGGTCTGGAAGAAGAGGACGAGCTACCAGACATTCCGCCCGTTCAAGCCGTGGATCTTTGCCATCGCGCTGAATCGATGCCGATCGGAGTTGCGGCGGCAACGCACGCCGATGCTGCCCATGCTGGACAACGACTTGAACGGGGCGGCCGACATGGAGCCGGCGGGCGGAGTGGCGATCACGACGGAGCAGGCCACGATGGTCATGGCGGCCGTTCTGCAACTGCCCGTGAAGCAGCGGGCGGTTGTGGTGCTTCGGACCTGGTCCGGACTGTCCTACGCCGAAATCGCAGACGTGCTCAACCGCAGCCAGGGCACCGTCCGGGCCCAGATGCATCAGGCACTGGCCGGCCTCCGTGAATCACTGGAGCCGCGGATGCGTTGAGGAAGCCGGAACCTCGCCGGAGCGAATGCGGGCTGAAACATCGGATTCACGAGCCGCCTCTGCCGAAGGGCAGGGAGAAATGTCATGAAACGCAAAGGACACATCGTCGATCTCGCGGATGACCACGTTCACGGGCTTCTGTCGGAAGACGAGGCGAAGTACGTTGAGACGCACTGCGAAACGTGCCGCATCTGCCAGGTCGCGCTCGAGGAAGCCGCCAGGCGGTACGAGGCCATGAAGGCCGTGCCGACCGTCGAGGCTTCGGAAGATCTCATTCAGCGCACAATGGGTCGCGTGCGATCCACGAAAACGCGAGCACGGCGAGCCAAGAGAATTGCCGTGTACACCTGGGCCCTGGCGACCGCCGCGTCCGTGACGATTCTGGGCGGGCTCCACATTTACTATGCGACGCTCTCGCCCACCCCGTACGACCTTCAGGTGTACGGCCAGCAAACGCTGTTGGCCGGCACGCAGGGATCGCTTCGGGTGTGCCTGTTCGACCGCAAGGCGGACCGGCCGCTGCCGGATGTTCCGGTGAGCATCGAGCTTTGCAGCCGGCAGGACAAACAGGTGTACCGCCTGGCCGGTTTCAACACGGACCGCGACGGCACCGGCAGCCCGCGGTTCAGCCTGCCCGACGTTCCCGACGGGGAGTACGAGCTTCGCGTGCGGGCGGCCACGAGCGGGCCGGACGAAGTGATCACGCGCACGGTCAAGCTCGCGCGCTCATGGAAGCTGATGCTCAGCACGGACAAGCCGGTGTACCAGCCGGGCCAGACCATCCATGTGCGCAGCCTGGCGTTGCGCCGGCCCGACCTGCATCCGGTCGCCGGCCAGTCGGTGACGTTCTCCATCACCGACCCGAAAGGCAACGTGATCTTCAAGCAGCCGGATGTGTCCAGCGCCTACGGCATCGCATCCGCGGACTGCCCGCTGGCGACGGAAATCCTGGAAGGCGCGTACATCGTCGCCTGCCGCATCGGCGATACGGAAAGCAAGGTGGCCGTCGAGGTCAGGAAGTACGTGCTGCCGAAGTTCAAAATCGACGTTGCACTCGACGGCAGCTTCTACCAGCCCGGCCAGACCGTCCGCGGCACCGTGCAGGCCGATTACTTCTTCGGCAAGCCGGTCGCGGGCGGCGAGGCCGAGGTGGCGATGAGCACGCTGAACGTAGGCCCGACCGAGCTGGCCCGATTGCAGCAGCCGTTGGACGAAACCGGGCGCGCCGAATTCTCGTTCCGGCTGCCCGACTCCCTGGTGGGCCGCGAGCAGGACGGCGGCGACGCCCGCGTCACGTTTGAGGTCACGGTTCGCGACACGGCCGGGCAGGAGCAAACGCGGTCCCTCTCCCGCACCGTGACGGCCAGTCCCATCCGCATCGAGGTCATTCCGGAATCGGGCCGGCTTGTGCCGGGCATCGCCAACACGATCTACGTCTTCGCGAGCTACGCGGACGGCAGCCCGGCCGCCGTCCGACTGGCGGTGAGCGGCGTTGACCATGAGGTGCAGACAAGCCCGCTCGGCGCCGCGTCTTTCGAACTGACGCCTTCGGGCCAGACCGCCGCACTCACGTTGCGGGCCACGGACGCCCAGGGACTGACCAGCCGTCGCCAGGTGACGCTGGATCTAGGCCAGCTCAGCGATGACTTCCTCGTCCGCACGGACAAGGCCGTGTACGCCGGCGGCGATTCGCTGACGCTGACGGCCCTCGGCGGCGGCGTGGAGCCGGTGTTTGTCGATTTCATCAAGGACGGCCAGACGCTGCTGACCGAGACCGTCGAGATGGTGAACGGCCGCGGCGAACAGCAGTTCGACCTGCCGCCGGATTTGTTCGGCACGATCGAAATCCTGGCGTACCGCTTCGGCCCCGCGGGGTTGCCCGTCCGCAAGTCGCGCGTGATCTACGTGGAGCAGGCCGGTGATTTGAGCATCACGGCGGAACTCGATCACGGCGAGTATCGACCGGGCGAGCAGGCGCGGCTCGTGCTGCACCTGGCGGACGAAACCGGCGCGCCCACCCCTGGCGCCGTCAGCCTGGCGGCCGTGGACGAGGCCGTGTTCTCCGTGCTCGAACAGGCCCCCGGCATGGAGAAGACGTTCTTCTCGCTGGAGGAGGAATTGCTGAAACCCATTTACGCGATCTATCCCTGGTCCCCGAACCTCGAAACCAGCGCCTTCGATCCGGAGGATCGGAACTGCTTCCAGCAGGCGCTGTTCTCCCGCACAGCAAAGATGCCGTCCGGGCGATCGCCGCAGATTGAGCAGCTCCTGCGCGAAGGCAGGATTACGGAGCAGCAGTTGCTTCGAATCGAGCAAATGGGAGTCGACAACCTGGCCGCTCGCGGAGTGCTGGCAGATGACTTCGCGCGACAGTTGATGGACCAGGGTAGTCCGCACACTCTTGTGGTCCGGTCCCACGTTCAGAATGCGCTAGCCGTGTCGTTGGCAAGAGAACGCGGCTTACGCACGATCCGAGGCGTCTGGGTCACCGTGGCGATTCCCGCGATCGGTGTAGGACTCGTTCTTTTGCTGGCCTCCATTCCTCGTATCTGGGGCGTGCTGCTTGTTGTCGTCGTGGGATTGCCGCTGCTGGTCTCCTTGTTCTTGCCCTCGCTCGCTCGCTCACGCGGGCAGGCCAGGATGATGATTGTCGCGGCAAGCATCAGCGAACCTGAGGATGATGCCCCCGCCCTCAGGGCTCGGCGGGGGGCCTTAGAAGAGGCGTCAGGCGGCCAAACCGAGATTGCACCCCCCATCCGCGTCCGCGAGTGGTTCCCGGAAACGCTTCTGTGGCGGCCGGAGTTGATCACGGACGACAACGGGCGAGTGTCGATCGACGTGGAGCTCGCCGATTCCATCACCACGTGGCGGCTGACCGGCAGCGCGGTGGCGGCAGACGGACGGCTGGGCGGTTTGAACTCATCGATCCGCGTCTTCCAGCCGTTCTTCGTCGACCTGAATCTGCCGGTGGCCCTGACCCGCGGTGACGAAGTGGCCGTTCCGGTGGTCGTCTACAACTACCTGGACGAGCCGCAGACGGTCGAGTTGTCGCTGGATACCGAGGCGGACTGGTTCGAGCTGCTGGATGAACCGTCCAAGGCCGTGACGCTGGCGGCCGGGGACGTGCAGAGCACGTCGTACCGCATCCGCGTCAAGACCATCGGGCAGCATGAGCTGCAGGTCACCGCCCGGGCCGGCGAGGTGGGCGACGCCATCAAGCGGACGATCGAGGTCATCTCCGACGGCCGGCGCGTGGCCGAAGTTCACAACGGTATCCTGACCGGCCAGGCCGCGATCGATCTGCCCGTTCCGGAAACGGCCATTCCGGGCAGCGTCCACGCCGTGCTGAAGATCTACCCGTCCACGTTCAGCCAGGTGCTGGAGGGCATGGAGGGCATGTTCCAGCGGCCGTACGGCTGCTTCGAGCAGACCTCGTCCGCCACATATCCGAACGTGCTGGCCCTGGACTACCTGCGGCGTACGAAGCAAAACGCCCCGGCGGTGGAGGCCACCGCCACGCAGTACATTCACCTGGGTTATCAGCGGTTGCTGAGCTTTGAGGTGAACGGCGGTGGGTTCGACTGGTTCGGCCGCCCGCCGGCCAACCGCACGCTGACAGCGTATGGCCTCATGGAGTTTGAGGACATGGCCCGCGTGCATGACGTGGACCCCAACCTGATCGAACGCACCCGCACCTGGCTGCTCGGACAGCGTGACAAAGACGGCTCGTGGACGCCGGAAATGCACAAGATGCACGTCGAGCCCACCGTAGGCAGTGGTGACGCGGCCCGGCTGAGCACGACGGCCTACATCGCGTGGGCGGTCTTCAACGGACAGGCAGACAAGTCGCTGGCTGCGGCAACGCAAAGTTACCTGCTGTCGTATCGGCCGGAATCCATAGCAGACCCGTACACGCTCGCTCTGGTGTGCAACGCGCTGCTGGCGATGGATCACGATGGGGTTTCCGCCCGGCCATACGTCGCCCGACTGCTCACCATGAGGAAAACGGACGCGACCCGCGTTTGGTGGGAGCAGAACGCCGGCCGCCGGACCATGACCTACGCCACCGGCGTCAGCGGCAGCATCGAAACCACGGCCCTGGCCGTGCTGGCCCTGCTGAACAGCAACACGGAGCCCGGCTCCGCCAAGGCTGCGCTGACCTGGCTGGTGGAACAGAAGGACCGGATGGGCACGTTCCACTCCACGCAGGCGACGGTGCTGGCCTTGAAAGCCCTCCTGGCGGGCACCGGCAAACCGCTGGGCGGTGATGTGGAGCGAATCGTCGACTTCGCACTCAACGGGGCGGCGCCGCAACGCATCATGATTCCCGCTGACCAGGGCGACGTCGTGCAGCAGATTGACCTTTCCGCCAACCTCACAACCGGCGGCAATCGGCTGCAGCTGACCGACCCCGGCGGCGCCGGACTGGGCTACCAGGTCGACTTCGCGTACCACGTGCCGGACACGACCGCTCGGCAGCCGCAGGAAGGTCTGGCCATCGACATCCGCTACGACCGCAGCGAATTGCAGGTCGGGGATGCCGTGTGGGCCGAAGCCACCGTCCGCAACAACACGTCGCTGGCCGCTCCGATGGTGATTCTGGACCTGCCGATACCGGCCGGTTTCGCGGTGGATCGGCAGTGCCTGGAAGCACTGGTGAAGGCGGGCACGGTGGCCAAGTACCAGGTCAACGCGCGGAGCATCGTGGTGTACCTGCGAGAGCTGCCGCCGAGTCACCCTCTGAGCATCCGCTATCGACTCGACGCCACGATGCCGGTCCGGCTCACCGTGCCCCCGGCCAGAGCGTACGAGT
>JAFGJQ010000014.1 GCA_016929015.1 Phycisphaerae bacterium | reverse complement strand
CGAGGTCGATCCACGTCAGTCCGTCGCCCAGCGTCAGCGCGCGCCGGCGTCCCATCAGGTTCCAGGCGACCGGCGGCCGGTCCGACAGCGGCCGCATGCCGATGCGCGCGGCCCCCGCATTGCCGATGACCCAGAGCGCCGTCAGCGGCGTGCGCCCCGCGCGCTCGACGACGTGTACGCGCACGGGGCCTTCCGTGCGTGATGACCCCGTGACCGCGCCGGAGAGCAGCCGCGCCGTGGTGTGATAGGCGACCGCCGAAAGCGTCGGCTCGAACTTCCAGTCGACCAGGCCGAACCCGTACGGCGTCAAGCCGTCACACAGGACGAACCAGTCGACGCCGGCGATGCCTTTGATGCCCGCGGCCGAGAGAAACACTTCGGGCACATGCGCGGCCTGACGCCGTTCGCCGGCCGGCCAGTCCGTGCCCCCGGCCATGCCGGTTTCACCGACGATAATGGGCTTGTCCGCGTTTCCGCGTTCGTCCATCCAGCGGCGGGTCTCGGCGATCAGTCTGCCCGGATCGCTGCCGTAGGTATGGATGACCATGCCTTCGAACCGGTCCAGCAGGCCCAGGTCGGCCAGGCGCCGCAGGTCCTCCGCCTGGTTCGCCGTCGCCAGCGAGGCCATGACACGCAGGTCGGGCGATACCCGCCGGCCGGCCTCATGGGAACGGCGAAGCAAGTCGAAGTAGTTGGACGGTGAACCGATACCAAGCGCGAAGCCCGTGGCCTTTTTCGGATCCTCATTCCAGAACGCGTTCGGTTCGTTCCAGATCTGCCAGTGCTTGACCCGGTGACCGTAGCGCTTGAATGCGGGCGCGGCATAGTGCTCGGCCCAGAACGCGCGGCCCTCCGGCGAGAGGCCCATCCGCTCCCCGTTGGCGCCCCGCACGCCCCGTCCGGCCGGGCCCCAGTAGCCGATAAAGCCCAGGAGTTCGAAGCCGAAGGCGTCATAGCAAGCCAGTTGATGATCGGTGACCGTCCAATCGTACACGCCGGCCTCGGGTTCAATGCTCGCCCAGGGAACGTACCAGCGGACATGGCGCACGCCGATGCGGTGCATGAACGCGCACATGGGAAGGGTCTTCGACGGGTATCGATTGATTTGATCCACCACCCCGATCCAGGACGGCACGGCGTCGTCCGGGCGCGCGGCCAGCTCGGCCGACAGGACCGCGAAGCGATGCTGCAGCGCATACTCCAGGCCGTCGATCCGCATGGTCCCGCGCAGGAAGTAACGGCCGGGAGACAGGGCCGAAAAGCCCAGGTCCGGCTGCCACGTCTCGCCGCTGAGCAGCTCGGTCTCCGCGGCGAATTCGCGGCTCTCGCCCTCGTCATCGCGCAGGACGCGCCCCTGCAGAGAGACCTGATGCGGATGATTGTGGGCCCAGGTCAGGCGCGCCGTCCAGCCTGAGCGCTCGCCCTCGATGAACGTGGCGCCGAACGGAAAGCCGAGGATCTCCTCGTCCACGAACGGGTCCACGCCGGCATAGGCGCGCAGCGAAGCCAACACGAGGCCCTCGCCATTTGTCGACGTGTCGCGAACCGTGAGCATGGCGGGCGCAAAAGGGGCGACCTGGAAGCGGTGCGCCGCCTCGCCCGCGCGCTGCACCGTCAGCTCACCCCCGGACGCCCATACCAGCTTCAGCCGGGCGGAGGGCAGGCCGCCCTGGCCCTTGTGGCCTGTATCCACGGCGTCACTGCCAACATTGCCGATCGGGACTTCGCCCGCGGCGCCGAACCGCGTGATGCGGTATTTGTTCGTGCCGGCGGCCTGGCTGATGTCCACGCGAAACCCTTCCTGGCCGGAGGCATTCGTCAACAGGATGGCGGCGCCGGCGCTGCCGCGCCCCCAGATCCAGCCATAGGACAGATCGACTCCAACGACCCGCCCCGCGACGTCTTGGAGCTCACGGCGCAGCTCCTTGTCTCGGCCGCCCGTATTCTTGAGCTGCATGCGCGACTCGGCGGGAAACAGCTCCCAGGCTTCCGTATCGCCCTCCCAGCCCGCCGTCCAGTCGCCGCCGGCATCGAACCGTGTCTCGACCAGGGCATCGCCCCAGGGCGCGGCGAGGGCGGGGGCGCCCAAGGCGGCAAACAGCAGGATGAGCGTTAGCAGGGAAGTAGCGATGCGCATGGTGTATGCTCCTTGGTTAGGTGTTGTCATGCGGCCATTGGCCGCTGAGAAGTTTGTGAGTATGTGAGGATGTGGGTATGTGAGGATGTGGGTATGTGAGGGTGTGCGTGGGGTTGCCGCAATGTCCCGACCCACCGACTCACACACGCACACACGATATATCGTATTCCCCACCGACACAAGGTCGATGGGGCTTACGGCAGCTATTTCAGAAGGACTATTGTCCCCCGCGGCGACCACGCCATCCCGGTCGTAGCCGTCAGGGCAACGTAGCGCCGGCTCCCCTGCGCGTAGGTGTCTCCGACACTGAATGAACCGGGAAGCGCCGGGGCATAGTCCCACGTATCCCCGTCGATATGGACGGACTGCTGCGCATCAAAGGCGTCCCAGAGGTCCATCATCTTGCCCAAATCATAGCTGAATCCCGCCTCGACAACGGTATGGATCGAGCGGGCTTTGCCCTCGGTCAGCTCCTCGCTGAAATACGCCATGTCGTCTATCCGGCCGTCCATGTTCCAGCCGAGAAGCAACGCGGACGTGTTGGTATTCTCTGGATAGGCGTTCCAAGCCGTCGTGCCGTTGTATTTGGGTTCAAAACCGTCCAGTTTCTTAACACCGTTCAAATAGGTGTTCATGATGTTGTTCACGCCATCATACGTGACGACCACGTGATGGAACAACCCCATCGCCGTCCCGGTCCCGTTCCCCAGATTCACTTCGGTACCGAGCGTTTGCATCCATGGCTCCAGATTGTTCCAGCGTGTACCGAAGAGGTACCCGCGATCGGGGTTGCCGTAATATCTTTCGCCCGCGTTCTTGCCCAGAACATCCTGCCAGGCCCCCTCCACGTAGAGCATCTGCCAATAGCTCAAGGACCAAGAGCCGTTGAGGTTGAACTCGGTCGATGTGGATCCGGTGGCATGGGTGGACGTGGTGCCGCTGAAATCCAGCGCGTTCCCGAACTTTCCGGTTGTCCACGCCGGGTCAATGGCTTCTCCCGTCCCGTCATTGCCGAGAGTGAAATCATACCCGTTTCCCGTCGCGTCGGCCGCGGTCTGGCCCACCCCCTCGTCGAAGTCCCAGTACGCCAGCACCCTCGGTGTCTTCATTCCCGTCGTCGCCGTCAGGGCTATGTAATATTTTCTCTCGTACTGGTAGGTGTCGCCGACGCTGAACGTGCCCGGAAGGGAATCCGCGTAGTGCCACACCCTGCCGTCGATACTCACCGACTCCTGCGCGTCGTGCGCGTCCCAGATCTGCATCATTTTGCCGAGATCGTAGGCGTACCCCGCGGCATCCGCGGTGTAAATCGAGCGGGCTTTGCCCTCCGTCAGTTCCTCGTTGAAATACGCCTTGTCGTCTATCCTGCCGTCGATGCCCCAGCCGAGAATCAATTGGCTTGTGTTCACGTTAGCCGGAAAGGTGTTCCACGCCTGAGTGCCGTTGTAAGCGGGCCAAAAGTTGTCCAGCTTTTGAACACCGTTCACATAGCTGTTCATGCGGTTGTTCACCCCATCGTACGTGACGACCAGGTGGTAAAACGACCCCGTCTCAATCCCGTCCCCATTTGCCAGGTTCACGGCGGTGAAAAGCGTTTCCAAGGTGGGCTCCAACGTGGTCAAATGGGTATAGAAGAGATACCCGCGGTCGGGATTTCCTCCCTGATATCGATCTCCTTTGCCAAGCGTGGACGCCCACGTCGCACCGTCAAGGTTTTGCCACCAGCTCAAGGACCACGAGCCGTTGAGGTTGAAGTCGGTGGATGTGGATCCCCTGGCACGATCGTATTGTCCTCCGTTGAAATCCAGCGCGTTCCCGAACTTCCCGGCCGTCGTCCACACTGGATCAACATCTTCCACCGTCCCGTCATTGCCGAGAGTGAAATTATACCCGTTCGGCGACGCATCCGCCGCGGTCTGGCCCGACCCCTCGTCGAAGTCCCAGTACGCCACCAGCCCCGCGTTCGCGCCCGCCGCCAGCATCACCATGCAACCGATAGCAACACGCGTCTTCATCCAAACCCTCCGTCCTTCTTTTGCTACGCTAACGCCACGTCTGCGATTGCCTTGACCGGGCACCATTCCGATCAGCCCGCGACGGATGCGTACCGGCCTGTCGCTCGCACCCGCCGCTGAAAGCACGCTCGTTTGACCCTGATGTAGTTGGTATAATGTTTGTACTTTATACTGAAGGTTTTCAGACTGCAAGCATTTTTCAAGGATGTCTTGCGGGGATACGGGTTTCAAGGTAGTGATTCTTGCATGACCAAGCATGAGGCCATCATCCGCCTGCTGAAGCGGCGCATCGCCGAGGGGGACTATGCCCTGGGCGAGCTGCCCGGCGAGCACAGCCTGGCGGCGGAGCTGG
>JAFGJQ010000189.1 GCA_016929015.1 Phycisphaerae bacterium | reverse complement strand
GGCCATCGCATCGATGGGAAGCGGCCGGCGCAGGCGGCCTTCTCCGTCCTCCAGCAGCACATCCACGGGATCCCAGGCAAGCGCTTTGTCCGAGGTGTTCCGAACGGTCAGGTGGAACGCGACCAGCGACTCGCGGGCTGTCCACGGCACCTCCACCGGACGTGCCTCCACCGCAACCCGTTGCGTCCGCTGCGCGGCAGACCCGTCCGTCGGCCGCTCCACCTGCCCCTCCCACGCGACCGGTCGCAGCCGCGGACCACAACCGCTGCCCAAAGCCAGTACCGCCAGCATCGCGACTCCAACCCGTACCACAAAGGCACCTGCTTTCCCCGCTATTCCCGCTCGTCCGCATTCAGCCCGAAGAGCCGGCGCGCCGTCTCCGCATAGATCTGCCCGCGTCCCTCGACGCCCTTCTCGTTCAACGTCTGAACCGGCTCGTGCAGAATCTTGTTCACCAGCCGCCGGACCATCTGCTCGATCAACTCCCGCTCTCGAGGTGAGGCATCCTTGAGCTTGGGCGCAAGCCACTGAAGCTCGCCCTCCGCAATCGCATGAAAATGCTCGCGCAGCTCCGTCACCACCGGCCCCACATCCCGCCGCCCCCGCTCCAGCACAAACTCCGCCACACGCTCCTGCACGATTCGCTCGCCCTCGCCGATCTTCGAGCGACGCTCCTCCCAGTGCCGCTCCGTGATCCGCTGAAGGTCGTCGATGTTGTAGACGAACAGGCCCTGCAGCTCGCCCACGGACTCCTCGATGTCTCTCGGAACGGCCATGTCGATCATCAGCAGCGGCCGGTACTTCCGCCGGCGCGGCAGGTCGGCGCAGCCGCGAGCCGTGAGGATCGGCTCGGCGGCGCCCGTGCAGGTCAGCACGACGTCCGCCTCCACCAGCAGGTCGCCCAGCAACTCGTATGGCCGGGCCTCGACGCCCAGACGCTGGGCCACCTCCTGGGCCCGTGCGGCCGTCCGGTTCGTCACGAGCACGCGTCGGGGACGATGGTCTCGCAGGTGCCGCAGGGTCAACTCACCCATTTTGCCGGCCCCGATCATGAGCACGACCTTGTCGTCGAAGCGGCTGAAGATTTGCCGGGAAAAGTCCAGGGCCACGCTGCCCACGCTGACGTGCCCGGATGAAATCTGCGTCTGCGTGTGGACCTGCTTGGCCACGCCGAACGCATGCTGGAACAGCGCCTCGATCTGGGCGCCGGCCGTCTGCTGTTCGCGGGCCAACTCCAGGGCGTGCTTGGCCTGCCCCAGAATCTGCGATTCGCCGATCACCATGGAGTCCAAAGAAGAAACCACGCGAAACAGGTGCCGGATCGCCTCGCTGTCTTCGTGGAAATACAGCGATGAGGCGAACTCGCGCGAATCCAACCCCTGCTGCCGCGCCAGAAACTCGATCGCCTCGTGCAGCCGCGGCGGCGCCTGCAGCGGTCGGGTCAGGTACAGCTCCGTCCGGTTGCACGTGGAGAGGATGACCATCTCCGCCTTCGGAAAGGCCTCGTGAAACGCCGTCAACGCCTCGGCGCACCGGCGATCGTCAAACGCCAGCTTCTCTCGGACGTCGACGGCGGCCGTCTTGTGGTTGCATCCGATGACGAACGTGCGCATCTAGTGCACCTTCGAAACCTTCTCCACCACCAGCAGAATGAACACCAGCAACGCGCCGGTCCCCAACGCCAACTGGGCCACCCGCCGGCCTCGGAACCGCGGCACAAACACCGCCGCCGCGATCGCCGCTCCGTACAACCCCCACACGACAAAGCTCCCCACGATGAAGGCGTCGGTCAGCCACGCCTGCCGCGTGGCCTTCTCCGCCTGCACCGACTGCGTCGCCTCGCAGATGCCCGTCAAAATGCCGAACGACAGCAGAACGAACCCGACCACCAGGTTCCACCGGCTGAACCGCTCCCACGCTTGCAGCGGCGCCAGGTGCCCGAACAGCGGGGAAGGCTGCTTGCGACGCAACGCCCGCAACAGCACCAGGTACACCGCGCCTCCCGCGCCGCCGCACACCAGAAACGTCCCCGCCGCGATCAGCGACAATTGGTGCACGACAAACCACGCCGCCGTGTCATACCGCAGCAGCGGCTCACCCACCTGCACGAACGCAAACACCTGGAACAACGCGGCCACCGGCAGCAGAAACCCGTCGAGCCCGCGAATGCGCGACAGATGCTGCGCGCACGCCGCCACCGCCGTCAGCGTCGTGGCGAACACCAGCGTTACGTCAAACCGGTTCGTCAGCACGTGGCGCACGTCCTCGGCCGCCACCGTGCGCACCGTCAGCACGTACGCGTTGATGATTACGATCGCGACCGTCCACACCTGGAGCAGCCACGACGACTTGTCGTGGGGATATTTCGCCCGGTGCGCCGCCCCGCTGCTGGCCGCCCCCAGCATCACCCCCGCCGCCACCGTCAGCACGAGTTGTCCCGCCGGCAATTCCATACGCCCTCCCGCAGCCACCCGCGCCGGTCCACTCCGGCCACTCACCGCCCGCCACGACGGCGACCGGCCTCACCCGCTTGTGCCCCGCTGGGCGGCCCGATTCGTATTGTAGCCGCAGGCCCGAAGATGGAAACGCCTCTGCCCGTTGGGACCGGCCTCTGGCGTGGGACCGGCTCAACTTGTGGGACCGGCTTTCTCGCCCCGGCGAGTCGCCTGCGGAGACCAGCCGGTCTCCCGGTCTTCAGAGTCTTCCGCTCGTGCCGTGTACTATTCTCGCGCCTCCTCCTCCGCCCCCATCCGGGGGCGGGACAGGGGTGGGAGCCTTCATCCACGGGTTCCGTCCCGATTGTCATCGGGACTCCACCCGTGGCTACCCGCCTCGACCCCGCCGGGGTCGGATTTCGCTCACAGCGTAATGAATTCCCACGTTCACCGAACGGAGCATCCGAGCAGATCCCTGACCCGATTGGTTTCGAGGGCAGGCTGTCCGGTGCCTTGATCCAGATGGGTGACTGGCGCGTGCCCGCCGTCGGAGGTCGGCGCAATCCGGCGTTCGTCCGAAGAAGGAAGAATCGCCTACGGAAGCTTCTTCGACTTGACGAGCGGAGGGCGAATGGGTGACACCTTAGAATTTCTCCAGGCACGCCTCGTCGTTCCCAGAGCGTCGGAGAAACGTCCCCCCGGCCACCACCGGCGGAATCGTGGTGCATGCGCGTTTGTCAGGCATCGGCCGTCTCCTGCTTGAAAAACGGCAATTCCTAACACATGCCGAACTTACGAACCGGAGTCAAGCAAAGACTTAGTATATGAACTTATATTGACACTGCCGGAGGGGGGGGGGTAGACTCCCCATATGCTCCTTGGCGCGCCGTGACGCGATGGGTGCAGGCGACGGCGACCTGCGGCGAGTCCGGGCCGAAGCCGTTTCGCATCATCTCGATCGATGAGTTCGGAACATACCGGGAGTCACTGGTCATGCGACGCGGTCCCTTGATGGCGACGTTGGGTGCGGGCGGCGTTCTGCTGGTTGTTGTCGGCGTGCTCATGTTGCGTTCGAATGCGGGCCCGGCAGACGACGGCGGCCGGTCGGCGTCCAACGAACCCGCCCAGGCAGTTGCCGAACAGCCGTCAACGGACGCGCCGTGGGCCGCAGGCCCCTTCACGCGACTGGCCGGCAAGGATCTCCGTGCCGAGGTCGATCGCTACCTCATGTTGGATGTGCGGGCGAACCTCTCGCGAGAGGCGGACGAGGCGCTGCGCGCCAAACTGACCGCCTTTCTGAGGGCATACGCCGGCACGGATTTCGACGGGTATCTGGAATTCCGCCCTGTGGCGACGATGTGCTCGATCGATGACGATCGCTTGGCGGCTGCTCTGGCCACATGGCCGAAAGAGTTCGGACCTGCTCCGACGGATGCGGCCGGAATCATGCGGCTCCCATGGCGCATGTACGTGGAAGAGGGCATGGGACCGATCAAGCCAGGCGCTGTCATCGACGCGGTCAAGTGGGCGAGCTTCCGCGCGACCGTCCGGCGTTTCCCCAAACGGGAGATCATTGCCCAGGAATGGGACGAGACGCTTCCTGGAGCCGGCCACTTGCGCAAGGAGAACACGGAGGGGCAGACCGAAAGGGCGGAGGGCTTTGTGACGATCCGACCAGCTGTTCCGAACGCAATCTCAGCCGTGGAACTGGCCAAGCGAGACGGCGGTCTGCTTTTTGCGGACATCGAGCTTGCGTGCCGCGCGAGCGGTGGCGTTCCCCGCCTGCTGGTGCTGCGACTGATATGGGACGGTGCAAATGGGGACTGGCTGCCGATCCATTCGCTTGTGTATGGCGGCGGACTGGACAAACCCTTCATCTGGTAGCTCTTGACGTGAATCGCACGGTGCGAGTCACAGGAGGTGAGGTCGTTTAGATCGTACAGGAGATCAGGCATGAAGCGGAACGGTCTGGTGCGATGGACGCGAGGGACTTGGCGACTGCTGGTAGTCGCGTTCGCCTCAGGGTTCGGATTAGCGGCTGGGACTGCCAGTGAGATCCAAGCAGTTCCAGTGGAAGGAACTCCAGTGCAAGCTCAGTTGACGCAGGCATGCGCCGGAGGGACGTGCGCGATAGAGGAGAAGAACTGCGATCTCGGGACGGCGCCGGCGCAGAGCGAAGAGTGCGATCAGGGCCAGCGCTGCAAGAAAACGAACAACTCCTGCTGGGGGGTGAAGCCTTTCCAATTCCCGATCTACGGCTCTGTGCAATGTATCGACTGCAAAAAACAAGTGCAAGCGGAACGATTGGTCATACCGTAGCAGAGGTTGCAGCGATCGGCAAGATTGGCGGTTCGCACGCGTCAGGGAAAAGCATGCTACCTCGCACTGGAAGAAAGGCTCTTGGTCTCGTCGCATGGGGTGCTGCGGCCTTTTGCATTGCATACGCACTTGGCAGGGCCACGTTACCACGTGCAAGTCAAGCACGCGCGACGATTCGTATCGTTGGCGATGCCGTCCGGCATGTTGGAACGCATTGCCCAGGCACCACAATCGAGGAGATCTTCTTCCTGACAAACACCGGGGGGAAACCACTGCATGTACGCGGTGTCGTGACGAGCTGCAACTGTACGAATTACGTGATCGACCCATGGGAGATCCCGCCATGCGGCACAGGTGTGTTGACGCTGACCACTGTTCTGCCGGACGTTGCAGAAGAGACGCCGGTCGAGCTCGCCGCGGATGTGCTGTTCGAAGGTCTTGAGGATCGCGTGCAGGTGGTCGTATATGCGGAGGTGGCTCCTGAGGTGCCGGCCGTGGTTGATTTCGGCCGCGTGGCGCCGGGCGGGGCAAGCTTGACGCGAGCAGTGCGATTACACTTCTGTGCCGAGCCGTCCGTCATCACCCGAATCGACAGTGATGATCCGGCAGTCGCGGCGTCAGTTGTCGAGCAGGCTTCAACACCCGGGGGAGACGGCTTGATCGAGGTCACGCTGTCTCCCCCTTCCATTCCAGGGACTTTCCTGGCAGCGCTGCAAATCAAGGTCGCAGACCCCGACCGTCCTCTGCTTGAAGTGCCTGTTCGCGTGACGGTCGCCCCGTACATCGAAGCGCGGCCCGGCACGTTGCTTCTGGGAACAGTATTGGCGGGTGAGCAACACGGTTACTCAATGCGGCTTGCGAGCACCAAAGACCAAGTCTTCGATGTCACGGGCGTCCAGTGCAACGTATCGGGGTTGGAATGCCGAGCGTCACCTGTGGGGGTCGAACGGACGGAGTACCTCTTGCAGGCGACATTCACGGCACCAGAAGTGTACGGAACGATAAGCGGCACCGTCGAGGTTACCACCTCGCAAGAAGAGTGCCCAAGCGTTATCATCCCCGTCTATGGTGTCTGCGTTCACACAGTCGCGAACGGCGTGCGGGAGTTCTGAATGACAGTGCCCCAGTGGAGGGCGCCATCGGGAATCCGAGCCGAAAGCGTAAGCAACCGGACGAAGTCGACGGCCGCGCGGCGTGGATGCATGCGCGCTAATATGGGAGACTACCGGACGATCTTGCTGGGGTGCGCTGCGGAGAACAGGCGATGCGACGCCCGGCCTTCACACTGGTCGAGTTGCTGGTGGTGATCTCGATCATCGGCTTGCTGATCGCGATTGCCGTACCGGCGCTGCGCGCGGCCCGAGCGCAGGGACGCCTTGTGCAGTGTGCTACGAACCTCCGCCAGATAGGACAGGGTCTCGGTCTTTACGCGGTCGACGCGAATGACACCCTGCCCATTAACGGTGGCGAGGACTGGACCACCGCCGGGGTCTGGACCAGGGCGAGCGAGATCGTTGGACTTGACATAACCTGGGTCGAGGCGATCCAGCCCTCGCTAAGTGCAAGGCGCCCTCCATGGCTGGCGCCGTTGCGCTGTCCGCAATCCAACACGGCCCCGGCGGAACCAGAGACGATTGCCGATGTATACGAGCGGCCGGGGTCGGCGTGGCTGATGAACTCCTACTGCCTTGGACGCAGGCAGTCGACAATCCGAGCGCCCGCGGATGGGGTGCTGGTTCTTGAGAGCGCGGCGTGGACGTCGTTCAGCGAGGACACTGGCGAGCTGGAACTACCCTGTAACCCGAAGTGCTATCCGCATCCTTCGGTGGCGGGTCCGGCAGTTTCCGTACGCTGGGATTGGCCGTATCGCCGTGCCAAGCGCAATATCCTGTGGTGCGATGGGCACGTGGCTTCGTTCAGGGCGGCGCACTGGCCCGATGGCGACAACGTGTTCGATGCCGCCCGGCGACGGCACATGCGCTTTGGCCTGCCCGGATCGCATCCGCTGGATCCGTAGCGCGTCAACACATCGTCGTCGGCCGCCTCCGCTGTACCGTCACGTCGCGCTGTGCCCCTCGTGCATGAGGCCGAAGCGGCCGCCGACGGGGACGACCATCTTCAGATATGCGGGACGATATGCGGGACAGCTACCCATGCTGCATGAGAGTGACGAATACCTGGCACTCACCCCCCCCCGCGCGCCAAGCCAACGACGTGCGTCCCCTTACGCACCGGCAACACCGCAGCCAACCCACGCCCCACGCCGACCCACCGCAAGGGAGGGCCGCATGCATCGTTTCCGCAGTTTTCAGTCGTCCCTTGCGGGACTGGGCTCTGCGTGGGCCGAGCCAAACCGTCTTGAAAGGCCGGTCTATCCTCACCCCGGCCTGCGGCCGGACGAAACGCCTTCAAGCCCAAAGCCCGTTGAAACTGGCTGCCGTGGGGAGGGACAAAAGAAGGGGGGCGCGGGGCACGTCAACCGGCCGTAAACGGCCGGCCTACAAGCCCGCCGCGGCGGCCAAGGCCCGTGAACGGGCCTGGATGCTCTGCCGCGGGGATGGCCAGCGTGATTCCCAGAGACCCCGGCGCGCCGGGGTCCCACAAACTCTAGAGAACTGGAAACTCGAAACTGGAAATTGGAGAGAGCAAAGACCGGCTGGAAAGCCGGTCCCACAAGAAGAAAGCCGGTCCCACAAGAAGAAAGCCGGTCCCACAAGAAGAAAGCCGGTCCCACAGGAAGAAAGCCGGTCCCAAACCACCAGAGCACCGGAGACTCGATACTGGAAAACAGGAAAGCCGGAAGGAACACCGGCTGTATCGCGCAAGCGGCGGGCAAAACTCGCCGCCTCGGCCCTTGCCTGCGCCCGGCCCGCACCCGACAATCCGGCCACTGCCGCCCGGAGGACCGGACGATGCGGAGGGTCTGGAACATTGTAGAACGATTTGCTGCGGTGCTGCTGGCCGTCGGGGGGGCCGGCTGCGACACCGACGTGGGGACGGTGACGACGATGCCTGGGGGCGAGTCCGACTACGCGAACGAATGCGACCGCCGTCACGGCCCGATGCTCGCGGCGCGCGAGGCGGATTGGCGAAACGGGGCGATCGTGTACCAGGTGATCGTCGACCGGTTCGCCCCGCCGGCCGATCTGGAAGCCAAGCGGCATCTCTACCCGCCGCCGAAGCGGCTGCGCCCGTGGTCGGAGTTGCCGAAGCGCGGCACCTTCCTGCCCGATCAGCAGGTCTGGACCCAGGAGATCGACTTCTGGGGCGGTGACCTGGGGAGTCTGCGCGGCAAGCTGGATTACGTGGCCGGTCTGGGCGCGGACGTGCTGTACCTGAACCCCATCCACCACGCGTACACGAACCACAAGTACGACGCGCTGGATTACTTCGCCGTGTCGCCGGAATACGGCACGCGCGACGACGTAAAGGCCCTGGCCGACGCCTGCCACGAGCGTGGCCTGAAGCTGGTGCTCGACGGCGTGTTCAACCACATGGGGCGGCAGTCCGCGTGGTTCCAGGAGGCCCTGGCCGACCCGCAGGGCCCCAGGCGTGACTGGTTCTTCATCGACAAGCGGTACAAGCACGGATACCGGGCCTGGGCCAACGTGCCGAATCTGCCGGAACTTCGTCTGGAAAACCCGGCGGTGCGGGCCCGCTTGTACGGCGATCCGGACTCCGTGGTGCAGGGCTACCTGCGGGACGGCGTGGACGGCTGGCGGCTGGACGTCGCGCATGACATCGGCTTTGCCTTTCTGAGCGAGTTGACGGAGGCCGCCCACCACGCCCGACCCGGCTCACTGGTCGTCGGAGAGATCTGGGACTATCCCGAGCAGTGGAGTCCGGCCGTCGATGCGGTGATGAACTTCCACGCCCGCGGCATCATTCTGAACCTGGTGCAGGGCCACCTGTCCGGACCGGTCGCGGGCCGGCTGTTTGACACGATGATCGCCGACGCCGGCCTGGACCCGATCCTCAAGGCGTGGCTCGTGCTGGACAACCACGACGTGCCGCGGCTCAAGACGGTGCTGCCGCAGGCGTGGCAGCAGCGGATGGCCCAGGTGCTTCAGTTCACGCTGCCCGGCTCGCCGAACGTCTACTACGGCGTGGAGGTCGGGATGGAGGGCAAGCTGGACCCGGAGATGCGCGGCCCCATGCGGTGGGACCTGGTGCGTGAAGACAACCCGGACCTGCAATGGATGCGCCGGCTCATCGGGCTGCGTCGGGGCAGTCGCGCGCTGCGGATCGGCGACTTCCGCCGGCTGGAGTCCGAGACGCTTCTGGCCTTTCAGCGCTCGACGGACCGGGTGAGCGAGTTGGTTATCGTGGCGGCCAATCCCACGTCCAAGCCCGTGACGGAGGTTTTGCCCGTCCGCGACTCAAAGCTCATGAACTTCGCCAAGGTGCGCGACGCTCTGAGCGACGTGCAGGCCCAGGCGGAATCGGGCCTCCTCCGCGTCACCATCCCCGCGCACAGCGCGTGCGTCTTTCGGCCCGTGATGACCGACGGCGGCGACTACACCCCCTACAAACGCGTGCAGTGATAAGGCGGCTCTTCTGCCGTGTGTCGCCGTCCTTGAGAGGTGGTCATCGTGTGCCGCTGTTCCTGAACCGTGATTGCTCGCGTCAGGCGGGGATCACGTCGATGCAGGCAAACACCGGAGCGCCGAGGCGTCGCGAGGCCGAGAATCGTTCAACAGGAACAAGTCTCGTGTGCTCCAGGAATGGAGTGGTGGGCGGCGCATGTACGACGGGTTTTCGTGGCACCGGTGGCGTGTACTCGGTGCAGGAACGCGCGGCAGGTTTAACGGTTGTGGTGCGCACGTGCTCCGATCCTCCCTCACGTCGAACCGTGATCCATCCCGGTTGTCGATCGGACCCCTCCCACACACCGCACGAGCGGCAGGCTCTCCGCCATCTCCGCTCTGCGTTATCTGCATCAACGATCGCAGGAACCCCAACTCCCACGTGTGCCCGTGCTTTTAGTGTAGCCCGGTTCGCGGCCGTCCGCCATCGGGTCAAACCCCCAGTTTCGCGGCGGAAGCACATGATGCAAGGTGGTGACGAGCTGCGCGTCACCACACTGCGGAAGTGCTCAATTCGCTCTCCATGCCGCATGATGGAACAGCGTCGCGGAAGGCGGCCCAACAGAGCCGTGATCCCAGGATGCGTGCCGCACGCCGGCGAGAAGTCCCGCGACGCGGACGAGTTACGACAACACCGTGCCCACGGCCTGTCGCTCTTCGCTCCGTCTCGCCCAACCGAGCCTCGCGATCGTGTTCCCGAAAGCAACAGGTGTTTCCCGTACGTAATTCCACCGCACGGAGCAACCCACGCGGGTACGATGCCACGACAAGAGTAGGCGAGAACCTTACATCCATTCGCGGGTGCGAAGCGCAGGATTCTCGTCCGCGCACCCCGGCAGAGTGGATGATTCGTATGCAGGTTGCTGACGGAACGGCCGTTCCGGGCCCAGGCACGCCGCAGGTGCGGAAAGCCCCCTGCGCTGCGCATCATCCCCAGGATGGAAAGGAGCGCCGTCCTTCCGGAAGCCGGGCTATTCTTCCTTCACAAGCAGCGGAATGTTGGCGGTGGCCGGCCGGCCGGCGCCAGGCATCTGGTCCGCCGCTTGTGCGCTCCGCCGGTGCAAACCGGCCGGCCGCCACCCGTGCCGGATCGCATGATCTCAGCCAGTGAGTGACGCGAGTCATCCGTGGTGGTGACCGGTCCTGCTGCGCGCTCCTTCCATCCCCTTATGCGAATTCCATCGCCTCCTGAGTCAACTCCGTAGCGCCCCCGCGAGAAACACGCTTGAGCGTGTAGAACCAGCGCAAGCCCCGGGTTCGGCGGCGAGGCCGGGAGACAACCAGCCGCGGGAAGCACGCCGGCGAGCGAGCCGGCAGCGGGAACCGCAACTTCAGCCATCGGCTCGTTCAACGCCCCTTCGGGCAACCCGTGGCTTCCGCGTTGCGGTGCGAAGGAGCTAATCATGTGTGCATTCGCCCTGAATCGTTCTTGTCGAACGTCGGTCGGCAAGACGGCACTGCTGTGCACGGCGGCAATCGTCGTCGCCTCGGGCAGCGTCCGCGCGGAAGACCATTTGTGGAGTTCCCTGTCCGGCGGCTCGTTCAACTACTGGCTGAATTGGGTCCCGAACTGGGTCCCCCAGGAGGATGACCGAGCGATCTTCGATCTCGGCATGGACCCGGCCTACGAGGTCACGTTCTACGAATCCGTGACCAACGATGAGTGCCTTTTCCGCACCGACAAGGTCATCCTGGACCTGGGCGGCTTCACCTACACGCTCGACCACCCCGGTTTTGCACTGATCGTGGGAGAGGACGCCGGACACGTTGCCGAGGTCCTCTTCTACAACGGCACGATCGATACGACCGTGACTCACGTCGGATTGTGGGATGACTCCGCCGGCACGCTCGATCTGGAATCCGGCCTGACTCTGAACGCCTCAGACCATCTCGTGGTCGGCAACGA
Source organism: Phycisphaerae bacterium (assembly GCA_016929015.1). Lineage (GTDB taxonomy): Bacteria > Planctomycetota > Phycisphaerae > UBA1845 > UBA1845 > JAFGJQ01. The sequence continues at coordinate 24,118 of JAFGJQ010000189.1, read as the reverse complement.
CGGCGACGGCCTCATGTATGTCCGCGACGGCGCCTCGGTCACCACCGAATACGCCGCCGTGGGCGGCCACGATTTCGGCAACACCGGCGTCCTGAACGTCGACGGCCCGGACGCTGAATTCACCGTGAACGAGATTCTCCGGGTTGGCGACAGTGGTTACGGCTTCCTCAACCTGCTGAACGGCGCCAGGGTGTCTTCTCAAGGTTGCTACGTCGGCGACTCATTGAGCGGCCAAGGCGAAGTCAGACTTACCGGTGAATCCGAATTCGACGGTGGCAACTGGGTCGCGCTCGGCTGCAGCGGTACCGGACTGCTCGACGTCACGCAGGCCAGCCAGTTCAGCACCGGGGATTTCTTTGTGGGTACTACACCCGACGGCTCTGCCTCGGTGACCCTGTCCGACGCCGGTTCCAGAATCGACGCCGGCGGATACCTCATTGTGGGCGACTGGGGGTATGTCACCATGAACGTATCCCAGCAGGCCGCCGTAACCGCCAATATCCTGGTTGTGGGGGCCTGTGAGACCAGCGATGGCGAGTTGAACATTTCCGGCAGCGGCACGACCGTGTCTGTGCTGGGCAGCATCCAATCCGCAGGGGGTGGTGTCGGCGCCATCAACATCACGGGCGGCGCGGATGTCAGGTCCACGGAGACCGACGGCACGATTTATGTCGGCCTGGCTGCGGGCAGCGACGGTTACCTGCTGCTTGATGGCGCAAGCATGCTTACCGCCGAAGAGTCCGCGCTGGTGGTCGGCGACGTCGGTCATGGCATCATGGACATCCTGAACGGGTCAGAGGTTCACACCGCCAACGAACTCTTCATGGGTTGGTGCGAGGGCAGCTTCGGACAACTCACCATAAGCGGCGAAGGCTCGGTATACACCAGCGACACGGGTTATCCCGCGCACGTCGGCGACGGGGGCGAGGGTACGCTGATCATCACCGACGGCGGTCACTTCGAGAAGCCCGGCGGGGTCCGCCTCGGCCTGCAGAGCACCGGCGTGGGCACGGTCACGCTCAGTGGCAGCGGGTCCGCCTTCAAGTGCGGCGAGCATCTGGGTGTCGGTGAATACGGTACAGGAATCTTCACCGTCAACCACGGCCGGGTCGCGGTGGGCGAAGTTGATCCCGCCGATGTCCCCTCCGGCGAAGTGCATGTAGGCGGCTGGGGCAAGCTCACTGGAACGGGAACGCTCATTGGCAGCGTGATCAGCTTCAACGGTGGCAGCGTGCGGCCCGGCGGCGACCCCGCGGACACGCAAACCGGGGTCTTCACGATCGAGGGTGACTACACGCAGCAGGACGCCGAGCTCCTGATCCGGGTTGCTGGGACGATTGCGGGTGACGAGTACGCCGTTCTCCACGTCACCGGTGCGGCAAGCCTTGATGGGACGCTGCACGTCGAGCCGGTGGAGGGCTTCGTTCCGCAGCCCGGCCAGGAGTTTACCGTCATGACTTTCACGTCCAGAACCGGCGAGTTCACGGACGTCACCGGTCCTGATGCGTATGACATTGCATACACCGCTACGAGCGTCATATTGACCGCACCGATCCCGGGCGACCTCGACGATGATGGCGACGTGGATCATGAGGACTACATTCTCTTTGCCGATTGCCTGAACGGTCCGAACGTGCCGTACCCGCTCGGCTGCGACGAGGCCGATCTCCATACGGACGGAGACGTGGACGCTGCCGATTTCGCCGAGTACCAGATGCTGTTCGGGACCGGCCAGTGAGACGAGGGCCGGTGGATCCGGCTCTTCGCTTGCTCCACCCGTGGATGAGGCCGGGCTACTCCTGCTTGACGAGCAAAGGGATATTCGCGGTGGCCGCCCGGCCAGAGGGGTCCACGACGTAGACGAAGATGCGGTAGGCGCCGGGCGTGGCCGGTGCGCGGAAGCGCCCGGTCGGGCCGTCGGCGGCAATGAGGGCGTCCGGGTGGGCGGGCGGCGCCAGTTCGCTATCGCCGCCGGTCTTTCGGTCGGAGGATTCGGAGCGAAGCTCCCAGCGATAGACCAGCCGGTCGTCGTCGGGGTCTGCGGCGGAGACGCGACAGACGAACGTCTCGCCCGGTCGCAGCACCGGTTCCTGCGCGTCGATCCGTCGGCCCGCCTCGGGCAACGACAGCGTCAACCCGTCAATTCGTGGGCACCGATTGGCCGGCCATTTGCCCGTCCACGCAAACGTCAGGGCATCGACCGGGGCCGTCGCCTCTCCTTCGGGCAGGAACACGCCGAACCAGGTCCGGGTGTGCTCCTGCTTGTGACCCCAGAGGAAGACATAGGAGCCCAGGCACTGGCCGGGCCGGCCGGCCACCGCCGTCTGGTACGCGCGGAGATACGTCTCGCCCTTCTCCGTGCTCGTCGGCTCGCGCTCGGCGCCCCAGCTTGTCTTTGACGCATCCCACCAGCCGGTGGGTCCGAATTCCGTCACGACGTACGGCCGGTCAAGCTGCTGGCGCTCCAACTCCTGCACGAAAGGCTTCAGATCGCCGTAGACGTTTACGCCGAGGATGTCCACGTCGGGACAATGCTCTTTGAACCGGGTGATCTTGTCCGGCCACACGCCCGCGATGACGGTCATGGTCGGATGGTTCGGGTCGATCTCCTTGATGAGCCTCGCGATGCGATTGACCGTCTGCCAGACCCGCGGGTTCTTGCCGTCGCCCTCCATCTCGTTGCCGATGCCCCACAGCAGAACGGCCGGATGGTCCTTGAGCCGTTCCACGGTCTGCCGGGCCTTGGTCACTTCGCCTTCGACTTGTTGGGGGTCGTCGTAACGGAACCCGTGTCGTTCGTGCCCCAGCCAGATGCCCACGGTGACGGTCAAACCCAGGGCGTGCGCCTCATCAAGCAGCTTTTCGGCGGAGTCCGCGTCCCATGTGCGGATGGAGTTTCCACCGGCGGGCGGCAGCTTGTCGAGGCCGCTCTGGTAGCCTGCCCCCTTGATGAAATACGGCTCACCGTTGCGGAGCAGCCGGTAACCCACATCCGTTTTGGCGATCTTCACCACGCTGATCGGTTCCTTGGCCGGCTGGGACACAGGCCGCCGGGCATCTTCCGCAAAGGCCCCCGTGGCGGCAAGTCCGAATGTGAGCACGCCGGTACAGATAACCTGCTTCATGCCGCATTGACCACGCATCGGGTAATTCCTCCCCTGGCGAGAGCCGCACGAGCTACTCCCCGAAAACGAGCGGGCTGAAGTATGCCCAAAGCCCCAGGACAGTCAGTGCCAGAAGGATACTCATCGCGATATTGACTCCGTTGGGCCGTACAGAAACTTCACCCTCTGGTCGAGCTGACTCAAAGATACCCAGCTTCGGCGCAGTGCGAGTCGTGATCAGGCTGACAAACACGAGTACGCCAATCGACACGACAAACAGCACAATCGCGAAGTGGAGGAAGTTGATTGAGACGAGCCACGCCGTTGCAGAATCTGTCAGCCAGCCCGTCTTGACGCCGATTTCGGCGATGAAGCGAACCGCGCCGAGAACAAACCCGATCAGGAGTGAAGCCAGAGCGGCGGGGCCATTCGCACGCCGCCAGAGCAGGCCCACCAGGAAGACCGCGGCGATCGGCGGTGACACGTATGCCTGCACGGACTGCAGGTAGACGAAAAGCTGGTCGCTCATCTTGCCGATGAAGGGCAGCCACAACAGCCCGGACACGACGAGGATGACGGTGGCGACCTGTCCTGCTCGAACCAGCTCTTTCTCCGAGGCTTGTGGACGCCATTTCCGGTAGAAATCCATGGTGACCAGTGTCGAGCTGCTGTTGAACACCGCGGCCAAAGAGCTCATGAGAGCGGCGAGCAATGCTGCGATAACCAGTCCCTTTACGCCCGAAGGCAGCAGCTTGTCGACCAGCTCTGCATACATGGCGTTCGGCGCGACCTCCGGGTAGAGAATGCGGCCGGCGACGCCCGGCAGGACCAGGATGAACACCGGCAGCAGCTTCAGGAACCCGGCGAAAATCGTGCCGCGCCGGGCTTGAGCCACGTTGGGCGCGGCGAGCGTTCGCTGCACGATCATCTGGTCCGTACACCAGTACCAGATGCCAAGGATCGGGGCCCCGAAAAGGATGCCTGTCCATGGGAAGTCGGGATGGTCCACGCTCTTCCACAGGTTGAAGAAGTGGGCCGGCACGCCATTGGCGAGGTCGGTTATGCCGCCAACCCGGCCCAGGGCCGCCACGGTGAGAAATACGCCGCCGGCAATAAGGATGAAAGCCTGAAACAGCTCCGTATAGATCACCGCGCGAAGTCCGCCGAAGACTGTGTAGATGCCGGTGGCCACAAGCAGGATGATCGCACCCGTCCAGATGTCCCAGCCCAGGATCGTGTGCAGCACCATGGCCGCCGCCCAGAGGGCAACGCTGATCTTGGTGAACACGTAGGCGATGAGCGATACCGCGGACAGATATGTCCGGCAGTGTGCGTTGTATCGCCGTTCGAGAAACTCCGGCATCGTGAAGACACCGGTTCGGAGATAGAAGGGCACAAACAGCCATCCCAGCAGAAGCAGGACGAAACACGCGAGCCATTCAAACTGCCCGACCGCCAGGCCACTGGAGGCACCCGACCCGGCGAGGCCGATGAAGTGCTCGGCGGAGATGTTGCTCGCGAACAGGCTGGCCCCGATCGCAAACCACCCCACCGTCTGGCCGCCCAGGAAATACGACTTGCTGCTGTCGAGGCTGCGACGGCTTGACCAATAGCCCACACCGCCTACTCCCACGAAGTACAGAATCAGAAGGGTGACATCGAGTGAGGACATGAATCGCTTCTCCTGCGTGTGTGATGAATCGCGAGACGCCGACAGTCACGGTCTTGGTTGCGCCGCGCCGGGATCGCTGACGATGAACGCGCCTTCCAGCCCCCCCTCGGAGCCGGGCCCCACCCAGATGTGGAAGGCCCCCGGCTCCACCACGTACTCCATGTGCTCGTCGTAGAAGCCAAGGTGCTCCGGACCCAGTGCGAACGTCACGCGCTGCATTTCCCCCGGCTTCAGCGAGATTCGCCGGAACCCCTTCAGCTCCCGCACGGGGCGCGTCACGCGGGCCACCGGGTCGCGGACGTACAACTGCACCACCTCGTCACCGGACCGGTCGCCCGTGTTGACCACCTCCACGCTCACCTCCACCGCGCCGGCCGGTCCGATCTCACCCGGCGTGATGGTCAGGTTGCGAAACTCGAACGTCGTGTAGCTCAACCCGTGCCCGAACGGAAACAACGGGGTCGTGGGCAGGTCGAGGTACTTCGACGTGAAGCGGTCGTCACTCGGCGGCCGGCCCGTGTTCTTTTGGTTGTAGCAGATCGGCACCTGGCCCACCGCCCGCGGAAACGTGACCGGCAGCTTGCCGCCGGGGTTCACGTTGCCGAACAGCACATCTGCCACCGCGTGCCCGCACTCCACGCCGGGATGCCACGCCTCCAGGATGGCCGGCACGTGCTCCGCCGCCCAGCGGATCGACAGCGGACGACCGTTGAGCAGCACGACCACCACGGGTTTTCCCGTGGCGTGAACGGCCTGCAGCAGCCGCTCCTGCGCCGCGGGCAGGTCGAGCGTCGTCCGGCAGCGAGCCTCACCGCTCATGGATTCGCTTTCGCCGATTACCAGGACGGCCACCTCCGCCTGGCGGGCAGCCTCCACCGCAGCATCGATGCCGCCGTCAATCTCCGCGTCAATCTCGCAGCCCGGCACGTGCTGCACGCGGGTCCCCTCCGCCACGGCCGCCTGGATGCCGGCCAGCACCGTCACCACGTCTTCCCACCGGCCGATGCCGGCCCACGTGCCCAGCGGATCACGCTGATTGTCCGCCAGAGGTCCGATGACGGCCAGGCTGCCCACGTCTTTCTTCAGCGGAAGAAGCCCGCCTTCGTTTTTCAGCAGAACCATGGACCGCGCCGCCGATTCCCGGGCGAGTTGCCGGTGTGCATCGCACAGCGTGACCTTGGCCTCGACTTTCGGATCGGCATACGGGTTGTCGAACAGCCCCAGCGCAAACTTCGCCCGCAGGACGCGGCGCACACTCCGGTCGATGGCGGATTCGGGCACGCTCCCCTGCTCCACCAGTTCGCTCAGGTGCTCGCGATAGGCGAACGACGACATGTCCATGTCCACGCCCGCCAGCAGGGCCTTTTCCGCCGCGTCCTTCGCGTCGGCCGCGTAGCCGTGCTGCACCAACTCCCCGATGGAGTTCCAATCGCTGACCACGAACCCGTCGAATCCCCATTCCTGCCGCAGAATGCGATCCAGCGTGAATCGGTTGGCCGACGCCGGCACGCCGTTGAGGTCATTGAAGGCGCTCATCAGCGATCCGCACCCGGCCCGGACCGCCGCGTGAAAGGGCGGCAGGTACAGCTCGCGCAGCCGCTGTTCCGAGCAGTCTACCGTGTTGTAGTCGCGACCGGACTCGGCGCCGCCGTAGGCGACATAGTGCTTGACGCACGCCAGCACGGCGTCCGGCGCTGCGATGGATGTCCCCTGGAAGCCTCGCACCCGCGCCGCGGCCATGGCCGAGCCCAGGAACGGGTCCTCACCAGACCCTTCGGCGATGCGACCCCAGCGTGGATCGCGCGTGATGTCCACCATCGGCGCGAACGTCCAGTGCGTGCCGGCCGCCCGGGCCTCGACGGCCGCCATCCGCGCCGTCCGCTCCACGAGGTCGCAATCCCAGCTTGCGGCCTCGCCCAGCGGAATGGGGAAGACGGTCCGGTACCCGTGGATCACGTCATTGCCGAGGATCAGCGGGATTCGCAGTCGAGACTCCTCCACGGCCGCCCGCTGGATCGCGTTGGTGTACTCCGCCCCGTGTGCGCCGAGCACGGACCCGATTCTGCCCGCGCGGATCGCGCCAAGCAGGTCCTCGCGGACCCCGCCAGCCACGTCCGGGTTTGCGTCCTGGTGCCGGCCGCCGAACTGCTGCGTAAGCTGGCCGATCTTCTCCTCCAGCGTCATCTGGGAGAGCAGCGCGTCGATGCGGGCCTCCGCACCCATCTCCAGCTTTCGTGGCGCGTCGGCCCGCGCAGTGTTCCTGGATGCCTGGCCGCACAGCACCAGCGCCGTGGCCGCCATGACCACCATCCGCCGGCATTTCGAGCCCCACCCCACCGAGGCAGCATCGTGCCAGGCGGCGACGCGCGATGCCCGCCGCTCCTGATAAGCTTCAACCGTCAGAGTGTCTTCACGTGTCATCAGATTCTTCTTGCACCTTTGTGAGGGGTACGTGTCGCCAGCAGGCCCGAGCCGACCACGGTCAAGTCCCGCGCCGACCGCAGGCCCGGCGAGACAGTCGAGCCCGCCGCGTCCCCGCATGATTCCACGTTGCCCCGGCCCTTGTCAAGCCACCGCTCCGTTCGCGTCGTGGGCCACGGGTCAGCCTCAGACGCGGAACTGCCTCGCCGCCCGGGTGGCGAGCGATGGCGGCGCAGTGCCCGCCTGCCCTCCTTCTGCAACTGTTCCATCACCGCCGTGTTGACATCGCGTTGCCGGAGACCGTCGCAACTCTGTATACTGGCCAATCAGCATGTTCCGTAGAGGGATCGGTCATATCTTGCGCGTACTGGCCGTGATGGCGCTTGGGGTGCCCGCCGTCGGGTTGATTCTGTTCGGCCCGCGCGCCCCGTCGTCCGTTCCCGCGGACCGCACGGTCGTCGTGTACTGGGAGAAGTGGACCGACTTTGAAGGTCGGGCCATGCGCGATCTCGTGGCTCACTACAACGAGACTCAGGGCCGCCGCGCCGGCATCTACGTGGACTACGTCACCACCACCGGCATCGACCTCAAGACGCTCATCGCGACCTCCGGCGGCGATCCGCCCGACCTGGCCGGTCTGTGGCACCGAAACGTGGTCAGCTTCGCCGCGTCCGATGCCTCCCAAGCGCTCGACGAACGTGCCGCCCGCTCCGGCATCACGCAAGACATGCTGATCCCCGTCTTCGACGAGGCTTGCCGCTATCACGGGCGCCTCTACGCCGTGCCCATCACGCCGGCCGCCATCGCCCTCTACTACAACAAGGACATCCTCGCCGAGTTCGCCGAGCCGTTGCAAAGGGCCGGGCTCGACCCCGAAACCGCGCCGCGCACTCTCGCGGAGCTTGATGCGTTTGCGGACATCGTTCAGCGCCGCGGTCGCGACGGCAAACTCGAAATGATGGCGTACCTGCCCGCTTCGCCCGACACCATCGGCTGGTTCTGGAACAGTTGGCCTATCTGGTTCGGCGGGCGGCTTTTTGACCCCGGCGAAGGGCGCTTTCGCGTGGACACGCCCCCCTTCATCGACGCCTATTCCTGGGTCCAGGCGTATACGGCGCGGTTCGGCCGAAAGGACGTCCTGAACTTCGAAGGCAGCCTCAGCAACTACTCGTCGCCGCGCAACCCGTTTATGACCGGCGAACTCGCCATGATGCGCCAGGGCCCCTGGTTCGCCAACACGATCCGGCAGTTTGCGCCCGACATTCGCTACGGCGTTGCCCCGTTTCCCACCATTGACGGCCGGGAACGAGCTTTCTGCGAACAGGACGTGCTCGTGATCCCCCGCGGCGCCCGGCACGCCGACGAGGCATGGGCGTTCATCGAGTGGCTCTACACCGCCGAGCCGATCCGTGTGCAGTCGCGATACGGCGGCACCGGGCTGGGCTATGACTACTGCGAAGTCCGGACGCAAGCGGGCGTGGAGCGACGCCCCATGCCGCCCCTTCGCCCCATCGAGTGGATCTGCTGGATGCACTGCAAGAACACGCCGCTGCGCGAGCCCTCGCCGGCGTTCCTGGAGACGCACCCGAACCCGGCCATCGAGGTGCACGATCGGCTCGCCCGCGGCCCGGAGGCCCGGTTTGTGCCGCCGCTGCCGAACTGGACGGAGCTGAACGCGGAGTTCGGCGCCGCGTACCGCGACATCTGGATGACCGACGTGCCGGCACGCCAACGACTGGAGGCGCTGCAAAAGCGGCTGGACGTGCTGACGGAGCAGGCGAAACGAAGACAAGCCCGCTACGGCGAGGAGTACCCATGAAGCGAACCGCCGCGCATTCGGACGCCCGCGACGGCGTCGCCTGCGGTCTGCTTTGGATCAGCCCGTGGCTGGTCGGGTTCGCCGTGTTCGTGGCGGTGCCCATCGTGCTGTCGGGCGCGCTGAGCTTCTGCGAGTTTGACGGCATACGCCGACCGGTCTTCATCGGGCTGGAGCATTGGCGCGGGCTCTTCGCCGATCCGCTCGTGTGGAAGGTACTGCGGAACACGGCCGTGTACGCCGCGCTGGCACTGCCCGTCGGGACGGTCCTCGGCGTGGCCATGGCCCTTCTGCTGAACCAGCCGATCCCCGGGCAGACGCTCTGGCGCTCCGTCGTCTTCGCGCCGAGCCTGCTGCCGCTTGTGGCCGTCGGCATCATCTGGACCTGGATGTTCAACGCGCGCTTCGGGCTGATCAACTCCGCCCTGGCTCTTGTGGGCATCAGCGGCCCGACCTGGCTGAACGACGCCTCGTGGGCCATGCCGAGCGTGGTGATTCTGGGCCTGTGGAGCATCGGGCACACGGTGGTCGTGTATCTGGCCGGCCTGCAGGACGTGCCGCGAGAACTGTACGAGGCTTCCCATCTCGACGGCGCCGGCCCCTGGTCGCGGCTGTGGCACGTCACGCTGCCGATGATCTCGCCCGCGATGTTCTTCAACATCGTGGTCGGCCTGATCTTCGTCTGGCAGATCTTTGCCGCGCCGTACGTGATGTTCCCCGGCGGCGGTCCGCAGCGCAACGCGTATTTTTACACGATGTACGTCTACGACCAGGCCTTTGCGTATCGGCGCTTTGGATATGCCTGCGCGCTGAGTTGGGTGCAACTGCTCATCATCCTGGCCCTGACGGCCGTCGCGTTCCGGTCCAGCCGTCACTGGGTGCACTATCGAGGAGCCTGAGCATGAAGCCGCAGACCGCAGTCCGCATCTTCTATCTCGGCCTCGTGGTAGCGGCGTCGCTGGGCTTTGCCGCCCCGCTTCTGTGGATGGTCAGCACCAGCCTCAAACCCCTGGAGGATGTGGGCACGTCCCGGGTTGCGCTGGTTCCGGTGCACCCGGAACGGACCGGTCAATACCTCTGGGAGAACTTCTACGAGGGTCGCCCGACGTTCGTGGATGAACAGGGCGTCGAACGCGTCGGCTACGAGGGGGTCTGGACCAGCGACAACGTGAACTTCCCGCTGTTCCTGCGGAACACGCTGATCGTGGCCGTCCTCAGTGTCTCCGGCATGGTGCTCTCCAGTGCCATCGTCGCGTACGGCTTCGCCAAGGTCCGCTGGCGCGGCCGCGGCGTGTTTTTCGCGATTTGCCTGGCCACCATGATGGTTCCGTTTCCGGCGATCATGGTCCCCTCGTATTTCCTCTTCAAGTGGTTCGGCTGGATCGGCACGTTGCAGCCACTGTGGGTGCCGGCGTGGTTTGCCAACGCATTCAACGTGTTCCTGCTCCGCCAGTTCTACCTCCAGATACCGGAAGAGCTGTCGGACGCGGCCCGGATCGACGGGCTGTCGCACTGGGGAATCTTCTGGCGGATCATCCTGCCGCTGGCCCGTCCGGCCCTGGCGGTCGTGGCCGTTTTTCACCTGACGTACGTCTGGAACGACTTCCTGGGTCCGCTGGTCTTCCTGCACCACCAGCACAACTTCACCCTGGCGCTGGGTCTGCAATTCTACATGCAGCAGCACGGCGGCACGCCGTGGAACCTGTTGATGGCGGCCACCACGCTGACCGTGGCCCCGCTGCTGATTCTGTTCGCGCTCACGCAACGTTTCTTCCTGCCGGGGCTTGCGACATCCGGGCTCAAGGGCTGAGGATGCAACGCGTTCCACGGTGTTCGCCGGAATTGCAGAAACACCCGTTACAGAACCCACTGCCCGTCCGTTGAGTGCCGCCTTGGTCCGCCGGCCCCCCGGCAGGTTGAGCAGATCCTGCTTGCGATCGGCGTTTCGCCCAGCGTGACGGCAAGCACTACTTTAACTCACTTTGTGCTAGAGATTTAGGAATGGAGGTCGGGCAGGATGCGATTGAAGATTTTCGTGGTATTTCTGGACGTACCCTCTTGACCGATAATACGGATGTTGCTATTCTTGCTATTGCAACAGTTGCAGAGACTGTTTTTCTCATCGAATCAGGAACGTGCAGAATGTCGTCCGTGCGTCACATCGCAGCAGAGGCCGGCGTTTCGATCAGCACGGTATCCCGCGCGCTGAACAATGACCCGGCGGTCAATCCGCGAACGAGGGAAATGGTGCTCGCGGTCGCCAACCGCACAGGGTACGTCGCCACGGTGGGCCGACGGGTGACGAACAACATCGCCTTTGCCTATGCGGGCCGACAAACCATCTCCTCCGTGTACGACTCTGCCCTGCTGGAGGGAATCGTTCGAGGCGCGGACACCAGCCGATTCGACGTGATCCTGCTGAACCTCCAGCGCGACAAGGGGGCGGAGGAAACGTACACCCAGTTCTTTATGCGCAAGGGCGTCCGGGCCGTCGTGCTTCGAACCACAAGCGAATCGCGGCACGTCTGCCAGGCCATCGCCGATGAAAACTTCCCGATGGTGGTTATCAGCGAGCGCTTCGAGTCAAAGAACGTGAACTTCGTTGACTGCGATTCGAAGACCGACAGCACCCGCGCGGTGGAGTACCTGGTGTCCCTCGGACACCGGCGGATTGCCCTGGTCATGCACGTGATCCCCGACTGCGACCACCTGGACCGGTTCGAGGGATACCGGGAAGCAATGATCGGGCACGGACTGCCCGTGGACGAACGGCTCGTTCTGCGATTCCCCGCGAACCTGGCCGGCGGAGCGACGGCCATGGCCATGCTCAGCCGCATGTCCAACCGGCCGACGGCCGCGTATTTCGCCGATCCGATGCTCGCGGTGGGCGCGGTGAACAAGGCCCACGAGCTGGGCATTCGAATTCCCGAGGAGCTTTCCGTCGTCGGGTTTGACGACTCCGACATCCGCCACAGCGTGTATCCCACGCTGACGGCCGTCTGTCAGGACGCCGCCCAGCTTGGACACGAGGCGGCGCTGCGTCTGACCCGCATGTTGGTCCGCAAGAAAATGGAGCGACTCCAGGTGACCCTGCCGAGCTTCTTTGAGGCCAACGGCTCGACCGGTCCGCCGCCGGTGTACCGCCTGGAGGGACCCGCGTCGGACACCGGGCGGGTCCTCGACCCCTTCGAGGCCCGCGCCGGGCGAGTGGACCCGTCGTCGCGTCTGACCCTTCACCGTTCGGAGCAGGAGCCGCAATAAAGGAGAGCCTGTCATGTTTCGCACGCCCGTCATCCGCTTTCACCCGTCTCGGTGCGGGTCGCCACGCGGCGGATTCACGCTGATCGAACTGCTGGTTGTGGTCTCCATCATCGCGTTGCTCATATCCATTCTCCTGCCATCCCTGAGTCGAGCGCGTGACCAGGCGAAACTGCTCAAATGCCTGGCAAGCGCCCGGGGCATCGCGCAGGCGGCGACGGTATTCGCGAGCGATCGGGACGGGCGGTTCCAACTGGCAACAGACGAGATCGGAGTGAATGCGGCCGATCCGGGCCGCAGCCGGTTTGCCTACGGAGCGCAGCGGGAGTTGCTGTCCTGGCCGGCTGCCCTGGGGCAGGCGGCAGGCATCAAGTACCGCAACAACTGGGACTGGGGCGTGCGGGCCACCACCTTCACGGACGCGAAGAACAAGAGCGAGTTCATTAAGGACGATTTCGAGGTGATGGTCTGCCCGGCGGACAAGGTCCGGATCTCGACGCCGTTCTACCCGCGGCACAAGAGCGCGTCCAACAATGGACTGAAGGGGTCGGGCGACCCGGCCAACCCCATCAGCGCCGTCAGCGGCATGTCGTACTGGGGTCTGCTCAGCTACGGGATCAATGAGGACATTTGCGGCGTGGAAGTGGAGGAAAGCGGGGCGTTCCCGGCATGCTGGCGAGCGGTCCAAACGAGCAGTGGATGGCAGCCGAGGCTTGGTGAGTACGCCTATCCGCCCAGCGATCCGGGCTACAGCATGGGCTGGCGACTGCGAGGCGCGCTGGAAAAGGTGTTCGACCCCGGCCGGGTCGGGCTGGTGTTCGAGGCGGGCGCGGACACGGACGCGGCCGCGACCAACGGTGAGTTCGCGAACCTGATCATCAGCGCCAAGGCGCAGGGGCCGTACCTAGGGGATTTTCAACAGTTCTTCAGAACGCGCATGCCCAACCGCCGGCACCGGGACGGCCGGCTGAACGTGCTGTTCGCGGACATGCACGGCGCGACCGTGCGGCCGGCGGCATACAAGAGTCAAGGGGGAGACGAGCCGCTTCCGTCACGGTACAGCCCGCGTGTGCGGGTGTCGCCGTACAACCCGCACGGGTTCTAGCCCGGCGGCGGGTCCGGCAGATGGCCGGAGGGAGGTCTGAGAGACGGTGAGGATGCGAGCGGGCGTGGGAGCCCGCTCCACGGAAAGTGGTTGGGGCCGCACCGGCCCGGTCTCTCTCGAAAGGAAGGAAGTAAGATGCTGCGTAAACTCTGTGCTCTCATGCCCGTGTTGATGGTCGGACTGCTGGTATGCCCGGCCGCAGCCGACTTCACGGTGAACGTGGGCCAATCGACGGAACCCTGGCTGGGCTATGTGAATGTCTTCGAGTTGCCCGAAAACGGTGGCGGGTTTGTTTTTGGGCAACCCTGGGGTGTACCCGATCTGGTCGCGAACTTCGACGATCCCAACAACAAAGTGACGTTCCGGGCCACCCCCATCGATACCACTGACGATTTCTGGTACAAGAACGGAACCGGCGGTCCCGGCGCGGAAGGCAACAAGCTCGTCGAGGCCGACCTGTACATCGAAATGACCGACAATGCGCTCGCCGGCCAGACCATGACTTTTGAAGGCGAGGTTCTGTCCAACACGTTTGTCGCCGGGCGCGACGCGTACATCTTCATCAAGGATTTCGCGTCGGACTACTCGTCGTTCAACCAAACGATCATTCCGGCCGTTCCGGGTCCTTTCAGCATCAACCTGGCGCTGGACCCCGGCCTGGGTCGTCACGTGCAGTACGGGTTCCAGAACATCGGCGCCAACGTGTGGCCCTCTGACATCGCCCTGGCGGGCAACGTGGTGTACGGCACAGTCCCCGAACCGTGCGCCCTGGCCATGCTGGCAATCGGCGGCCTGGCCTTGCTGCGGCGACGCCCGGCGTAGCTTCTCCGGGAAACGGCCGTTGTCGTGGCCGCTCGATCGAGCCCGGGCAGAAGCCCGAACAGACGTACAGCGAGTTTGCGAGCGTCCGCGGCGCCAAGACGCCCGGAGGCGCGGAGAGAAGTGTGCATATGTTCGCCTCCGGGCGTGAAAGAACAACGAGTCAAGTGACGTCTTACCGGCACAATCCGTGGATGGCGAAGACGCGGCGCGGGGCGTCCGGCCCGTTGCGCTGGACCATGGCGGCCCTGAGCGTGGTCCTTTGGGCGGCGGCGGAAGCCCCGGCCGCGTTGCAGAACCCCGGCTTCGACGACGGCGGGGGCTCGCTGGCGTCCTGGACGACCTTCAACAACGTCATACCCAACGTGCTGGCCGCCCCGATCACGCCGCGATCGGGCACGCACGTGGCGAAGGTGTTCGGCGCGTTCAGCGGCACCACGAACTGGTCCGGCATCTATCAGAGTCTGCCGACAACGGCGGGCCAGGTGTGGACGGTGGAGTGTCACGTTCGCCACAACACCGGAGACGCGTTGGCGGGCGCCAATGAACTGGCTGTGAAAATCGAGTTCTACAGCGTGGCCGGCGGCGTCTGGGGATCGTCCGATTTCCTCGGCGAGACCGTTCTGCCCGTACTCGACAACGCTTCACCGCGCAACACCTGGCTCGGCCGTTCCGTGCAGGCAACCGCGCCGGCGGGCACGGTGGAGGCGCGCGTCGCCCTTGTGTTCACGCAGGAAGGCGACGCGGCGGGCGCCGCCCTGGTGGATGATGTGTCCTTCACCGCGGACGGCGAACCGCCCGTGCTGGACGCGTGGCGGCTGCTCTGGCACGACGAATTCGAGAATCCGACCGTCGATCCCGGCAAGTGGCGGATCGAAGACCTGCATCTGATCAAGAACAACGAGCTCCAGTATTACGCGCCGGACGAGGTATACGTGGAAAACGGTGACCTTGTCCTGCGGAGTCGGCAGCGGACGTACTGGGGATTCGACTCCGACGGAAACTGGGGGCGGTACGATTACACGTCCGGACTCGTCGAGACGCGAGATCGCTTCGCCCACACCTTCGGCCGCATCGAAATTCGGGCGATCCTGCCGTGGACGCAGGGCATGTGGCCGGCACACTGGATGCTGCCGTCCTCCGGCACCTGGCCGCCGGAGATCGACATCATGGAGATGGTCGGCCACGCTCCGCAGGCCGTGTACATGACGCACCACTGGGGCGTCTGGCCCGACGTGCAGAGCGACGGCGGCGTGTACATCGGCCCGGTGTTCGCCGCCGACTATCACACCTTCGGCGTGGAATGGCAGCCCGGGCGGCTGGACTGGTACGTGGACGGCCAGGTGCGGTTCACGAGCCAGACCGAGGTCCCCACCGAGCCGTTCTACCTCATTCTGAACACCGCGGTGGGCGGCACGTGGCCGGGCAGCCCGGACGGGACAACGGTGTTTCCGCAGTATCACCGCATTGACTACGCCCGGTGGTTCGTGCGGGGCGTCCGCGGGGATATCACCGGCGACCACGTGGTGGACGATGCGGACATCGCGGCGTTCGGCGACTGCATGGCCGGCCCGAATGCGACCCCGTCACCCGTTTCCGGAATCCACTGCGTGGCGTGCACGACGACGTTTGACTTCGACGGGGACGACGACGTGGACCTGGAGGACTACGCGGCTTTGCAGGCGTTGTACGCAGACTGAGAGTGCAGGAGCAGGGAAGGACGGCGACGGTTGCCGCGGCTCGTCGCAGGTGTCCGGAAGCAGGCCGCGGCCGCCAAGAGAGTTGCACGCGGAATCCATGTCGGGTCCGCGGCGTCCGCCTTCCCCAATGGAGGCGTTTCGAAGGGAGCCTAAGGTATGTCCTGGCAATCGCGCGGAACAAAGATGGTGGTACTCATGCTCGCACTGGCCCTGACGGGCCCCGGTGCGGCGTTCGGGCAACGAGTCGATGAGAGCTTCGACTCCGTCACGGGAACGGGCGGCGGCACGGTTCTGGACGGCGCCGGGTTTAGCCTGCTGCCGGACTGGGATGACGGCATTTTCGGCGAAACGGCGTTCGGCGGCACCGCGGGCAACGCTCACGCTCTCATCTCGGCCCAGGGCGGGCCGACGGCCGGCGTGGGAGGCACCGGTGCCGGCGTGATCAGCGTGTCAGGCGTGAACTTCAACCTGCTGGATGAGCGATTCGGCGCCGCCACCGGCACGGGAGGCGGCATCTTTCTCGCCCCCAACGGCCAGCCGGACACCTTTCACTACACGACGAACTGGGACGACGGACTGTCGGGCGAGGGCGCGTTCGCAGGCACGTTCGGCGGCGCCATTCTCGTGGGTGGCGCATCGGCCCAGGCCACATTGGGCACGGGAAACCCCGCTCCGGCAGGTCAGATTATCGTGGACAACGTGACCGTGGGAGCCGGCGGCTGGTATGCCGGGCTGCAGTGGGACGTGCCGGGACTGCCCGGTGAGGTCCGTCTGGCGAACCCCGGCTTTGACGACACGCCGGAGCTTGCGGGTTGGTCCGAATGGGGCGCCGGATGGAACGTACTGGCAGAGCTGGCGACGAACATTCCGGTGACGCCGCTCTCGGGCACGCGCGTGCTCAAGATGTTCGGGCAGTTCACAGGCGCGTACAACACGTCCGGCGTATATCAGGACCTTGTGGCGCAGCCGGGGCAGACCTGGGAGCTGGATGCCTTTGCTCAGCACGCCTCCGTGGACAGCCTCGTGGGCACTCAGAATTTCGTGAAGATGGGCATCGAGTTTTATGATGCGACGAACACCCTGATTGGGACGAACGGGGCCGTCATTTTGGACAGCACGTCTCCGACCGACCAATGGATTGACCTGACCCCGGTGCAATGCACGGCTCCGGCCGGCACGACAAAAGCCCGGGCGGTGTTCACGTTTGTTCAGCCACGCGTCGGCGAGTATGAGAGCGGCGCGGGGCTGGTGGAAGACGTCGCTTTCACGGTGGTGGCCGGTCCGCCGGCCATCGATCTGAGCCAGTTCAGCCTGCTGGCCGACGTGCGAGGCTTGGTGAACACGGGCGCCGGCGAGCAGTTCGGGCACTATCAGCTTCGGCTGGAAGACGCGGACGGCGATCGGCTGGCGTTCCACTCTCCGGCGGTGGCGAGCGGCACGTGGACGACGATCGGCGGCGCGCTGTCCTCGGCGGTGGAAGAGGATGCGAACGGCCAGGCGGCCTCCGGCGTCTTTGACGCGGACGCCGCGAGCTTCCGCGCGGTGGTCGCGTTTGACAACGACGTGGCGCCCACCTGGGGAACCGGCGGAACGCTCGAAGTGGACAACCTGCGGCTGACCAATGAGGACCCGGCGGGCAGTTCGTGGTACGCGGGCACGTTCTGGGACAACCTGCCGGCATACGCCATTATCGATCCGGCACGGTTGATGCTCACCGCAGATGTGAAAGGCAGCGTGCCGGGCGGCCTCTACGACGTTCGCATGGAGGCGTTCCGCATCGTGCCCGGCGGCGGCATCGACGAGAGTTTCGAGACGGTGACCGGCACGGGCGGCGGCCAGATTCTGGCTCCCGGCGGCACCCAGGGCGAATCGGCCAACTGGGATAACGGCATCGAAGGCGAGCGCGCGTTTGCGGGAACCTGGGGCGGCGCGACGGTTTTCGGCGGCGTGACCGTCCAGGGCACGACCACCGGCGGGCTGGGCGGCGGCGGGGCCGGCATGATCGCGGTAGATGAGATCAGCTACAGTCTGAACTCGGGCTGGTACGCCGTGCTGGCCTGGCCCGACCAGACGCTCGCCTCCACCGACCTCTCCCAAGTCGTGTTGACCGCGGACATTCGTGGCACATACGACGGGTCCGGTCAGGCACCCGGCCTGTACCAACTGCGGATCGAGGACGCACAGGGAGACTATCTGGCGTTTGAGGCGGTCGCCGATGGCACTTGGCAGTCGCTGGGCGGCGCTTTGATCGACGCGGATACCAACGGCTCGCTGGACGGCGGCGACGGAACGTTCAACACGGATGGCACAAGCTACACGGTGGCCGTCGCGTTTGAGGCGGCGGGCGGCTGGAACTGGGGCGGCACCCTGTACGTGGACAACCTGTTCCTGACCGCGGGTGCACCGCAGATGGAGCAGGTGGGGACCATCTCGTTCCCGACGACCGCGAACGGCGCCTTCCAGTCAGTGGGCGGCCTGCTGTCGACGGGCGAATCCACGTTCCCGAAGGAAGGCGGGGAGTTCTGGGCAGCCAACGGAAGCTCAACCATCGGAGGCCTTCCCTGGGACGCAGGGATCGAAGGGGAGGAATGCTTCGCCGGGACCTGGTCGTGCGGCGACCCACCGACCATGCAAACCGTTACCGCCCAGGGATGCAAGAACTGCGGCGTCGGGGGTGGCGGCGGCGGCCAGCTCATCGTCACCGGATTGCAGTACGGCACGTGTGGCGGCTGGTGGGCGGGCGTGACGTGGTCGGGTCTGGACGTCGATCTGAGCGACCTGAGCCAGGTGTCCATGACAGCGGACATCAAAGGTGAGGGGCTGACCCTCAGTACCATGACGCTGCGGATCGAAGACCCGAACGTCGACTTCCTCGCTTTTGACCTTGTGGCCGACGGCTTATGGCAGTCCATCGGCGGGCCCCTCTCCACGGCGGTGGAAGGCGGGACCGGTGACTCCGGCACGGGCAGTGACTACGTGTTTGACCCGAACGCGGCCACGCACAACGTGGTCATCATCCTATCCGGGTACGACGCCGGGCAGACCTGGCCGGACGGGGCGAGCATCACGTTCGACAACGTGTCGCTCACCGTCGGCGGCACCACGATTGTGCTGGATGAGGGTTTTGAAACCGTGGTCAGCCCGATTGCCGGCCGCATCGAAAACGTAGACTCCTATACGGTCACCGTCACCATGATGGACGGCGTGGAAACCTGGGGAACGGCCGGCACGTTGACCGTGGACAACGTGCTGTTCACGCCGGTGGCCGTCTCGTGCGACGCGGACGCCGACGTGGACCTCGCGGAGTTTGCCATCATGCAAACGTGCTTCGGAGCGGGTGTCGCCCCGGGGTGTGAGTGCGTGGACATCGACGCCGACGGCGACGTGGACGCGGATGACTACGTGATCCTCAGCCGCTTCCTCACGGGCCCGTGACGGCGATCGCATGTGGATCGCCGGTTACGGCTTTCCGACCCCTTCGGCGGCCGGACCCTCGTGTCTCGCCGCCGAAGGGGCGTCATGGAAAGCCGGCGAACGTCGGGCCGTGTTTGGATGAGAGGGAGCCGTGAGACAAGGCCGCGAACTCGCGGTCGAGCGTGAAGGAGTGCATCGTGACCTTTCCCGAGGACTTCGCCTGGGGAGCGGCGACGTCGGCCTATCAGATTGAAGGAGCCGTGGACGCGGAGGGCCGCGGGCCCTCGGTGTGGGATGTGTTCTGCCGCCGTCCGGGCGCGGTGTGGGGCGGGCACGCGGGCGATACGGCCTGTGACCACTACCGGCGGTACGCGGCGGACGTAGCGCTGATGCGGCAGATCGGCTTGCGGGCCTATCGCCTGTCGATCGCGTGGCCGCGGGTGCTCCCTAACGGCGTGGGCGAGGTCAATCTGCGCGGACTAGACTTCTACGATCGGCTGATCGACGCGCTGCTGGACGCAGGTATCGTCCCCTACGTAACGCTGTTTCACTGGGACCTGCCCCAGGCACTGGAGGAACGCGGCGGCTGGCTGGACCGGGCCAGCGCGGACTGGTTCGCAGAATACACGACGGTCGTGGCGCGCCGGCTGGCCGATCGCGTGACGCACTGGTTCACCATCAACGAGCCACAGGTGTTCCTGTCCCACGGATATCAGACCGGCGTTCACGCGCCGGGCAAAAAGCTGCCCCGCAAGCACGTGCTCCAGATGGGCCACCACGTGTTGCTGGCACACGGCAAGTCCGTTCAGGCCCTGAGAGCGGCCTCGGAAGGGCCGTGCGAGATCGGATTCGCGCCCGTCGGCACAGTGTTTGTCCCCGCCACAAACGGACCGGCGGACGTGCAAGCCGCCCGGCAGATGATGTTCAGCGTCCACGACGACAGCCTGTTCAACAACACATGGTGGATGGATCCGCCGTTGCTGGGTCGGTACCCGATCGACGGGATTCGGCGGTTCGGGGCGGACTCGCCGGATGTCCAGCCGGGTGATCTGGAAACCATCCACCAGCCCCTGGATTTCTTCGGACACAACACGTACAGCGCCCAAGTGGTCCGCATGGGCGCCCAGGGGCCGGAGTGCGTGCCATCGCTGCCCGGCGGAGCAATGAGCACGTTCCGCTGGACGCTGGTGCCCGAGGCGTTGTACTGGGGTCCGCGTCTCTTCTACGAACGATACGGGCTGCCCATCCATGTTGCGGAAAACGGCATGTCCAACACGGACTGGGTGGCACTGGACGGCAAAGTCCACGATCCGCAGCGAATCGACTACATGGCCCGCTATTTGAGAAAGCTGGGAGAGGCGCTGCGGGACGGAGTCGATGTCCGCGGCTACTTCTACTGGTCGATCCTGGACAACTTCGAATGGGCCGAAGGGTACCGAGAGCGGTTCGGCCTGGTACACGTGGATTTCGCCACACAAACTCGCACCCTGAAGGACTCGGCCTTCTGGTACCGCCATGTCATCGCCGGCGGCGGCGATGCGCTGTTCGACCCGCGCCCGGCCCCGGCGGCCCTGGCCGTCTGAGCGGGTGTCCGGCCTTCCAGGACCGCCGCGTGGAACACCGACCCATGCCAATCGGCGCGCAGGCAACCTTGTCCAAAGCAGCCGCGGCAGAGACACGGCGATCGGGCGGATTCACGCTCATCGAGTTGCTGGTCGTGGTGTCCATCATCGCCCTGCTCCTGTCGATTCTGCTGCCATCGCTGCGCCGGGCCCGCGACCAGGGCAAGCTGGTCAAATGCCTTTCGCACATGCGGGGGACCGGACAGGCGGCGGTGACGTTTGCGGCAGATCACGAGAATCGCATCCAGATCGCCACCGCGGAATCCGTGCTGCGCGAGGCGGACGCGAACGCCGGCCGGTACGCCTACGGGGCCCAACGCGAGTTGCTGTCCTGGCCGGTGGCGTTGGCCCAGGCGGCCGGCGTGAGATATCGCAACAACTGGGACTGGGGCGTGCGCGCGGTGACCTTCGCCGAAGCGAAGCAGAAGGAATCGCTCATCAGCCGCGACTTCGATGCCGTAATCTGCCCGTCGGACCCGGTGGAGCTCTCCACGCCCTACTACCCGCGCAACGACGGCGGGAGCAACAACGGCCTGAAAGACACGGGGGATCCGGACAACCCCACCACACCGACATCCCGGATGGCCTACTGGGGCCGGCTCAGTTACGGGATCAGCGAGGACATCGCGGGAGGCGATTCGGACACCGGTCTGCCGACCTGCTGGCGTCAGGTGCGCGGCGCAGGCGGCTGGGAAACGTGTACCGGGGGGGCGGTGTATCCGCCCTCCGACCCGTGCTACGGAGCCGGGGGACGTCGCCTTCGGGGGAACCTGGACCGGGTCTCCCGTCCGGGGGACGTGGGGCTGGTTTTCGAGACCGGTCCGGAAACAGCAGACCAATACCAGTCCATGCCGTCCTGGGACGAGTTTGCGAACCTCGTGCAGTCTCTGTTCACACCCGGTCCGTACCTTGGTGATTTCCAGCAGACGTTCCCCTCGCGAATGCCCACACGCCGCCACCCGAATGGAAGAACAAACGTGCTGTTCGCCGACACGCACGGGGAAACGGTTCGCCCCATCGCCTACGGCAATGCGAATGCACTGAACAAGCGTCTGCCATCCCGGTACGCACCGCGTGTGCGGGTCTCGCCCTATCCCGTCTTCGACACCCCCTGATTGAATACGCAGCGAGCGGGAGGTCCAGGCGTTTCGGGAAACGCCTATTCCGTGCCCTTGTTATCGGTGCCAATTGGCTCCTGTCTGCTCGTTCGGAATCGCTCGTGCACGCGGGGTGCCGGTTGCCTGTGGAACCCCCGATCGACTACACTACGACTGGAGGGTGTTCCGCGGTGCCTGTGGGTCCCATAAGGGGAAGGAGGCGACCGTTCCGGCTGCTCCGTCGCAGCGGACTCGTCGCCCCAGCACGCCTTGCGGCCCACGTCCCTGAGACACCGCGGATGGGGACGTTCATCATCGCACGGCCCCGACGACGGAAGAAGGTCCGGCCGGGTGGAATCGGCCGGCTTGCGCTGGAAGGAAACACACAATGCACCACTGCTCTGGGCCTGTTCCCGGAAAACCGACCTCTCGCCGTCTCTCCTCAGGTGGATCAAGGGGGCCGGACCGCTCTGCATCTGCGGCCCGATCCGCTCTCCGCGCAGCGTCCGGCCGCGCGCTGCTGGCCGTTCTCGCGGCCCTCACCGTCACGCTGCTGAGTCCAGTCCAAACGCAGGGCGAACCGGTCCACGGCGAGGTACGCCATGTCTGGCAGCCCGATGGATCGTTTCTCCCGGTCCGCATCTGGGGAGACGAATACTACGGCGTAACCGAGACGCTGGACGGCTATGCGCTGGTTCGCGATCCGCAGACTCTCTTCTTCTGCTACGCACGCCTCTCCGCCGACGGCGATGACCTGGTTTCCACCGGCATCCGGCCGCAGGAGGCGCGTGCCGCGGCGCTCGGGTTGACGCCGCACCTGCGCATCCGGCCGGACGCGGCGGACGCGAAGGCACGGGCGGCGCGGGACCGGTTTGCGCAGGAGGCCCGGACCGCCATGGGCGGGCTGCGGGCGTCAAGGGGGCCCAGCACGGGCGATGTGACCGGGATCACGCTGATCGTGGAGTTTCCCGACGTGCCGGGCACAATCGCGCCGTCGGAGGTATCCGACTACTGCAACCAGGTGGGCTACACAGGGTACGGCAACAACGGATCCGTCCGGGACTATTTCTACGATGTGTCGGAAGGGCTGCTGAACTACACCAACCACGTGCCGTCGGCGTACTACACCGCCGCGCATCCGCGCAGCTATTACACCGACCCGTCCATTTCGTATGGATGGCGGGCACGCGCGTTGATTCTTGAAGCCCTCACGGCCCTGAACGACGCGGGGTTTGATTTCAGTCAGTATGACGCGGATGGAAACGGCGCGGTGGACGCCCTGAACTGCTTCTACGCGGGTAACTGCGTGAACAACTGGTCGGAAGGGCTCTGGCCGCACGCGTCCAGCTTGTACTTCAGCGCCGACGGCGTCCATACAGAGCGGTACCAGATCTCGGACATGGGGAGCAGCCTGCAACTGAGCACGTTCTGCCACGAGAACGGGCATATGCTGATGGGCTGGCCGGACCTGTACGACTATGGGTATGACTCGGCCGGCGTGGGGGGATTCTGCATCATGTGCAGCCCGTCCTCCGCCACGAACCCGCAGGAACCCTGCGCGTATCTGAAGTACGTCGCCGGCTGGGCCGATGTGACCGTGCTGGACGTGCCCCCGGCAGGCCTGTCCGTACCGGCGTCGGGCAACGTCATGTTTCGATACTCGCACCCCACAGAGTACAACGAGTATTACCTGATCGAGAACCGGCGGAAGACCGGACGAGACAGCGGGCTGCCCGATGAGGGTCTGGCCATCTGGCACATTGACACGCAGGGCAGCAACGACAACCAGCAGATGACTCCCCAGTCGCACTACGAAGTAACGCTCGTGCAGGCGGACGGGGACTGGGACCTGGAGCACAACGTGAACAACGGCGATTCCACGGACCTGTGGGCGGCGCCGACGTTCACCGAATGCACGCCGGACACGTCTCCGAACACCAACTGGTGGGATGGTACGGCCTCCGGTCTGGTCGTAACCGGTGTCAGTGCCGCCGGCGCCCTCATGACGTTTGACTTCGGCTACGGCGCGGACTGCAACGAGAACGGCATCTCCGACTTTGCGGACATCGCCGCCGGCACCAGCGCCGACT
>JAFGJQ010000188.1 GCA_016929015.1 Phycisphaerae bacterium | reverse complement strand
TCGCTCTTCGACGCCATCATGGAAAGCCGCGTGGTCCGCCTGCGGCCCATCCTGCTGACGACGGTGACGGCCATGCTCTCGGCCGCGCCGATCACCATCGACCCCGTTTTCTCCGGGCTGGCCTGGGCCCTGATCTTCGGGCTGTTTGCCTCCACCGTGTTCACGCTGTTTGTGATTCCGGTCACGTACTGGCTGCTCTACGCCCACAAGCCCGGCCACGGCCTGCCCGTGGAAGAAGAGGAGGCCTGAGGCGTTCGGCTCCTCCACGTCGGGAGCGGCCTTTCAGCCGATTGGGCCCGGGAGACACGCCACATCCGCCGGATCGCGAATGCGGCGTGTTCCCGCGCGCCACGGACTTCTGCCCGGTTAGATCACGATGGGTTTGCCGAGCTTGCGCCGTACCGGTGCCAACTGGGCGGCATGCATCAACTCGTGCAGGCCGATCGTGTTGAACATGGCACCAATCGTCGGCGCGTAGCTGCGCATTACCTCGGGCGACGGCTTGTCCAGGTCCGCTTCCGGAATCGACTCCAGGGCGGACAGCGTGGCGGCCCGCTGCCGGGACAGCCATGTGAGGTACTGCTCCTTCTTGTGGAACCTGGCCGGGTCGTCGCTGCGGCAGGTTTCCGGCGTGTACGATTCCACAAAGCCATCCGGCAGGGTCGGCATCAGGTACCCCGCCTCGCTCGCCATTTGGTGTTCCGAGGCGATCATATGCCCGAGCATCCAGGCCGTATGGTTTGCCTCCGGGGTGGAGCGAACCATCAGGTCCGCGTCCGTCATGTCGCTGACGTACGCGGTCAGAACCTGATGGGCCATCTCGATTGTGTTTCGGATTACATCTTTGGGTGTCATGGCACGTCTCTCCACACAAGAAAGATCCCGCGCTGGCGCGCGGTGGTGTCCGCGCGATCAGGATTCGCGGGTGTAGGTGATTTCCATACACTTCTGCTCTTTGCCGTCGGGACCGGTCTGGAACATCTCCATTACGCACTTGTCTTTGGACACGTCACGCGTGACGCTGCGCATCTTGGTTGGCCCCGTGATCGGGTCTTCGGTCTGGCCCGTCATGGTCAGCGTCTTGGTCGCCTCGTCGTAGGTCCCCTCCATTTGGGTTATGCCGGTGGACATGCTGTCGATCCAGACGGAGACGTGCTTCTTCTTGATGTTGTCGTACCCCATCAACTGCATGCCCTCGAAGGGCATCTCTGCGCTCAGGCAGCGGTAATGCTCCTTCAGGTACCGTCCGTCGAAGACCAGCTCCATCGTGCTGGCGCCCGGGCTGACCGTAGGTTCGCCCGGTCCCATCCACATCTTCATCTCGGCCTTCCACTTGCCGACGGCCTCCTTGAATCGCTCATGGTGCGGTCCGGGCGCGTTGAGTTCCGCCCACTGGGCCATGATTTCCTTCACGCTCGGCGTCGCCGGCTTGTCCTTCTCCTCCGTCAGCGTTTGGGCCGTGGCCAGCGCGGCCGCACCCAACAGCGCCACCAGCACGCACTTCATGACAGTCTTTCCCATGTTCATTCTCCTTCTTCCGACCCGATTCTCGGTTTGCCCGCGGCGGCGCGCCATGCACCGCCGTCACGCTCGCACACCATACCCGATTCCACAGGTTTGGTCAATGTTTGGTTCACAAATCCTACCGTTGCAGTGGTACAAACGGATACAACCGCATTGCTTGCAGCAGGTTATGAACGCGACCCACCGGCATGCCCGGCTTGCTGCGGCCTGGCTCCGGGGGCTGCGCAGGCTCCCGACCTCGTCGCGGCGCCGCCCTTGCCCCTGTCCTTCGCGGTCGGCACGGCTGAGGGTTCTGGTTACAGTTCCGGTGCAATTCGATCGGGACTCGGCAAGGCAGGCGCCGGGGCGATGTGTGTTGTGCGCAATCAGGAGGCGATCGGGATGTTCGAGGAACTGCTTGGAATCGTAGCCATTGTTCTGTTCGCCGGCCTCTGCTCCGTCATCTTCCGGAAGGCAGGTTACTCGGGACTGCTCGGAATCCTGATGGTGGTGCCAGTCGCCAACATCATCTGGTTCATCGCGTTTACATTCCTGGAATGGCCGGTCCATCGCGAAGCATCGCGACTTCGCCTGGCGTTCGGTCAGGGCAGTGAAGCGGACGCATCCAGCGTGCTGGGTCAGGCCACTCGGCTGGAGCAACGCGGCGACTGGAGTGAGGCGATCGCACTGTGCGAACTGGTAGCAGAGCGCATGCAGGGGCAACCCGCTGCCGATGATGCGCGCCGGGTCAAAGAGAGCATTCAGCAGAGACAGCGGCTGGGCGGGTTGTAGGTGACGGCGGTCCGTGGAAACATGAATGACTCGGTACAGAACGCTTCCCGGCATTGTGTGTTCATCAAGAGCTTGGGGGGGAACGCGAACCCCATGCGAAAAGTGCAGCTTTGCGCTCTCCCAAGCCCATGGTCCTGAACGGACGGACTGGATTGCGACCGGCATTTCTTTGGCCGGGCGGGCGCAATCCGTGGATGCGGCCGCGGCCGCTTGTATAATCTTGCACGGCTCCCATTGCGAGACACCTGGCGCGCTCGTAGGGTCTACTGTGCCCGGGGCGGCGGGACTGCATCTACAACGTGCGGTCCGTTGGCGGCCGGAGAGCGCAGGCTGCAAACCCTCCGGAAGCATTCCAGGTGGCAGCGCGGTCAACATGCCAAGGAGAACAACCATGCATCCTCTCACTGTCTGCGGAGCACTGCTCCTGCTTGTGATTCCAACCTGTCGCATCCCCCTGGTCGGCGGTCCTTGTGAGTATGCGGACACGCCCGGCGTGGCGACCATCGTGTCGGTTGAGTCCGCCTCGACCAACGGCCTGAACTGCACCAACGACCCGGTGGAGGTGGTCTTCGACTTCGAGCCGGACGATGGCGCCGATGCCGATCTGGCTGCCACCGGCCGCACGCTCACCATTGGCGAAGGTCTGAACCCACCGCGTTCCTGGGTGCAGGCCGAAGGACTGACCGTAGGCTCGCAGCACGCATGCATCCGGCACGACATCACAAAGGGAACGTGTACGCCCGTGATTTACCGCTTCCCGGACGTCGACACGCAGGCCGGATTGGACGCCTGCTTTGCCACGGAGGAGCCGGCCGACTTCACCCTGGCCGTTGTCCCACAGGAAATGAACGACGTCATCAACGGACAGGTTTGCGTGCTTCTGGTCACCGTGGCGAACGAGGAAGGGGACGAATCGGACGAGCCCGTCCGAATCTCGGCGACGGCCAACGATGCCGAAGTGACGGTGGAACCGGAAGAGATCCTGCCCGGCGAGGTGTGCGAGATCACCGTGATTCCGGCCGTGACCTTTCCGGAAGACTGGGAAGGGCCGCCTGAGGGCACGGATGACTTGCCGTACGGCGAGGGCCTGGAAGTGCTGGTCTCCATCGTCGGCGAACGAGACGGCGGCGAACAGACTGCGGACGTGAGCATCAACGTTCTGCCCGGCGAGGATACGGTCGAGGAATACGCGACGGAAATGCGCGACCTGTTCATTCCGTGGCTGGCCGAGGAACATCCGGAGTTCGGCATCACGGCCGATACGGAGTGGACGCCCACCATCGTCAAGCCGCACATTCTGGTGGTCACGCACTACCTGTTCTTTAGCGAGGAATGGGAGATGAGCGTGATGTGGCACGTGATGATTCCGCCCTACAACTGGGCGCACATCTACCTGCGGCCGCGCTACACCAGCACCGTGCCACAGTACGCGTATGAGATTCCGTCGGTCACTGCGGATCCGTTCCCGGACCCAGTGCCGATGGAGGTGCCGACCGAAATCGATCGCTAGGCGACGAGCCATCCGATAGGCCGCACAGGGTCCGCCCAAGCGGAGGCGGACCCTGTGCGGCTGACTCTGCCGGTGTCGAAGTGGCTGGCCGTTCCTGCTTGCGCCCGGAGCCGGACAAGGAGGACGCGTTGGCACGGCTGTTCGTAACCTAATTTAGGACAATTGTTTATGCGTATCCTCCGGTTCCTGTTTGCTTCCTTGGGCGCATAGTATATACTACCATATATACTAATCGGAGATTCTGAATGGTCGCCATCGCCAAGGTGTTCAAAAACGGAGCCAGCCAGGCGGTTCGCCTGCCCAGGGAGTTCCGCTTCGAGGCGGACGAGGTCTGCGTGAAGCGTATCGGGGCGGCCATCCTCTTGTTCCCCCGGGATGCCGCGTGGGAACTGATGGCGGATGCGCTCGGCAAGGCGGACCCGGACTTCATGAGTGATCGCAGTCAGCCTCCGCTTGCCGAGGAGCGCGAACCGCTGTGACGCGCTTCATGCTGGACACGGACATCTGCGTGGAGTTACTGCGAGGCCGTGCCCCGGGCGTGTTCGATCGGATGCGTCAATGTGATGTTGATGCCGTGGCGATCTCCACGATCACTCTTGCCGAGTTGTACTACGGAGTGAGGAAATCGGCTCGCCCCGCGCATCACGAAGCTCTGCTGGTCGGAATCTGCGCGCCCCTGGCCATCCTTCCATTCGATGCCCCGGCTGCCGAGACCTACGGCAGAGTGCGAGCAGTGCTCGAAAAGGACGGCACACCCATCGGTCCGCTTGACACACTCATCGCGGCGCATGCCCTGTCGCAGGGACTGACTCTGATTACGCGCAATGATCGCGAGTTCCGTCGCGTTTCAAACCTGCCGGTAGAGAACTGGCTGTCCGCATGAGGGCCGGAAGACTGCCCTGCCCGTCGGCTCCCCGCCCGCTCATGCCGCTTGCGGGAGGCCGCAGACCCCTTCGGGCGAAGTCGTCGTGACGGGCCTTGTTGCGTTCGGCCACAGAATCGGCAACGATTGTGGCGGGGCACCCGAACGCACGGATGAACCCGTTCAACGAGGATGCACCATGCCCTGCCCAACACCCGCACCGGTCCCGCGGGACCTTCAATGCCGCTCAACTCTCGGACTGCCAGCCTCGCGGTCGACCTGGCCTGTTCGGGTGATCGTCAGCGTCGTCTTGCTCTTGACCGCCGTCAGCGCCATGGCATCGCCCACCAGCCGGCCCGCTGACGCGACGGGCAGCTACGCCGTTGTGGTCAGCCGCGCGACGTGGAATGAACCCGCGTGGCGTGAGGTCGTGGACGTGCTGCGAGCGAAACACGACGCGGCCGTGATCGTCTGGGACGGCGACGTCACCGCCGCCCGCAGCGCCCTGGCGGAACGAATGCCACGGTACGCCTGCTTCGTCGCACGGCCCGAAGAGGCCGGGCGCAACTTCGTGGTCGCGATCCACCGGATGACCCGCCGGCTCGACGACGATCCGTACACCGACGTGATCTGGGGCATCCTCACCGGCTACGAGCCCGCCGACGCCCTGCGCATCGCCGGACGCCGCGAACCCTTGATTGTACGGACGGCCCTGGGCGGCGCCGGAGCCTTGAACCTGGACGCCTTTGACGCCGGCGTTCGCTTCCACGAAGACGTCGCCGGCGAACGTTTTGTGAAAGAGCCGGGCAAGCCCACCACCCGCGAGGCTTTTTCCGACGACTCCACCGAGGGCATCGTCCAGGCGTTCAATGAGCTCAAACCGGACCTGTTTCTCACCAGCGGCCACGCGACGGAGCGAGACTGGCAGATCGGCTACAACTATCGCGACGGCCAGCTCCGCTGCGAAAACGGGCAGCTTTTCGGGCTCGACACGCAGAATCGTCGCTTCGACGTGCGCTCGCCCAATCCCAAGGTCTTTTTGCCCGTGGGCAATTGCCTCATCGGCCACATTCCCGGCCGCGACTGCATGGCCACCGCGCTCATGCACTCCGCGGGGGTCGAGCAGATGTTCGGCTATACGGCGGTGACGTTCTACGGCTACATAGGCTGGGGCATCCTGGATTACTTCGAGGCCCAACGCGATCGCTTCACACTGGCCGAGTCCTTCTTTTGCGTTTCACAGGCGCTGCTCCATACCATCCAGACGCGCCATCCCCGATTGGCCCAGTTGGAGCCGGATTCATACGATCTCGATGACGCCCAACATTGGGCCGAGCGCTACAACCTGGCATCCGATGATGAAGCCGGCCTGCTGTGGGATCGCGACGTCGTGGCGTTCTACGGCGACCCCGCCTGGGAGGCCCGCCGAGCACCCGCCCCGCCGGCGTGGGATCAGAAACTGGACGTCCAGGGCGACGAGTACACCCTGACCGTCACCGCCCGAGCCGACGGCCAGTGGCCGGACAAGCCGATCATCCATTTTCTGCCGCACCGCGTTGCCGGCGCCCACGTAACGCACAATGAGGAGTTGATGCCCATTGTCACCGACAGCTTTGTGCTGGTGCCGTTTCGCGGGCCGCGTGTCAAAGGCAAAGCGCACGAGATCAAATTCCGGGCAGAGACGCCGGCCATCACGCGTACGTCCGCCGACCAGCCGCCGGTCTTCGTAACCGCGGCCCCGCCGCAGAGGGATGCACCGCCCACAACCATGCCGTCGGACGTGGAGCTTCTCGTGCCGGAGGCGTACCGGCCGGCCGTGCGGCAGACGCTGGCCGGTGCCGGGCCCAATCAGGACCAGCTTATCGCGGCCATCCGGAAGGCCCCGGAGGCCGACCGCGCCGCAGTCTGCTTCCTGATCGCCAACCTTCCGCCGCCGGACGCGACGCAGCTCAGCGCGGAATACCTCCTGGAGAACACGCGGTTGGCCCTGGAGGCTCGCAACCGCGTTCCCTGGGGCCGCGACATTCCCGAGCCGATCTTCCTCAACTACGTGCTACCGTACGCCAACATCAACGAACGCCGGGATAACTGGCGGCGAGACTTTTTCGAACGGTTCTCCCCGCTCGTTCGCGACTGCCGGACGCCGTCCGAAGCCGCGTTGAAGCTCAACAACGCCATCTTCGGCCTGCTTGGCGTCCAGTACCACGCATCGCTCCGGCCCAAGCCCGATCAGAGCCCCTACGAATCCATGAAGGCCGGTTACGCCTCATGCACCGGGCTGTCCATTCTGCTGGTGGACGCGTGTCGGGCTGTCGGCGTGCCCGCCCGTTTCGTCGGTACGCCGCAGTGGACGGGCAGGACGGGCAACCATAGCTGGGTCGAAATCTGGGACGGCCAATGGCACTACGTGGGCGCGGCCGAGCCGGACCCGGCCGGCCTGGACCACGCCTGGTTCACGGCGCAGGCCACAAAGTCAGACGCGTCTCAGCCCATGCACCGCATCTACGCGGCCTCCTTCCGCAAGACTGACACATCGTTTCCGCTGGTGTGGGATCTGAACCTCACCTGGGTCTGTGCCCTGGATGTGACGAAGCAGTACACGCACCGGGCCGAACTGGCGCTCTGCGTCCTCGATCGACCCGATGGCCGGCCCGTTCCGGCGCAGATCGACGTGCACTGGCAAGGCGAACTCTATGCACGGGTTCACACGGACGGCACAAAGGACGTCACGTTGAACCTGCCGCTCGGCGAGCGGTTCGACGTGACTCTGACCACGCCCGACGGCAGTGCGTCGCAAACAGCTATTGCCACACCGATGGAGAATCCGGGGCGCGTGGTGCTTCATCTTGCCGGGAACAGAGACGCCGACTGAGTAGCGTGACCGATTCTTCCACCATCTTCAATCGCGAGTATGGCACGGCCGGGCCGTGTGTGGCCGTTCTGCATGGCGGGCCGGGGGCGCCGGGGTATATGACGCCCGTGGCGCGGGAGCTGGCGGACGCGTTTCGCGTGCTGGAGCCGTTCCAGCGGGGCAGCGAAGGCGTGCCCCTCACCGTCGATCGGCACGTCGCCGACCTGAAGGGATTGCTCGAGCGGCGCTGGCCGGGTGAGCGGCCGAGCCTGGTCGGCCATTCGTGGGGTGCGATGCTCGCGCTCTGCTTTGCGGCGGCGCATCCGGAGATGGCCGGCGCCGTGGTGCTCATTGGGTGTGGCACGTTTGATGCCGCCGCCCGGCGACAGCTTCAGGCCACCCGAGGCGAGCGACTCGGCTGCGAGGTTCAACTGCGCCTGGAGCAGCTTTCCCGCGATTGTTCCGATCCGGACGCCAGTCTTCGCGAGTTCGCCCGGGTGCTTCAGAAGTGTGATTCGGTCGACCTCATCGACTGTCCGGACGAGTCCGAACCCTGCGATGCGCGGGCCGCCGAGCAGACGTGGGCCGACATGCTGCGGCTGCAGGCCGAGGGCGTCTACCCTGCCGCGTTCGCATCCATCCGGTGCCCCGTGCGTATGCTGCACGGGGCGGACGATCCGCACTCGGGCCGGCTGATCCTCGCCGGCCTGAAACCGCACATCCCCCACATCGAGTACGAGGAACTAGCCCGTTGCGGGCATTACCCGTGGCTGGAGCGAGCCGCCCGCGATGCCTTCTACCGCCACCTGCGCACGTGGCTCGCGCAGTCGCCGGGGTGATCGCCGGGCCGCGCGGAGCCGAACGCAGGACGATTCGCCTGGGGATCGCTAATCCGCGGCTTCCCCGGCGGATGGGGATGCACTGAACGACTGCAGAGCCAGGTAACTCGGGCCGAACCGCTTGATGTTGTCGAGTTGCTTGTCGAACTCGTCGAAGTGTGCTTCCTCGTCGTTGACCAGTTGCTCAAAAATCTGCTTCGTGCCGTTGTCGGCGTTTGCGCCGCACTTCAGCGCAAAATCGTTGTAAACCCCGACAGCCTCCTGCTCCATTTCACAGGCCCGGGAGACAATCGCCTCCGCCTCCGTCACCTTCTCCACCGGCCCGGCCGGAACCATCTCCACGTCGCCCTTGAGGAAAAGGATTCGGTCGGCCAGCGTCTCGATGTGACCCATCTCCGCGATGGCGATCCGCTTCAGCAACGCCGACAGCGGGCCAAAGCCCTGGTCGTCCAGGTGGAAATGCCAGTACATGTACTGATGCACCGCCTGCAACTCGTCCGCGACCGCCCGATTCAGAAGCTCGATGCTCTTGCCTTTGTCCATGAGCCGTATTCCTTCCAGTTCAAGATCCGTAACTCTCCCGGTCCGCCACGCCGCCCGGAGCCCCCCATCGTCCACAAATCACCGCCCAACGCAACCCGGACCGCAGACCCGACATCTGCGTCGATCGATGCCTCCGCGGACCGAGATGACCGAGCGCCGCGCCGCCCGTCAGGAGCCGGACGCTTCGGGCTCAACCGCGTCCGCGCCGGGCAGGATGCCGGCAGCCGGTGTGACCGCCTCCGGCCGCTCCTCAAACCGCACGCAAACTGCCGCGGCCACCAGCAGAGCCGCCAGCACGAACAGCGATTCCCGGAACGTGCCCAGCCGATCGAACGCCATGCCCGCCAGCAACGGCGCCGCCGCCGCGAACATGTTTGAAGAAAACAGCCACCCGTACACCCGGCCCACGTGCCGCGCACCCCATCGCCGGCCGGCCGACGACGCGTACAGCACCAGCACGCCGCCGTAGTTGAACCCCGCCACCATCGCCAGCGCAAACAATCCGACCGTGGACCCCAGCAGCCACGGATGAACGGCCAGCACCGCCGCCTGGCCCAGCAGGTTGGCCCGGATGACCGTCCGGGCCGGGACGACGTCGAACACCAGCCCCCACGCAATCCGGCCGACGGAGTTCGCCACGGCAAACAGGGCCACGGCCAGGGCCCCGGCCTTCGCGCCCAGACTCATGTTGAGCTGGGCGAGGTTCGCATTCACCGTGAATCCCGCCGCCAGGCCGGAGCACATGGCTGCATACAACACCCAGAACGCCCGTTCGCGCAGGAACCCGGCAGGAGCGGACGTCCGATGGGCGTGATCGTCCGACCCCGGCGGATATCGAAGCAACGATGCCGCCGGCAAACACACCAGGACGAACACAAGCCCGAGCCACCGCATGGTCGCAAACGGCGTCAGCCCGTGTCCGCCCATCAGAGCTTCGCTCACCTGCGAGATCAGGGCGGCCCCGCCACCGAAACCCGCCACCGCCAGGCCGGTGACGAGACCCTTTCGGCCGGGGAACCATCGCATGCCCGCCGCGATGGGGACCAGGTATGCCAGCCCGACCCCCAGTCCGCCCAGCATTCCCATCCCGATCATCGAGAAGACGATATGAATCTCTCCGAGGCCGGCCAGGAACCACCCCGCGGCGAACACCAGCGCGCCGAGCATCGCCATGCGCGTCGGTCCCAGCCGCTCGAGCAGCCGACCGGCCACGATCGTCATGGCCGGAAACACCACGAAGAAGATGCTGAACGGGGCCTGCGCCATGCCCAGCTTCACATCGCACGTGTTGTGCAGGTATTGCGCGAAGACGGACCACGAGTACGTCGCCCCCATGCAGACCTGCATGATTACCGAAGCCGCCAATACCACGTATGCTCGTTTGTTCATCGGAATAGGCTGTAGGCTTTAGACTGTAGGCTGTAGGTATGTCATTCGTCGCTCGTGTTGCGGAGGGAGCGGATCAGGGCTCCGAGGACTTTGCAGGTGGATTCGGACCCGGCGGCCATCCGTTCGTTTGCCGATTGGTCCAGGTATCCCAATCGGTGGGCCAAGGAAATCTGATACTCCAGTTCGCGCGAAGAGCCATAGGCCATGTCGAGGAAGTGAACATAGTCGGCCTGGGTGGGCCGCGCGCAACCTTCCACGATGTTGGATGCTGTCGACAACGCCGCCCGCCGCATCTGCGTCACAAGCGTGAACCGCTCCTCACTCGGAAACGCCCGCGTCTCCTTGTATGTCAGCAGCGCCAGCTCATCCGCCAGGGCAAACGCCTTGAGTTTCGTATGATCCCGCACGCCCTTCCTCCGTCCGATCCACAACCCCGCCGCCCCGCCCCACCCACAGCCGATAGCCCACAGTCTACAGCCTCTTCCCACAGCCTACAGTCTACAGCCTACGGCCGCCCATCGTAAGCACGCCGACCGGCTGCGCGGGTTGGAGGTCACTTCGGTGGGGCCTGGCGTGATGGAGTGCTCGCACACAGATTCGTACAGGCCCGCCTGACGCCCGCTTTCCAGGGCGGCGGCCACACGATCGTCCTCTCCGCTGTGGAAGGAGATCACTCCAAACCGGCCGCCCGAGCGCAGGCAATACGGCACCTGGCGAAGAAGCTGCTCCAGCCCGCTGAGTTCGTCATTCACCAGGATGCGAAGGGCCTGGAACGTCCGCGCGGCCGGGTGCAGATCGCCCGGGCGGCGCTCCGGCCGCTCGCGCCACTGGCGCATCGAGATCCCCTTGGCTTCGAAGACCAGCCGCATCAGCTCGCGGGTCCGCGTGATGGGCTGGCGGCCTCGCCGATTCACGATCAGCCGGGCGATCGCGTCAGCGGCCGGCTCATCCGCCAGTGTTCGCAGTGCGGCGGCCAGCGTCTGCACATCCAGCGAGGCCAACAGGTCCGCGGCCGTGTGCGGGCGCCGCACGTCCATCCGCATGTCCAGCGGACCGTCATGCTTGAAGCTGAAGCCGCGTGCCGGGTCGTCGATCTGCATGCTGGAGAGGCCCAGATCGGCAAACACAACGTCAAAACCGCTGATTCCCTCTTCGCCGAGCACACGGCCGATGCTTCCGAAATGCCGGTGGTACAGCCGGATGGTCGGGGGCGGCTGTCCGCGGCTCGGGACGTCGCCGGGCAGAACCAGGGCCACCGGCTCACCCAGCGAATCCGCCAGCCGCTGCCCGGTCCGGGCGAGTTGCTCGCCGTCCAGGTCCAGCCCGATCAGCCGGCCGCCGGGCGTGATGCGGCGCAAAAACGCCTCCGCGTGCCCGCCGTAGCCGACGGTGCAATCCACCACCACGTCCCCCGGCTGCGGTGCCAGTGCCGTCATCACCTCGTCCAGCAACACCGGTACGTGCGTGCCCGCCGGCGTGCGTCCCTGGGCCCGAATGTGGTCGTGCATGTCTGGATGCTTGTCGGGCTCCAACTCCTTGTACCGGTGCTCGAACCGCTTGGGGTGCGTGCCCGGGTAGCGCGGCCGGCGCCGCCGGCCGGGGGAGGGGCCTGGTTCGGAATGCTCGTCGGGACTCATTGCGGCGATTGTACCACACCCGCCGGCGCAGCGGCCACGCGCCTGGACTGGACTGGCGGTCCGTGTACAGTGACGGGCACAGGGGTGCCCCAAACGGCTTGACCCGGGGAACGGACCGATGGCCGGTACCGACAGCGAAACCCAGCTCGCAAATGCGCAACCACCCTCCGCGCCGGAACCGCGTCTCGACCGCTACCGCTGGACACGGCGTGGCCTGATCCTGGCCGGCTGCCTGGTGTTGCTGCTGGCGGGTCTGCGGTGGTGGTGGGGCTACGAGGCGAATCGCCGCCTGCAAGCCGAGATCGCCAAATGCCGCGCCGCCGGCCAGTTCGTCTACGCCCGCGATTTCGACGCCGAGCTCGAGGCCGTCCCCGACGCCGAAAACGCCGCCGTCCTGTACGAGCAGGCGATGAACACCATGACGTGGACTTCGCCCTCGGGCGTCTCGGTTGACGACTTCTACAACGACGCTGCAACCTTCCAGAAGAAACCGGCTGATGCCGCGGCGCTCATCGAAGCCAACCGGACAGCCCTGAACCTCGTCCGACAGGCCCGCCAGCGACCGCAGGTTGCGTGGAGCGAGCGTCTCGTCGGCCTGTACGGCCCGCGCTATCCGTCCCTCCCGTCGAGTCAACGCGCACTGGCGAGACTGCTGCGCGTGTCGGCCGAGTACCACTGCCGAACAGGTGATGTGCAAGAAGCCATCCAGACAACGCACGACCTCGTCGTCTATTCCGATGCCGTCGCCTCCTTTCCAACGGTGCTCGCCAACCTGGCGGGTCACCTCGCCCACACCATGGCCTTCAATCTCGTGGAAAACGTGGGTGTTCTGCATAATCACGAAAACGCCCTCGATTTCACCGCATCCCTGGCGTACCCCACCGGGCGGTGCGAAATGGAGGGGCTGCTTTCAGCGCTTCTGGATGAGAGCCGTCTGTCGGCAACAGCCGTCTCTGTGTTTCTCGGTGAACGAGCGTATGTCTTGGATAGCTTCTTGCCAGGCAGTGGCTACGTTTCCGGCACGGCTTTCGGAACGACGACGCCGCTATCCAGCGCATGGCAGCGTATCGAGTTCTTCGCCACCAGGCCTCTGCTTGTGCTGGATACAATTCGCCAGATGCAGCAATGCACCGCTGCTGCGTACGCTGTGCAGGCGGAGTCATGGCCGGTCGCGGAAAAACGGCTCCGCCCGTCGGACGTGTCGCGCACCTTTCTACGACTGTTCTCGCGCCCCATCACGATTCGCCTTTTTGTCGATTCGGCTTTCACAACACGCCACTACGTTGAAACGCATTACACATACTTCGCTCGCCGTCGGATCGCGGCGGTCGCCGTGGCGATTCGTCTGTTCGAGCTCGACCATGGCCGCCGCCCGGACTCGCTTGACGAACTGGTGCCGCGGTATCTGCCGGCCGTACCCCTCGATCCCTTTGCCCCCGACGGCGCCGCCATTCGATACCGCCCTGACGCCACCCCCGCCTTGCTCTACAGCGTAGGTGTGGACGGGACGGACAATATGGGCGAACGAGTGATTCGCGACGACAAGCGCGTCGACGCCACGTGCAGCGACATCTCCTTCCGCCTCGGCGAATGATTGCCGCCCGCACGCCGCGCACCCGATGTCTGCTGTCCTGACCGCCAAACCCTGAAAGCCCCCCCAAGGGGTCGCGCGAAAGAAGCCCAGCGATTCATCGCTGGGTCACCGGCCCCTCCAATGAAAAAGCCCCGGCACGGGCGGCAGGACCCTCCGCCGTCGGCACGCCCGTGCCGCTGGAACACACGTCAACTCAAACTGGAGATGATGACCAACGTATAGAGAATCGTCAGAGGCAGGGCGACGAGAAATACGCCCGTGAGGATCAGCCATATCACCGGCAGCGCCGCGGCGACGACGAAACTGCGATACCGGAACTGCGGCAACGTGCATCCGGTCTGACGCACCAGGTTCCACCACCACGCGGCAAGCACAGGCGGAATCGCCAATACCACGCCGCGTGCAATCGCCCCTTCATCCATCCATCGGCTTCCCCGCGACCAAGCCCCGCAAACACCCGCAAGAATGGGAACCAGAACCAGCAGGAATGCCAGTGGCCCGCACGCATACAGGCTCAGCGCCACGCCGCTGTTCTGCCGTTCGACAGAGACGCCGCGCGGATGATAGAAATGGCCCGGCACCGTCGTCGCCGCCGCCAGAAGGAGCAGGAAGCAGGCCAGAAGCACGCCCACCGGCCACACCTCCGCATACGCCCAATCCCATTCGGTCGGAACACGCAGCGTCCCGAAGGATGTCGTAGTCCCGGAATCGGGCATCTCCACGCACGGCGGGCATACATGATACAGCGCGATCACGACGATGATCGCCGCAGCGAGAACAAGGGACAGTGTGACCCACTGGAACGCCCGCGCGTCGGAGATCCGCAGCGGGCGCGAGTATTCGTCATACAATCCCCGCCCGCCGAACGTCACCATCCACACCGTTTGCCAGTAAGCGCGGACGCGGCCGATGCGGCGACGGTGGACCCAGGGAACCCGGCTCTCGGGGCTGCGCAGGTTCACCAGCGACCGCCCGCACTCCGGACACCGGTCGGAAACGCAACCGAACAGGTTGTACGCGCAGCGCGTGCAGCAGATGTCCGCCGGAATGGCCGGCAGGTGAGGTGGCGCTTCGGACGGACCGGTCTGGTCGGAAGCCGCTGCCATGATCCGTCCCAGAGTAGGCCGGAATGTCCCTTTCCGCAACGCGCCCCGCGGCCGCGTCTGAAGCGAGCCTGCAACAATCGGCTCATCGAGAAGTCGAGGGAAACGATGAGGGTTCCATCACCCCGGCGACACATGCGGCCGTTCATAAAGTGACAACGCACGTGCAGGGGCGACGCGACTGGTGGGAATCGTCACGGAAGGCATTGCAGCGGCGGCAGGGGTTCGATTAAGATTCCGGGCTGGGTTTGTATCGGGCCGCGAAAATCTCAGAAGCGAAAACGCCGAGGGCGACTTTGTGCGTGCGCGCGAGGACTGACACTCAATCGCGCCGGCAATGCCGGTTTCGCACAGGGTGAACCCGTGGAACGCCAACGCCGACGAGGTTCGTGAGCCGACCATGGTGTAGCTGTAGGCGAAAGAGAATGCGGAATGTATGCCGGTTACCGCGCCGGTGGGAGTGGAGTGAGATGTCAGAGATTACATGGGGCTGGAAGAGAAACGTGTATGGGGTGTGTGCCGTTCTGCTGGCGTGGAGCGTGGGCGTGCTGCCGGTGATGGCAGGCAGCGCACCGAGGAACGAACGGCGCATCGCAGGGAACGAGTCTGCGGGGACGATCAACGTGCCGGCGGTTCGTCCGGTGGTGCGGAGCACTGTGTCCGGAAACGCCGGCGATCTGAATGCGCCCGGCGGGCTGAGCAGTGCGCCGGCCGCGGTGGATAGCGGGGAGTTTGTGACTCCGCTGGCGGCCGTCCCTGGCGACCTGAACGGGGATGGCGACGTGGACGCAGACGACTACGACGTTTTCCTGGCGGCGTTCGGGACATGCCAGGGCCATGCGGCGTTCGTGCCGGAGGCGGATTATGACGGCGACGGCTGCATCACGCTGTCGGACTACCAGCGGTGGCTGGACGATTTCAGGGGTTTTCAGCCGCCGGACCAGGCATACATCGAGAACGGCACGCTGATCGTGAACGGTACGCAAGCGAGTGACCTGATCACCCTGCGACTGCAGGCGGGGGTGCCGGCGGTGCTGGAGATCGACCTTGGGGACGACGGCACGGCCGACTTCAGCTTCGACCGCTCGCTTTTTGAACACATTTCTGTGAACGCCGGCGGCGGAGACGACGTGGTCCGGATCGACGAGGGGAACGGCGTCTTTACGGACACCGAGATCACGACGCTGAACGGCGAGGCGGACGATGATACGTTGATCGGCGGCAGCGGCGCGGAAACGTTTGACGGCGGCCCCGGCCACGATTCCGCGGACATGGGTGCAGGCGACGACCACTTCCACTGGGATCCCGGCGATGGTACCGATCTCGTGGAGGGTGGCGGCGGCATCGATACTGTCCAGGTCAATGGGAGTGACGGGGACGAAGACTTCACGGCGACCGCCAACGGCGCCCGGGTGCGGCTCGACCGCATCGACCCCGCCCCGTTCTTCCTCGACATCGGCACCACCGAGAACCTCGTCCTCAATGCCAACGGCGGCGACGATGCACTCGCATGCACGGGGAACCTGGCCGCCCTGATTCAAATCACGGTGGACGGCGGGGCCGGTGACGATACGCTGCTGGGCGGCAACGGTGCCGACGTTCTGATCGGCGGCGCCGACAACGACTTCATTGACGGCAACCAGGGCAACGACACTGTTTTCCTGGGCGGGGGGGATGATGTCTTCCAGTGGGATCCCGGCGACGGCAGTGATACGGTCGAGGGCCAGGCCGGGCACGACGTCGTGGTATTCAACGGGTCAAACGGCAACGAAATCTTCGCCTTCTCCGCCAACGGGCAGCGGCTGCGCTTCACCCGCAACCTGGGCAACATCATCCTGGACGCGGACGGTATCGAACAATTCGACCTCCAGGCCCTCGGCGGCACGGACACCGCCACGATGAATGACCTGACGGGCACGGCCGTGACGCAGGTGAACGTGGACCTCAGCACGTTCGGCGGCGTCGGGGATGCCCAGGCGGATGCCGTCAGCATCGCCGGGACGCCGGCCGCCGATCTCTTCAACATCTCCGCGGACGGCGATTTTGTGGTCATTGATCTGGCTGCCGAGGTTCGCGTGAGGGGTTACGAGGCGATTGACCAGGTCGTCGTGAACGGCGTGGGCGGCGACACCGTGAACGTGAACGGCTCGGACGGGCCGGACACGATGACGCTCATTCCGAACGGCGTGCAAGGGCGAGTGGACGCGACCGGTTTCTCCGCCGCGGTGGCCGTGAGCGGCGCGCTGTCGCTGGTCCTCAACGGCCTGGGCGGGCCGGACAGCATCAGTTGCACGGGGAACCTGGCGGGCCTGTCGATTCCGATTGCGCTGGATGGCGGGGCGGACGATGACACGATTCTCGGCAGCAACGCCGGTGATGTGCTTCTGGGCGGCCCCGGCAACGACTTCATTGACGGCAACCAAGGCAACGATACTGCCTTTCTGGGCGGAGGCGACGACGTCTTTCAATGGGACCCGGGTGACGGAAGTGATACGGTGGAGGGCCAGGCCGGGTTCGATGTCGTAGCATTCAACGGATCGAACGGCAGTGAGAACTTCGACTTCTCCGCCAACGGGCAGCGACTGCGATTCTCTCGCAACCTGGGCAACATCATCCTGGACGCGGACGACATCGAGCAGTTCGATCTGCAGGCCCTCGGCGGCACCGACACCGTCACCATGAATGATCTGGGCGGTACCGACGTTACTGATGTGAACGTCGATCTGGCGGGTACGCTGGGCGGCAACTCCGGCGATGCCCAGCCCGACACGGTCATTGTCAACGCCACCGACGGAGACGACACGATTCTGGCTGTCGGATCGTCCGGAGGCCCGGTCACCGTTCTCGGGCTGGCGACCCAGTTCATCGTTTTCCACAGCGAAGTCGGCAACGACCAACTCCGCATCAACGCGCTCGCCGGTGACGATGTGGTGGACGCCTCCGGCCTGGCCGCGGGAATCATCGGACTGACTGTCGATGGCGGCGCCGATAACGACGTCCTCATTGGCAGCGATGGGAACGATGTTCTGTTGGGCGGTGACGGTGACGACGTGTTGCTTGGCGGGCCGGGTGTGGACGTACTGGACGGGGGGCTGGGTAATAACATCGTGATCCAGGACTGACGGGTGGGTGCGCGGGCGCGCGAGTGGAGTGCCTTGAAAAGAGGGGGCAGAAGAGACCGGCTGGTCTCCGCAGGCGACTCGCCGTGGCGAGAAAGCCGGTCCCACAAACACTAGAGAACTGGAAACGAGAGACTGGAAACTGGAAGGGAGGAAGGAAGGAAGGAAGGAAGGAAGACCGGCTGGGATCTCGGCGCGTCCCGGCGCGCCGGGGTCCCACAGGGAGGCGGTTACTCGAACGCCGATTGGAGAACCGCGAAGTCGGCGAGGTCGACGTTTGTATCGGTGTCGAAGTCGCAACGGGCGAAACGGTCGGCCGGACAGGATGCCGGCGGCGAGGAGACGTCCGGGCCGGCCAGGCACTCGGCGAAAAGTACGAAATCCGCCAGGTCCACGTCGCCGTCGCGGTTGAGGTCCTCGCGGGCGAGAGCGGTCAACACGAAGCGGTTGAGGTTGTACTCGGCCGTTGTGCTGTCGTTGACAAAGCGCATGATCTGCTCGCCGGCAGCCAGGTCGGCGGTGGCGGTCACGGTGGTCCAGCTCTGCCAGCCGCCGGTGACGGGGACGACGATCTCGCCGGTCTGGTCTTCGCCGTCGAACTCCAGGTGGAACTGCCCGCCGGTGCTCTGGGATGCCACACGGGCCTCGATGCGGTACGGGCCGGCCTGCAAAACGTCGACGGTGTACTCCATCCACTCGCCGGCGCACATCCAGCCGACGTCGTAGCCGCCCTCGGTGGCGGTCTCAATATCAACCGCTTCCTCCGGACGGTACGCGCCGCCGCTGTTGGTCGAATCGCAGTCGTGATACGCGACGCCCTCGCCGCCGAAATCGAAATTCTCCGCCTCGATCGGGCCGGGGATGGCGTGTGGCTGGCCGAGGAACGGCGCCTGTTCGACGTCCAGCGAGTACACGCGGACCCAGTCCACCACCATCTCCTGCGGGAACTGGGAGGAGCCGTCGGGGTAGCCGGGCCAGTCTCCGCCGACGGCCACATTCAGCAGAAAGTGAAACGGGCTGTCGAAGGGCGCGCGGTCGTTGCCGGGCGCGCTCTCGGAGTACCACGTAGCGCTGGTCTCCAGATGATAGGGCACGCCGTCGACGAACCAGCGGATGGAGTCGGGCGCCCACTCAATCGCGTATTCGTGGAAGTCATTGCCGAAGTTGGTGCCGTTGCTGAGCGACCCGCCGGAATTCACGTTGTTCGGCCAGGCGCCGCCGTAGTGAATCGTGCCGTACACGGTCGTCGCGACGTTGATGGACTCCACGATGTCGATTTCGCCGCAGGCCGCCCAGCCGCCGTAGGGAGAATCCGTGGGCATCATCC
Organism: Phycisphaerae bacterium; assembly: GCA_016929015.1. Classification (GTDB taxonomy): domain Bacteria; phylum Planctomycetota; class Phycisphaerae; order UBA1845; family UBA1845; genus JAFGJQ01. The sequence continues at coordinate 2,520 of JAFGJQ010000188.1, read as the reverse complement.
AGAACGCAGGCCAGATTCCCTTTGTGGAGGGCAGCTTGATGCGGGCCTCGAGCTGGCCGTAGAGAAACTCCTGCTTGTTCTGCGTCCGGATGCGGGCGGAGGTGTAGTCGGCCCCGGCGTACGACTCGGCGCGGGCCACGATGTGCAGCAGGCCGTCGGCGACGTAGAGGTTCTGCGTGCGGCTGGTGTAGTACTGGAGCTCGTTGTTGCCCCAGCCGGCGGGCAGGCCGTAGTCGGTGCCGGTGCCGATCATGTACTCCCAGTTGGCGGTGTTGAGGCTGGTGCCGTCGAACTCGTCGGACCAGATGAGCGTGGGCTGGGCCTGCGCGCAGGCGGAGATCACGAAGAGAGAGACGACCAGGCCGATGATCATCACGGCGAATCGGTTCATGAGAACGGCACCTCCGGGAGATCTGCAGGGTTGAATGACTGCGGATGGCCGGCACAGGAAGGCACGCGGCCTTCGGCGCCTGGAGCATCATCCCATCGCATCAGTCTCCAGCGTACCGTTTGGGTCTCGCGAATTCAATCGGCTTGGGTGATTGCACGCGACACGGGTTGCGGTGGGCGGGATTGAGCCCCAGGCGCGGGCGGAAGGATCACGCCGCCCTGGTCGTGCAACTGTTTCATGGCGGCGGCCTCGTGGCGTTCGCATCGCTCGCGCTCTTCCGGAGGCAGCGGCGCGGCGGCGGGCAGCGCGACAACGTCACAGTCCGGGAACACGGCACGAAAGACGTAGTCGGCGCGCGGGCAATGAAAATCGGACGTAATGACGCACAGCGTGCGGACGGGCCGGTCGCCCAGAATCGCCCGCACGTACACGGCGTCCTGCACGGTGTTGCTGCTTTCCGCGAAGGGCAGGATGTCGTCGTCGGATACGCCGCGGCCTCGCAGGTATTCGGCCACGTGGTGGGCGTGGGGCTTGTCCGTCGTGTTGAATGAGGGGCCCCATCCGCCGGTGATGACGATCTTGCAGCCGGGCCGCCGGCCGTACTCCGCGAGGGCGCGGTCGGCTCGACTGCGGGCCATGGGCGAGAGCGATCCGTCGGTGGCGTTTGGTGCGCCGAGGATGACGAGGATGTCCTGGCCGTCGGGCATTCCGCAAAGAAACCGATCAGCGCGTGCTCGCCGGGAACAGCGTCTGGAAAACGTGGAAGTCCGGCAGGTTGACGTTTCCGCTGCCGTCCAGGTCCGACCGCTGGGCGTGCTGGCTGTCGCAGGCCGGCTGCTCTTCCAGGCATTCCGCGAACCGCGCGTAATCGTCCAGGTCAATGTCTCCGTCCGCGTCGATGTCGCCGGGCTCCGGCTCCGGCAGGGGTCCGAGCCAGTCCAATCGCACCGCGTCTGCCGAGACGAACTCGGTGATCGGCACGGCGGCGGACAGTGTCACGCTTCCGGCACTTCCTGCGTTGAAGGGAAACTCGCCCAGCGTGTTCCACTGGTTGGCGGTGGCCGGGTCCGTCTGGTCCGCGTACACGGTTGCGGTGCCCCCGCGGTGGGCGATGGTATACGGGGCCTGCTTCGCGCGGTTGCCGCTGACGACCCACCACGCCGATACGCGGTATTGGCCGGCGTCGGGCAGGACCGGTTGCCAGGTGGCCGTCGAGGCCCCGCCGTCGCCTGCGTGATACAGCGAGCTCGTCCCGTAGTACCCGGAGTTGGCGGAAACCGACCAGCTACCCACGGTGGAGAACCCGGCATCGAGATTATCGACGATGACCGGGTTGCTCGGTGTCTCGGCACGGACAGCGATATCGAACGGCAGCGACGAGCCGCCGAGAATTTCAAACCGCAGGGTGACGTACCGTTCTTCGCACGGGCCGATTTCCAACGGGCCGCCGTCCTGCGCGAAGAACGAGTACGCCGTTGCGCTGCCCCAGCCTGTCCGCACGGGCCGGGCGTCCACGGCGGCGTCGACGGCCGGTGCGCCGCCGATGACCATCTGCCAGCCCAGGCCGATCTGGGCGGAGGGCTGTTCGAAGGTGACGTCGACGGTCCGCGTCGCGAACCGGTCGGTGTTGATGAGCCGGAACGTAACGCGGTAATCCTTGAGGTAGTTCCCGACGCTGTCCGGGCGCACGTAACCCGGGTGGAGGATCATGTCCGCGGTCTGCCGGCCCTCTGGGCAGGTTTGCGTGTTGAGCTCGGCCATGGCCATGCGGAACCGCTCGCCGCCGGACAGGGCGGCCGCATCCAGCGTCAGCAGGTTGCTTCGCCAGACGAACGTCTCCATCACGCCGGTGGCCCGCCGGTTGGCGCAGCCGCTGGGCGGCGTGTTCAGGTCGAACGGCTCGCCGGACTGGGCGCCCTGGTCCAGCAGGCCTTCCGCGAGCGACTTGTTCTGATTCAAGTTGGCGCCGGGGATGGCGATGACGTACACGGTGAGGGTCGTGGGGTGGGTGCCCGGATCGGCGTTGGTGACCGCGGCCCGCACCCGGCCGAAGCAATTGACGTTCGCGCTGGTGTCGGAGGAGTTGTAGGACGCGGCGAATCGCTTGGAGTACGCGATGACGTTGCCGG
>JAFGJQ010000187.1 GCA_016929015.1 Phycisphaerae bacterium | reverse complement strand
CCCTGCCGCACATTCCCCGTCCGTCGCCGATCCTGCGTCCTCCGAGCTACGAGCCTTTCAGGGCGAGGACAAGGTCGAGCCATGTCGCGCCACCCCGTGTTATCAGGACGCCACCTGAGACGGTCGAGGTCATTCAGTTCAGCAGGAGCGGCTCTGCGAGGATGAATTCCAGGCGCGTCTCCGAAGGCAGTTCCAGCCGACCCCCTCCCATCGCCGACACTGCTACGCCAGCGCCGGCACCGCTCGCCGCTCCGATGGCCGCGCCCGTGCCGCCGCCGGCAATGCCGCCGATGATGGCACCCAGACCGGCCAGTCCCGCTGTCTTGAGCGCCGTGTCCCTGGTCTGGCCCTGACCTGCCACCGTGGCATACTCAGTGGCCACCGTGTAGCGCCTGCCGTTCAAGGTGATCGAATGAAGCTGCAACGTCAGCATCGACTGTCCCTGCAAGCGGCCCGCTTCCTTGGCCTCCACGACCTGCACGAGCGCGTCCGCCCCGCGGGGTACAATCTCTTGCTGGTTCACGTTGACTGGCGTGTCGACACTGGCAGCATAGGTCGCCCCAGTCTCGGTGATGCTGGCGTTAATCGGATCGATCAGACGAACCGTCACTGCCGTCCCTTGGGGAACGCTGCGCCCTGCCGTTACCCCGGTCGACGCAGTCTCGGTAGCTACCGCGAACCGGATACTGGCGACGTCGCTTACCGCCACAGACCTGGTCTCGCCCTCCTCGGTCAGGAAGCGCACCTGCCGAGCGTCCGCACCGATTAGCGTGCCTCGATACACGGCGCCGTTTCGCATCTGCAGTTCATCGGCCGTCGCCGCCGCCGCCGGTCCCTGCCGGTCCTGAAACCGCAGGCACTCGACATCGGCGATCCGATAGGTTGTTTCCTGCCGACCCGCTGGCGAGAAGTAGATCGTGTCACTCGTCGAACGCTGGTAATTGCCCGTCACTGTCCGACCTGACGGCAGCACGAGTTCGTCAGTGCGAGAGTAGGCCGTTGCCCTTTCATTCGTCACGTTCGTAGTGAAGCACGCCGCTTTCACGACACCAACGTCATAGCTCTTCGCGTCGCGTGAGGCCGTCAGGAACTGCACTTGATCCCCGTCTCCTCCCTGCCAGATCCCCGTGACTCTCTCGCCTGAGCGCAGCCACAGGTCGTCGGCAAAAAGGGGGATCGCGCCGACTACTAGCACCAATACGGTTGAAAAAGTCCTCATGGTTCTTCTCCTTCTTGGGCGGTCAGCTACTTCCGCGGTACCATCCGACGGGTCTAGATGCAGGAACTGCCGGTGCGCTCCCAAATGGTTATGGAACTTCACTCCGAACGTACGACCGTTGCCCCTGCCGTCACCGGTGTTCACCCGGATCTCCATCTTCGGTACCCGGCCTACCATCAGCATACACCTATCTGTCTCGTGTGCACTTCTACCGGGCTCATCACTCTGAACAAGCATATTGTCCGTGTGTGGGGGTCGGGCGAGGGACACGAGGCGCGGGCGGTCGGCCGTCGCGTTCGCGATTTCACCGGTGGCTTTCGTTCTGGCGGCGCAGACCAGGGAACGGTGGCCGGCAACGAGATGAAGCCCGACGTGACGGGCATGACTGGTACGAAGGACTCGCCTGGCTGCAAGCTGGCAATGTAGCAGGCCGGCAACTTGGCGTCAGCCCCTTTCCGGTTGCACCGTCACTGCCGCCGCTCAACCTGTTTCCTGATACGGCCACTGCGGTTTGGTAAACAGGCCGCCATCCACCCATACGGTCTGCCCAGTGACGAACTCCGCCTGGGGGGAGACCAGGAACGCTACCACGGCGGCTACGTCCTGCGGTACGCCGATCCGCCCCATCGGAGTCAGCTTCGACCACGTCCCTCTGTAGTCTCCCGCTTCCTGTTTCGTTCGCTCGATTTCGATGGCGCCGGGCGCCACGCAGTTCACCGTGATTCCGTACTGCCCGAGTTCCACGGCGGCCACTTTCGTGAACATCTCGATTCCCCCCTTGCTGGCCGTATAGTTGACGAGGCCGGGGAATGGGATCTTGTTGCAGCCCGAACCGATATTGATGATCCGCCCGCCTCCATGCTCTTTCATGTGCCGCGCCGCCGCCTGCGTGCACAGAAAAGACCCCTTGAGGTTCGTATCGAGCACGAAATCCCATTCGTCTTCGGTCAGATCCAGCAGCGCCTTGAATGTCTGCACGCCGGCGTTGTTCACGTGGATGTGGAGGCGTTCGAACCTTTGCAGGACTTCGCAGAACATGTTGGCCACCTCAGACGCCACACCCACGCTCGCACCGACCGGGAAGGCACGGCGCCCGAGCGCTTCTATCTCGGCGGCTGTAGCCTCGGCGCCCTTGCGGTCCGCATGATAGTTCACCGCAACGTCGCATCCGCATCGCGCCAGCTCCAGCGCGATACCCTTTCCGATCCCCTTGCTGGCTCCGGTTACGAGCGCGGTCATGCCGGAAAGATCAACTGCCATGTTCCTGTTCGCCTCCCTCACGATGCCAATTTGTACCACACCCAGCCGCCGTAGCAGACGGCTCTGTCAGCGGGCGACCACGAGGGAGATCGTCGGCTCACAATGCCTGCAACCACGGAGCACCACCAACGCCCGCCAAGGGTGAGCTGCGGAGCGGAGAGCGAACACGTTACCCACCTCGATCTCACTCCGCAGCGCGCTAGAGTATACGAATGGCCGCCACGTTGAGAGAGCCCGCCTGTGTGGTCCCCGCGGGCGATTGGTGCGGTGAGGCGCCTGTTTGGCATTTCGAGGAACATGCGCTGTATTGGGCCGACATCAATCGGTTCCTGATCCATCGTTTCGATTCCTGTTCGGGCTGCGTGAAGACCTGGCTTTTCGAGGAACCGGTCACGGCCCTCGGTCTCACGGATCGCGAAAACACTCTGCTGGTCGCTCTGGGCTCACGCCTGATCTTCTGGGATCCTGCCACCGGGGAACGCACCGAACACGGCTTTCAGCTCGCGGGCTGGCCGCGGGTCCGCCTGAACGACGGCCGCCCCGATCCCCGCGGTTCTTTCTGGGTCGGATCCATGCGCAACAATGTGGGACCGGAAGGGAAGCCCGGCGAGTGCGGCGGCACGGACGGCGCCCTGTTCCGCATTGATGCAACCTGCCCGCCGCGGCGGTGCCGTGAGGGGATTGGCATTGCGAACACGCTTGCATGGAGCCCCGACCAGACTCGTTTCTACTTTGCCGACTCGCTCGCCAACACCGTCTGGGAGTATTGCTATGATCCCGGGACCGGTGACATCAGCGGGGAACGTCCGTTTCTGGCAGGCTATCCGCGGGGCGTACCCGACGGGTCCGCCATGGATCGCGAGGGCTATCTCTGGAACTGCCGTCACGGCGGCGGTTGTATCGTGCGCGTCGCGCCGGCGGGCGGGATTGCAGGTACGATCGAGATGCCGGTCCCCAACGTCACAAGCTGCACCTTTGGCGGGGAAGACTACCGGACGCTCTACGTTACCACCGCCGCCCTCGGCGCTCCCCCGCACCGATTTGCCGGCGGTCTGTTCGCGGTGCGAACCGAAACGCCCGGTCTGCCCGAGAACCGTTTCGCGATCGATGGCCCCCGGTAGCGGATCTTAGGCCCTGCCTGCGCCACGCAGGGATTTCGGATTTCAGCTTCATTTCCGTGCCAAACACAGCGTCATAAGTAGACGCGCATGAAACAGAACTCTGGTTTCGTGTTTACAGGCTCCTCTACGAGAAGCGTAAGCCCCTGAAAAGACAGCGCCTCACGTCAAAGCCTGACGTTGTTCCTGACTGGGGACAACGAGGTAAAGGCGCACGCATGAACCGTCGTCCGGCTGCGGCTCACCTGGCCCTGGCCTACCAACTCGGGGTGCGGGTTTCTCACGGACCGAGCATCCGACGGTAACGTTTCCAGCCTTCATCCTCAGGTCCAGAAGCGACGATCATCGCCCATCCGGAGACCATGGAACCGCGCGGTTCCCCGAAGTGCGGAGTCTTCGACCGGCCGAATGGGGAAGTTCCAACCGGAGTTAACAATCTCGGGGGGGGGGACAACGCGATGTCCCCCCTTTGGGTATTCGTTAGACTTGAACCCGAGATCGACTCAGTATACTGGTGTTGTCTGAGGCGCTCTATCGCTACCACATCATTGGCCAAGATGCGTCGGGGTTGCCCGGCAGGCGTCTTGCTGCTGCTCTTCGTCCTGACCTCTGGGCTGCAATGGCTGAATTCTGCCTATGAATCTGAACTGGGAGCGCGACCGGATGAAGCGGCTCACTATGTCACCGGCTTGATGGTACGCGACTACATGGCTGCCCTGGCGCCAGAACCGCCGATGGCGTACGCCGAGCAATACTACGTCCACTATCCGAAGATCGGCATCGGCCACTGGCCGCCCGTCTTCTATGCTGTCGAGGCTGTCTGGATGATGGTGTTCTCCGAGTCGCACCTGTCAATGATGATGCTGATGGCGATGTGCGGCGCCGTGCTGGGGACGTTGGCGGGTGTAACGGCAGCGCACGAGTATGGCGAGTCGGCGGGTATCGTGGCGGGAGCAGTCGTAGTTCTGGTTTTCTGGTTCCAGAATCTCGCGCGGATGGTGACACCCGACCTGCTGGTGGCCGCGCTTACTCTTGGAGCCGGGCTCGTGTATGCGAGGTACCTGAGAAGCCCT
>JAFGJQ010000186.1 GCA_016929015.1 Phycisphaerae bacterium | reverse complement strand
GTCGCTGGTTGCAGCAGATGAACACGTGGCGTTCAAGCTTCGGCATGTTGCGCTTCCGTCGCCTGCACTCCCATGCTGCACGCTGTGTCACCAGGGCAGACGGCGTGTACGGCCCCGGCCCCTACACGCGCCGTCGCGAGTACAGGGCCATGAAGCCCAGTCCGGCCAATGTGAACGCCAGTGCCGGCACGCCCATCGCCCCGCAAAGGATCGGCTGGTAGTCCCAGTAGTAGTCGTACGGGTAGTACGGATACCCGTAGTAGTAGTGCTCGCGGAAGCGCGCGGAATCCACGCAGTTGCTCAGGCCCATGTCGAGCAGTTGCTGCTCGCTGGCGATGCGCAGGGTGGACATTCGCAGCGGCTCGTCCCGATCGTCGATGTCGACCGTCTGGAACGCCACGTCCGAAAGCACCCACAATCGCTCGTCCAGCGTGCCCGCCCGGCGAATGAGGCCGGGATGCTCGACCCGGCCGCGCTCCTGCAGGCGGGTCGGCAGCAGGTCCACGATCTGCAGCGCGTCGACGAAATCCAGCGTCTCGTCATCGAAATAGCTGAACGGCATGAGCACAAGCTGCTCGTCCGCCAGCACTTTCAGAGCCTTCTCGTCAAAGTTCGCCTCGGATTCCACGCCGTACTCCGTCTGGGCGTCGATGGACACCCGCGACAGCTCCCGCGGATTGTCGAGTTGCGACACGTCAAAGAGCGACAACGTCGGCCGGTACCAGAACCGCCCATCGTAGCCCACCGTCAGCAGCCGATCGCCCATCGGCCAGAGATATGCACTGTAGCCCAGCGATTTGATCTGCCCGGCCACCACCGGCTCGCCCGGATCGGACAGGTCCAGCACAAAAACGTCGCTGGCCTGGTAGACGGTCATGACGTACGCGCGGCGCCCGTCAAACCGGACGGCCGTCACGTACTGGTCCGTTTCGATGGGCAGCCGGGACAAACGCGTGATGTCGTCCGGGTCGACAACGTCGTACAGATAGATCGAGACGCGCTCGCGCGTGTCCCAGGGTTCCGGCCCCTGCAGGGCTTCCTGCGTGACGATGCGAAACACGCCGGCGTACTCGTCCATGAAGAACCGGTTCACGATGACGCCGGGGACGCGAAACGCGTCGCGGATTGCGATGTCGCCGGCCGGATCCTGGATGTCCACGTACACCACCCGCGTCGTGTCTTCCACGCTCGGATCGTCACCCACCACGTACGCCGCGTTCTGCGATACGTGAATCTCCAGAGCGGTTCCGGGAACCTGAACGTAGTCGACCGGCGCGGCCACGTCGGGATCGGTCAGGTTGAATGACTGTACGAATACGTTGCCCGTCAGTTGGGGCGCTGGCTCGTCCTGCGGCAGAACACCGTTGGTGTCGATTCCGGGGATGCCGTTCGTGCTGACGTGGTCCAGTTCGGTGCCGGCCACGTAGAGCACGTCGCCCACGCGGCGGGTCGCGGTCACGTATCCCTGGATGGGCGGGGCGTCCACCAGCTCGGGGTTCGTCGGGTCACTGACGTCAAACACCATGAGCCGGCTGCCGGAAAACCACGGCGTCAGAGGATTGTTGCTGCCCAGGCCGCCCTCGTCGAAGTCCACCGGCTCACCCGCGCAGTAGTAGAAGTCGGCCGAGGCAATCAGGTACACGCGGTCGTCGAGCACGTACAACTCGATGCCGCGCCCGCCCGTGGCGTAGCCGCCCGCCAGCACGGGCCGTTCCACGGAGCGGGCGTCGATGATCCGCAGTCCGCGGAACGGGTTTGCCAGGTAGAAGTATCCGTCCTCGTACTTGATGATATCCGCCTCTTCGATTTCGCGGATCACATCGTCGGCGCCCGGGTCCGGCGGCTCGCTGTTGTCGTTCGAGGGTTCGTCCGAGCCGCCACCTCCGGCCGAGGGCGCCTGTGTGGCCGAGGCGCAGCCGGTCAGCCCGACCAGTGCCACCGCGCAGACAACAAACAGCAGCCCACCCAGCACCATGCTCTTGCGGAACATTGCAGCGCCTCCTGACAGGTTTGGGTTCCCGAATGCAGATTCGCCCAGCATTGTATCCGCTCGCCACGTGTCCGGGAGGGGCACCCTCCGGCGCCGGATGCCGGGCCCGCCGTCGCGGCTTCGCGGAACCCGCCAAGCGAAAGACCCGCAGGCGGTTGGCCCACGGGTCCTGAATTGCGTCAAAGGCGTGTCAGATGGGGCCTACGATTCCGGGCCGGTGATGGCGCCGCCGAGCAGATCGGTGTAATCCGTGGTCGTCGTGCCGCCGCCGCTCGAGCCGCCGCTGTCCCAGAGACTTCCACCCGCCTGGAGGTATACATCCAGCGCCGTGATCATCGCCGTGAGGTTCTCGAAAATGATGTCGATCGATTCAACCCGGGCCTGCTTCCAGGGGCTGACCGGTCGGTCCGCCGCGGTGTCCACGATGTCCGGACCGACGCGGGCCCGACTGATGATGTCATTCTGCCGGCTGCTGTAGCGACTGATTCCCTGTTGGACCATCAGGCCCGGCCGGCGAGCCGCAAACGCTCCGCCGCGCGCGTTCTTCCAGACGGCGTTGGACGGACTGGCACCCGTCTGCCCGAGAGCGAACCCGGCCGGCAAAAACAACGCCACCAGCCCCGCAATAATGGAGACTCGACTCATGGTCCTCACTCGCACTTCATACCCCGCAAACTGGCCGCGTCTCATCGACATCGCCGGCCACGGGTGCCATGCCCGTAGGCTTCAGCCTCGGGCATGTCCGACACACCAGACGCCAACCGCGTCTCGCCATGCCCGATCCGCCTTCGGCGGAAACGGACATGCCACCCAGCCGCAGAAAGACCGGCTGGTCTCCGCAGGCGACTCGCCGTGGCGAGAAAGCCGGTCCCACAGAGAGGGCCGGTTCCGCAAGGGGAGGCCGGTCCCACAGGTCATTCTACACCCGGCCATCCCGGCCGGTTGCCCGGATTATCGACCCGCGCCGGGCCTGCGTCCAGGGAATCCCGTCATCCGGTCGGTTCCTGCGGACTGGCCGGTTCGGGGTCGTCCGGGGGCGGTGCGCCGGGGTCCACCTCGGCATTGCCAGTATCACCGGGGGCTTCCGCGGCCGGGGCCTCGGCCTCCGCGGGCAGCGCTCCTTCGGCCGTCTCCCCTTCAATACCCTCGTCGTCCTCCGGAGCGATTTTGGCGACCGCCACCACCTTGTCGCCCTCGTCCACGCGGATCAGCCGCACGCCCTGGGTGGCCCGGCCGATCTCCCGCACGTTGGACAAGTCCGTTCGGAGCATGATGCCTCCGGTGGTGATCATCATCAGTTCGTCCGTGTCTTCCACGCTGAGCAGTCCGACGACGTGTCCGTTGCGCTCCGTCGTGCGGATGTTGATCACGCCCTGGGCCCCGCGGTGCGACAGTCGGTACTCCTCGATGTCCGTGCGCTTGCCGAAGCCGAACTCGCAGACGGTCAGCAGCGACTGCCCGGGCCGGATGGCCACCAGGCTGACGACCCGGTCTCCGGCGCGGAGCTTCATGCCGCGCACGCCGCGGGCGCTGCGGCCCATGGCCCGCACGTCCGCTTCCTTGAACCGAACGGCCATGCCGTCGCGCGAGCCCAGCACAATCTCGTCCTCGCCGCTGGTCTGCTCCACGCCCACCAGCGAATCGTCCGCATCCAGCGTAATCGCGATGATGCCGCTGGGCCGCGGCCGGCTGAACGCCTGCAGCGGCGTCTTCTTCACCGTGCCGTTGGTCGTCGCGAAGAAAACGAACGACTCCTCAAACTCCTTGACCGGCAGCACCGCCTTGTACGTTTCGCTGGGCAAAAACTTCAGCAGGTTCGCGATGGAGCGGCCCCGGGCCGTCCGGCTGGCCGCAGGCAGGTCGAACACGCGAGCCCAGTACACCCGGCCGCGATTCGTGAAGAACAGCAGGTAGTCGTGCGTCGAGACCACGAACAGGTGCTCGAGGAAGTCCCCCTCCCGCGTTTCGCCGCCGCGCACGCCGCGCCCGCCGCGGCCCTGCTTGCGGTACGTGTCCACGTCCACCCGCTTGATGTACCCCTCGTGCGAGATGGTCACCACCACCTGCTCGTCGGGCACCAGCTCTTCAATGCGGAAGTCTTCCACCGCACCGGTGATCTCGGTGCGCCGCCGGTCGCCGAACTTCTCCTTGATCTCGTACAGGTCCTCGCGAATGATGTCCAGCACCAGGCGCTCATCGCGCAGGATCGCTTCGTAGCCTTCAATCTCCTCCACCAGCTTGCAGTATTCGTTGGCGAGCTTCTCGATTTCCAGCCCGGTCAGCCGCTGCAACTGCATGGCCAGGATGGCATTGGCCTGCACCGTCGTCAGGTGGTGCGTCTGCGCGGTGTATCGCTCCACGAACGCGGCGGGCAGCAGCCGCCGGAGTTGCTCGTGCTCGGCCAGTCGCAGCGCACGGTCAATCAGCCGCTGGCGGGCCGTCTCCGGATCCGGCGACTGACGAATGATCTGGATGATCGCGTCAATGTCGCCGACGGCCAGGATCAGCCCTTCCAGGATGTGGGCCCGCTGCTTGGCCCGCCGCAGGAGCAGCGCGGTCCGCCGCCGGATGACCTCCTTGCGATGGTCAATGTACAGGTCGATCATCTCGCGGAGGCCCAGCGTGCGCGGCCGCCGGTCCACCAGCGCCACGTTCATCACGTTCAGGTTGGACTGCAGCGGGGTATACCGGAAGAGCTGGTTGATCACCACGTCTTCGTTGCCGTCCTTGCGGAGGTCTACCTCAATCCGGACCGGGTTCTTCCGATCCGAAGCGTCGTTGACGCCGGACGCGTCCTTGATGGTGCCGTCCTTGATGAGGGCCGCGATCTTCTCCACGATCGTGCTGCGCAACACCTGGTACGGGATCTCGGTGATGACGATCATCCGCCGGCCGCCGCGCTTCTCCTCCACCGTGTACTTGCCCCGCACGGTGATCGTGCCCCGACCGGTGGTGTGCGCATCGTAGATGCCCTGACGCCCGCAAATCTGACCGCCCGTCGGCAGGTCCGGCCCGGGGATTCTCTCCAGCAATTCGGCCGTCCCAATCCGCGGATTGTCGATGACCGCGATGATCCCGTCGCACACTTCGCCCACGTTGTGGGGCAGAAGGTTCGTGGCCATGCCCACCGCAATGCCGCTGCTGCCGTTGATCAGCAGGTTCGGGAACTTGCTGGGCAGCACCGTCGGCTCATCGCGGGTGGAGTCGAAGTTTGGTTCGAAATCGACGGTTTCCAGCTCGAGGTCTTCCAGCATGGCCGCGGCGGCCGCCGACATCCGGGCCTCCGTGTACCGCATGGCCGCCGCCGGGTCGCCGTCCAGCGAACCGAAGTTGCCCTGCCCGTCCACCAGCGTCTGCCGCATGTTCCACGGCTGGGCCAGGCGCACCAGCGTCGGATAAATCGCCTGGTCCCCGTGCGGGTGATACTTGCCCATGCAGTCGCCCACGATCGTGGCACACTTGCGGTGCTGTGACCGGGGACCCAGGTTCAGGTCATTCATCGAAACGAGAATGCGACGCTGCGACGGCTTCAACCCGTCGCGTACGTCCGGCAGGGCCCGGGACATGATCACGCTCATCGCGTAGGTCAGGTACGAGTCCTGCATCTCCTCGATGAGGGATATCTCGCTGATTCGTTCTTCTATGCCTTCTGCCATCCGTTCTCACCTTTGCCGGGCCGCCCGGGCCCGTCCGTAACCCGCGAAGTCTACCCGATTTCGATGCGATCGTGAACGGCCGGCCGGGCGTCTCCCAGCAGGCACGGGATAGGTCGATTCCACCGCATTCTGCTCGTGGACGGACCGTGTGAAGCACGCCGCTTGCCCGTCCGAATCCATCCGGATTGCCGGCGGCCCAGACAACAAGCCCGGAATATTCACCCCCTCCGGTCGAACAAGACAGAGGCTGCCGTGGCCGAGCGGATCGGCCCGCGCCCCATACGGATTAGAGGAGGCTGTTTGCCATGTTCAAAGAAAGACACCGCATGTCCCCGTTGACCGCCTTGTTTCTCGGGGCTACGGCGGTCATCGTGGCCGCAATCACAAGTGCTTCTGTTGTAGTGGTTTACGGAATGAATATGGGTGACCATTGGGGCGGCCAGGTCATGAATTTGGCAAGGACGGCACTCGACAACCTGCCCCGGACCCTGGAGGCCCTGCCGGAAGCTCTGGGCGACGTGGCCGAGTACCGCCGAACGCCAGGCTACGCCGACAACCTCACCGTGGACGTCCGGATGGCCCCCGATTCGTACGGCGGCACCCGGCCGGTCATCACCGTGGAGAACCGCGGGACGGAGGTGGTGACGCTGCTGGGCCTGCGCGTCGTCGGGCTGGATACCGACGGGAACCCGACAGGCGAATGGAACGAATATGCCGCCACGCCGGTGATGATCGACAACGAGCTGCGCGGCCCGCTGCTGCCCTCCCGCACGCGTGTCTTCGCAACCCGCGGATGGCACGGGCAGCAGACCCCCGCTGCGGACGTAAAATGGGAAATCACCGACGTGTGGATCTGGCCGAACCAGCCAGGTACCGAAGCCGCCGCGACGGCCCTGGCCGGCCCGGGACTGTGAAGGCCCGAGACGATCGCGGAGAACATGCCCGTCCCGATTGCATCGGGAACGGACGTGGCACCCATCTGTTTCTGCGTCTTCCGGTTTCTGCGTTTTTGCGTCTTCTGTTTCTTCTACGTACCTAAATCGAGCAGAAGAATGCATGCCTGGCTGCGGCTGTGGCGGGCAAGTTCCAGGCGGAGGACCTCCAACACCTGATGAATGTCCACAAGGCCGGAGAGGTCGATGATGCGGTCGGCCAACAGCACGGTACAGCGGGGAATGGTCGCGCCGGCGTCGGAGTAGCGGGTGTACGTTTCGGCAAAAGCTTCCAGGTCGCGCTCCGCGGCCTCGGCGGTGGATTCACGCACGTCGGCATGGTTCGACGCCCAGCGGATGGCGCCGGTGCGGTCCAGCGCGCGGACGGCCGCGCGACGCTCAGGGAAGAACCGCCAGAGCCGATGCATGGTGCGCTCGGCCGACCAGACCTCAAACCCCGCGGCCTCGACGACGCGGCGCGGCGGGCCGGCCCCGTCGCCCAGGCTGGCCGTCACCAGGACACGGCGATCGTCCGCGTTCAAACCTTCCGGCCGCAGGGCTTGTTCCTTGATCTCGGTGGCGCCTTCGGCGGTGGCCCGCAGCAGGTTTCGCCGGGCGTCCACCTCTACGAACACCTGGATCGTCTCGGCGGCGGCACCCATCTTCAGCACGGCGGCGAAGGCTTCTTCGCGGATGCGGCGAATGTCCTCCTCGCCCGGCTCGATGACCGTGCGTTCCACGGAGTCGCGCACGAGGGCGAGGGCCACGCCGATGGCACTGATCACGTCGGCGTCGGCAACCATCTCGTGGGGCAGGTCCATCACGCGGGCCACGTGCGGCACAAGGGCTGCCGCGCCGCCGCCCCCGCCCAGTAGCCGGATGACGCCGGGATCGAGCTTGTAGTCGCGGATCAGCCCTTCCAGTACGGTCTGCACCTTGGGCGCGGCCTTGTCCAGGATGGCCTCCGCGACGGCGGCGCCGTCGGCCGCGCCCAGCGACTGGGCCAAAGCGTCAAAACCGCGAGTGACAGCATTCAATTCCCCTCGGGCACAGTCGCCTTCGGGCACCAGGCCCAGGCGATTGGCAGCACATGTCGGCGTGACGGCCAGCTTCTCGCCACCCGCATCCACGACCAGGTACGACTCACTATTGTCCTTGTGGCTGGCGGCGGTCATGGCCGTTTCACCCTTGTCGCAGAAGCTCAGGTACCGCAGCCCGGCGATGTGGGCGCTGCGCGGGCCGACCTGCTCGATTCGCCCGTGCCGCTCGTAGACCATCGATCCGCCGGCCACGCCGATCGTCCGCACGTCCAGCGTGCTGACGTGCAGCTTCTGGCCGCCGACCTCGGCGCTGCGGATCGGGCAGCGGCCGTTCTTGATGGCGGAGATGTCCGTACTCGTGCCGCCCACTTCCAGGAACAACCCGTCGGAAACGCGGGCGTACAGCAAGGCGGCAGCCACGCCGGCGGCCGGGCCGGAGAGCATTGTGAGGATCGGCCGGCGGCGCATCTCCTGAATATCCATGACGCCCCCGTCGCTGCGCATGATCATCAACGGGGCCCGGATGCCCGCCTGGCGTACCGCTTTTTCCGTCATGTCGGCCGTGCCGAGCATCCTGGGGATCATGCTGGCGTTGACGACGGCGGTGCGGGTGCGGATGCCCAGCCCGTGCAGGCGGCTGACGTGGTGGGTGGCGGTGGCGGGCAGGCCGCGGCGGGCGGCGATGTCGCAAACGAGCTGCTCGTGCGACGGGTCGTCCACGCTGAATGCCTCCGCCGCCACGATGACGTCGGCGCCCTTGCGG
>JAFGJQ010000185.1 GCA_016929015.1 Phycisphaerae bacterium | reverse complement strand
GTTCCGGGCTTCAATCGCGACGACGTCCTCCATGTCCTCCAGGTAGGCCAACAGCAACTCGAGGTTCTGCTCGTTGTCGTCGACCACCAGAACCGTCCACGCCTCTCGATGGTCACCGGGGTTCGTACCCATACATCCGTTTCCTTTCCGCCGCTTCGAACCGGCAGGCCCGGTGGGTATCTTCCACAATCGCCGTGCGACTGCAAGCGGCCGTTTCCATTCCTCCCGTTGACACGGTATCGCTCGGGCTCCATCATGCGCCCGCCGTATGTGCCGGGCTTTTCGACGGGCGTGGCGGAATACCGTGCGTCCCGGTGCGAATACCCGGATCGAGAGCATCACCCGTGGTCCGGCCGCTATGGAAAACGCCCTTGACACGCTGGTCCGCGACGGCCCACAACTGGCCGACGCGATGCATTTTGGGGAATGGTCGCCCACGCACCAGGCCCTGGCGGCCACCGTACGCTTTCACCTGACCCGCGACCGGGCAGCGCCCGCGGTTCAGCTTGTGGGCATCGTCGGCGGGGCCAGCAGCGGCAAGAGCACCCTTTTCAACAGCCTCGCGGGCGGAGACCACATCAGCACGGTAACCATGGCGTCGCACACCACAAGGGGTCTGCTGCTGGCATCTCCCGCCGCGCTGCACGATCACGTCGAGCAGTGGTTGCAGCAGGATGGGCTGTTTCCCGGCCTGCGCCGACGGCAACTGACAGCGGGCGACCGCACAGAAGGGGCCGCAGACGCCGTTTTTGTCATACGCGTGGATGCTCCGGAACTGGGGCACGTGCTTCTGTTCGACACGCCGGATTTCACCACCGTTTCCGCCGCACGCGAGGGCGACCTCGCCCGGCACTTGCTGCCGTGGTTTGACTCCGTCTTCGTGATGGCCGACCCGGAACGGTTCTTCGACCGCAAAACGTTCGAGCAGTTGCGGCAGGATCTCGACCGCTGGGGCGTCGAGCGGTTAGTCGTGTTCAATCTCAACGAACGGCCGCTGCTCCTCTCCGACGAGGACCGGGCTACACTTCGGCAGCAGGCGCACCGACTGGACGCCGACGCGGTCGTGCTCGAATACCGACACGGACGAGGCTTTCGAGCGCTGGCCGAAGAGGATGTACGGCGCTGCCTCGGTTGGCTGGCACGCACCGCCGCCCCTTCGGACACGGCGAGCCGCGAAAGCCGGCCGCACCGCCTGCGCCGCCTTCTGGCGGAACAGGCATCCCGCGTGCTCAACGAAAACGCCAACCGCCAGGCCCGCCTGCGCGAACTGGAGAACGACCTAGCCGCGGTGGCCGAGCACCTGCCCAGCCGGCAGGCCATCCTCACCGAGGCGTTTCTTACGCCGGGCCTGCGCGAGCACCTCTCCCCCTGGTGGCGTGTGGTCCGGCGCTCCGGCGAGTCACTCGGCCACTCCGTAGGCCGTTTCACCCGCTGGATGCCCATCCTCGGTGCGCCCCCGCCGAGCTCGCCCGGGCAAAGCCGGCTCTCCGACGACGCGTCCGTCGAACAGCGCGGCATCGAGTACTTCCGCCGCATGGCCGACCACACCGTCCGCGACCTGGCCAACCGCGCCCGGCAGAGCCGCTTCTGGCGCGAGGCGGGCACCCCGGAGGAACCCATCCTCGACCCGGCGTCGCTGACCCACGATCTGGATGCTCAGGCGGCCCGCCTGGTTGAACCGTGCGCGGTGACGTTGCAGCAGTTCAAAGAAAAGGTGGAGACGGAAGCCGCCAGCATCCGGGTCAACGTGGTCGGCGCCGGCATGGGGCTCGCGTTCAGCGTGGCCATGGCCGTGCTGACCGGCGGCGCCTCGCTCTGGCTTGATGCCGTTCTTGGAGGCGCCATCGGAGGTGTGAGCGCGCGGACGTTCGTCCGGCTCTACAACGTCATTCGCGGCACCCAAGAGTCTCGAGCGCTGGACGCCGCCGTGGACGCGTACCGCGAGGGGCTGCGCCATCATGCCAGACAGGCGGCGGCAGGCATCCTCCACGCGGCCCGACGGCGCACGCTGGAGGCCAAC
The DNA here is from genome assembly GCA_016929015.1 of Phycisphaerae bacterium. Taxonomy (GTDB): domain Bacteria; phylum Planctomycetota; class Phycisphaerae; order UBA1845; family UBA1845; genus JAFGJQ01. The sequence goes on along the minus strand of JAFGJQ010000185.1, from coordinate 5,776 downwards.
CCGGAACTGCGGAAGGCCCTCGAGACCACTCGCGACTTTGCCACAACTGGAGGCCGGCCATGATGACCGAACCGACCGGCAGCCCGTCCGAGGCCCTCGCTCGTTTGAATCGCGAGCTGGCCGAGCTGTTTGCCCGGCCACCCGTCTCGCTGCAACACGGGGCGTCGCTGCGTAGCCGGGACGAGCTGGTGATCTGCGCCGTTCTGGCCGGCAAGGACGCAGGCAAGTCAACGCTCATCAATGCTCTGGCGGGTACGGAGATCTCCGTGGACCGGGAGCTCGTCGGCCAGGGCACGCACCAGCCCATCGCCTACGTCCACCGCGACGCAACGGACGCCCTTCGCCGGCGTTTTGCCCCGTCGGACGCCGGCCACGTGGCCTGTCACCCGGTGACGCATGACGTGCCGATGCTGCGGAACCTGGTTCTGCTGGATCTGCCCGACATCGACAGCGTGTTCCACGAGCACCTCGATACGGTCGCGCGAGCCGTGGAACGCGTCGACCGGGTGGTCTGGGTCTTCGACCCCAAGAAAGGCGACGACCGGGCACTGGGCGACATTCGGCCGTCCGTCGCACGCGATCCGGCCAGCGTCTTCTGCGTGCTGAACAAGCTGGACCTGACGCTGCGCGACGAGACGAACGGGGACAGCCCCGCGCGGTTCTGGTCGCGAGTGAACGAATGGTTTGACCGCTGCCTCTGCGCCGTCGACCTGCCCGTGGCGGCGCACCACCGGTTCGCGCTGGCCGCCCGATTCGTCGCGGCACAGGAGTTCGCGGCGGCCGTCACCGAGAGCTGGACGGGCAGCCAATCCGGCACTCTCACGGGTGCGGAGCAGACGTTTCTCCGTGACTTGGCACGCCAGGCAGAGGCGGAATTCGACCGCTTGCGGAACTGCCTGTTGGCCCCCCTGACCGCCGAGGAAATCCACCGCCTCAAGCACGACAACGAGGCCGCCGAACTCGCCGCCAACCTGAAAACCCTGCGGAGTCACTATGACCTCGACGGAGCACTCCATCACCTGGACACGCTGCTGGCCGACGTGAGCACCGCCTGCGATCGGGAGTTCGACGGCGACTACCGCGGCACCGTATCCCGGCGTCTGGCCCGCGTGGGTCGCAGCGATGTGGAGCTTGCCCGAGACGTGATGGCGCGCCGCGTCGAGCAGTGGCCGGTGCTGCCCGTGCTGTACTGGCCCTTGCGCGGCGTGACGCACTGGCTGGGAGGCCGGCTGGCCGGCGGCGGGGCCGGCCGGAACGTGCCGCCGGCTGCCGACCTGCTGGGGGTTCGCGGCTGGAGCGCGGCTCATCGGGTGGAATCCGTCCACGCGCAGGCGCAGACCGCCCTGCGACGGCTGCCCGAACCGCTTGCTGATCACATCCGCTGGCCGTCGGCTGCCTCGCTCACCGCCGGATTGGAGGGCCGAGTCTGCGAACGCCTGGAGAACGCTGACGAAGACGTGCTGGCCTCATGTCTGGCGGGCCTGCCTCGGCCCGGGATACTGGCTCGCGGCTTCGTCTGGTTCGTTCTGATCTGGTTCCCGTTGCTTCAGCCCCTGCTGCGGGCCGGGCTGGAACTGCTGAACAAAGGCGTGCTGGTGGGGAGCCTCGCCGCCGGCCTGACCGTGGTGACGGCCCTTGGTGCCGGCGGCCTGGTGAAAGGCTTCGGCGCGTCACTGGCCGTGCTGCTTTTCATGCTGGCCGTTCTGTACGCGCGGTCCGTGCGGCTCGTTCAGCGGGTTCGGCGGGAAACGGGCCTCGGCCCGTCGTCGGGCGACCTGGAGCCCCCCGCCCTCTCCGACGTCGATGCCATGGTGGATGAAGAAATCCTCCGCCCCCTGGCCGAGCCGGTGGAGTCATTGGCCCGCCAGCTTGAGACCCGTCGTGACGAATTGGCCGCCCTATCGCCAGAGCGAACGGCTTGACGTGGCTCGGCGAACAGATCTGACTGATGTCCATGCCAAATGCTCACACTCGGATTCTGCTGACCGGCCAGCCCACGCAACTCGGGCCGCACCGGATCGTATAAGCCTGAGACGCCACAAAGTCGGTTCCAGCGAGTCAGCGGATTCGAGGTCGGCTCTCAAGCCGCTGTTCGGATTGTGTTTTGCCGTTGAAAGGCAGCGAAAAACGTGAACGCAAGCGTACCGGATGGAAACAGGACGCAACTCAACGACCGTTGGTATCGCGTTCGCTGGTTCCTCCTCGTTGGATATGTCAGCTTGTGCGTTCTCTTTTTCGTCGACCTGCGAACGGGATGGCCGCTCACCTGGCCCTGGCCGCGTGACGGCTGGCGCACCAACCTACTATTCGGCGTGCTCGGGTATTGGCCAACGGTCCCCGATCTGCTGCCGGCGGACTACCATGGTTTCACGAGCTACTCATCGAAAGACGCGGTGTTGCGGATCGTATTCGGCTGCGCGACGATCTTCACGCTTCTGCTTCTTCCGTATATCCGACCGCCCCGAGACCTCTCTCGCACATCCCCGGCGTGGTCAATCTGTCTGTCTCAGGGCGCAATCGTCTCGATCCTCCTGACAGCAACTGCTGCAACGGTCATCATACCAGCCTCCTGGTGGCAGGCGTTGGTCCTGGTCGAGCGCACATTCGTCGACCGCTGCGGGGATCGCCACACTGATCTCCTGGCCGCCACGTGGCGCAACCTTGCCATCATGGCCGCCCTGGGAACGACCGTTGCCATGATACTCTGGCGCGAGTGGCGGAGCGGCGATCGCTACGTTCGAGGCATGCGTTTCGCCAGATGGACCTTCCGCGCCAGCCTCTGCATCATTGTCTGCGCCATCCTCATCGCCGTGTCGAAGGGAGGAGCACCTCGCGTGGGGAGAATCGGCCACGGCTGGTGGACGGCGATCATCTTCGCCATGACCACGCTGTTGTGGAGCCTCGGCTGTCGTCTGACGCTGCTGTTCGCCCGCCCTGCGTACGTGCTGCGCTACCGCACTCTGCCGACCTGTTTCTGGTGCGGCTACGACCTGCGCGGGTCAGAAGGACCGCCGTGTCCGGAGTGTGGCCATCCGCGATCGACCAACCAGGCCCTCTGGCGGCAGACCGACACAGCACCCGCCATACCGGGGCGCAACTATTCGAACCGCGGATCAGAAAACGCGTAGGCATGGACGACGGGCATGCCCCTGTCAGCTCGCTGGGCGGACCGCCTTCCTCGACGCCCCCCTCAGCGTGACAGGTCTTCAAAGCCGTCCGGGCGGACGATGGGGGCCTGCGGCTGGGGCTGCTGTCCGGCGTGCGTGCCCTCCGCGGTCAGCAGGCGACTGGCGGCCTGCCGGACGGATTCGGCCTTCGAGAGCAGCCGATCCACCTCGGCCCGGTAGTTTTCATCGATGAGCTGGACCGCCTGGTCAATGTCGTCGGTGATGGTGAACAGGTCCATGTCTTCCGGGCTGATGAAGGCGTTGCGGTTCAGTTGGAACTCTCGGATCCACTCCACCAGCGGAGTCCAGAAATCACTGCCCATCAGGATGACCGGAAACCGCCCTGTCTTTCCCGTCTGGATGAGCGTCATGGATTCGAAGAACTCATCCATGGTCCCGAACCCGCCGGGGAAGCAGACGAACGCCACCGCGTACTTCACGAACATCACTTTCCGGCAGAAGAAGTACCGGAAGTCCATGGACAGGTTCTGGTACGCGTTGGCCAGTTGTTCCTGCGGCAGGTAGATGTTCAGGCCCACCGACGTGCCGCCCGCCCCGAACGCCCCCTTGTTCGCGGCCTCCATGATCCCCGGGCCGCCGCCCGAAATCACCGCATACCCGTGCTGCGCCAGCCGCGCGGCCAGCGTCTCGGCCATCTGGTAGTAGCGATCCTGCGGCTGGGACCGGGCCGACCCGAATATGGGCACTGCGGCCTCGCAACGCGACATCAGCTCGAAGCCTTCCACAAACTCCGACATGATGCGGAAGACTCGCCACGTCTCCTCCAACGGGTTCAGCCGCGGCACCTGCTCTTTGCGCTTGCGATTCATGGTCGGGATCCTCGTCACCGAAAACGGTGGCGCTCGCTTCAGTACATCAGGTACTTTCCCCGCGTCGTGGCGAAATCCTTCGCCCCGGTGTTCCAGGCATTGAGGATATCGTCCGCGGGCCGGCCCTCCTGGAACATCATCCGGACCTGGTCCGTGCCGCAGGCCTTGTCGAACATCCCGTCCCGCTTGCTGCCAAACAGCTTCTTGTCCGGATAAAGACGCTGGTGTACGTCCATCACGTGGAACTGCACGGCCACCAGTGTCAGTGCGTCGCGATCCAGAATGTGTACCTGTACGCCGCCGCAGTCCTGCTTTTCGTACGGCCCGTAGTACGGCCGGAACGTCATCGGCCGAAAAACCACCCCGGGGAGCTTCCGGGCGTTCAATTCCGCGGCAAATTTCGCCGCATCGATCCAGGGAGCGCCCGCCAGCTCGAACGGCATCGGATACCCCACCCCCTCGCTGATCACGTGCAGTTCACCCATGATGCCGGTCGCCACGTAGAACAAGGCCGTGTCCGCGTGCGGCACGTGCGGCGACGCCGGAACCCAGGGCAGCCCGGTCTGATCGAACCACATGTCCCGCTGCCACCCCTTCATCGGGATTACGGTGAGTTTGCACTTCACGCCGTTGGCCAGCCAGCCTTCGCCGTTGATCATCCTGGCCAGTTCCCCGCAGGTCAGCCCGTAGACGTAGGGTACCTCGAGCAGCCCGATGAACGATCGGAACTTCGGGTCCAGGATGTTGCCCTCCACGCGGTTGCCGGTCAGCGGGTTCGGCCGGTCGAGCACGACAAACTCGATGTTCTGTTCGGCCGCCGCTTCCATCGCCTTGGCCATGGTGCTGATGTACGTGTAGGAGCGGCAGCCGTTGTCCTGGATGTCGTAGACCAGAGCGTCTATGTCCTTGAGCATTTCCGGCGTCGGTTTGTGCGTGGCCCCATGGAGCGAGTACTCCGGCAGGCCGGTTACCGGGTCCGTGGAGTGAGCAACATGCCCCCCGGCCGTCACGTTTCCACGAATGCCGTGCTCCGGCCCGAAAAGCGCGAGCAGCTTCACGTTCGGCGCCTTAAAAAGCACATCGACCGTGCTGCGGAAATCTCGCGTGATGCCCGTCGGATTCGTGACCAGCCCGACCCGCTTGCCCTGCAACGCCTTGAACCCATCCTGCTCCAGCACGTCAATCCCGGTGAGCACGGAACTCCGCGGCTCCCCGACGACCGGCGTTGCGGCAAAGAGTGTTGTCACGACCATGACTGTCATTCCAAACCGCGCAGCGTGTTTCATTTGCACTGTTCCTTGTTGCCGAGATCCGAGCCGCCACAACCGCACTGGGCCACACCGCCGGAAGCGGTCGGCAAGCCCGTCACTATACTCCCTCCCACAATCCTGTCGACCTCACGGAGTGCCTCATGCGCCCGCGTCACGGCCGTTGGAAATGCCCGTACGCCGCGCCGGTTCCTTCGGACGCGGAGGCGGTCTTGCAGGTTGGTGTGTCGTTTTGGGGAGGGAATTGGGATCACTGCGCCGCGAGGAATGCGGCGGAACTCACGCGGGTCAGGCGTACACGTCCACGCCGCGCGTCATGTCGGTGGCGTAGTCTGCAACATCGGCTGCCGCGGCCTCCATGCTCTGGGCCGCCGCTTCCAGCAATTGCAGGACGGCCCGGTCCTGTGCGTTGGCCATCTTGAGCATCTTGGCAGCCACCGCATACTGAACCTGGGAGGTCACCTCAGCCGATTTGAACTGCACAATGGCGCTGGTCAGGTCCACGGACATC
>JAFGJQ010000184.1 GCA_016929015.1 Phycisphaerae bacterium | reverse complement strand
GGCTCGGTGAAGTCGATGCGAAAGCGGTTGAACTCCGTGCCCGGCTGGGCCTCGATCCGCAGCCGCTGGCCCGCCCCGTGGAACGATTTCAGCCGGATGAACTCGCGGAAGCTTCGCGGCCAGTCGAACACGTCGAAATTCTTGATGTCCAGCATGATGGAGCCGACCAGACCGCTGTCGCTGGTCACGCCGGCCCCGAACAGGAAGTCGCCGGCCTTGGCGGCCTCCTCCACGTTCACGACGATGTCACGCACGCCCGGTTCCTCGCCCACCGGCGAGACGCTTGCCCGCGAGAAAATCTGCGTCTGCACCAGGCGCTGCTCCGCGTTCTTCGCCTCGGTCAGGTTGAACAAATCACCCGGAAACAGCTCCAACTGCCGGCGGACCACCTTGTCTTGTGTACGCTCGTTGCCCCGCACGACAATCCGCCCCACTCGGACCTGCTCCCCCTCCGTGATCCGCACCGTGACGAGCACCTGGTTGGGCGTCGCCGAGAAGACCTGGACCGCCTGCACCTCGGCGTAGATGTACCCAATCTCACCGTAGAGCGTTTGCAGCCGCTTCACGTCGCGGTCCAACTCCGTCTTGAAGATGGGATTGCCAACGGCCATGGTCAGCTCGGCCAGCACCTGCTCGTCGGTGAAGACCTGGTTCCCTTCAAACGCGATGCTCTCGATCGTGTACCGCGGACCCTCCACGATGGTGAACCAGAGGGTCAGGTCCTCGCCGTCCGGGCTCCGTTCCACGCGCCAGGTAGCCCGGGCGTCCAGGAAGCCCTGGTCGCGATAGTAGGACTGGACCGCCGTGGCGTCAGTTTCCACCTGGTCGGCGTCGAACAGGCCGGGCCGGAAGATCCACATGTACGTCTGGGTCTGAATCTGCTGCTGAAGCTTGGCGGGCGCGATGGCGTCGTTGCCCTCGAAGAGGATCTTGCGCACGCGAACCCGCGGGCCTTCCTCGATCCGGTACAGCAGGACGCCCTGGTTCAGAAGCTCTTCGTCGATGGTGACCTGGGCCTCGCCGTAGGCCTCCTTGCGGTACATGCCCAGAATGACCTCGCGGCCCTCCCGCACGCCGTATGCGTCCGTGGGGTCGCCCACCGCCACGGGAATGGAGCTCAGCAGCCTGTTCTCTTTGAACTTGACGTTGCCCTCGAAGCGGATCTCCCGAATGACCGGCCGCTCGGAGAGCGGAAACCGCACCACCACGCCGTCCGGCGTGACGTCGGTCTCCAGGGTAACCGTCAGGAACTTGCCGGTTTTCAACAGGCGATCGACGTCCTCACGGGCCTGGGCCTCGTCGAATGGTTCGCCCGCGGTGGTTCGAACGACGCTGCGCAGGTACGTCCGGCTGGTCTGTTCGGCGCCGGGGAACTCAACGGCAACCACGTTGACACCACCGGGCGGTGTCGACGGTTCCTGTCCCCAAGCCGCTTGTGCCAGACCCAATACCAATACTGCGAGGGCAGGTGCTCTCCACACGGGAATCGCTCCGTATTTCTGGCCGGACCGGGTCCGGCGCAATCGCAGGTCTCGACGTGACAAGGGTTTCTGTTACCGCACCAATGGCCGACCATCTTAACCAAGCGTCTTTGGCTCCGCAACCGGTTTGCCGGAAAAGGGGCCGGTCGTATGGAACCGTCCCGCCGGCGGCAACAAACGTTGGCCAGGCCGTTGGGGTTGTCCGGGTCGTGTGTGGGGAGACGTGCCCGTCGTGCAGAAGACCGTCGCCATCCTGTGGTTCCTCACACGCGTCCAGCTTTGGGTCTGGGGCGCCATCGGGCTGGTCCACTTGCTGAGCGTGGGCTTCGTGATGGTCGACCTGCCCCAATATTGGGGAGTGGACGAACAGCGGGACGTCATCGTCGGGATGGTTTGGCCGGAACTCGGCTACACATTGCTGTGCCTTGTCGTGTGTTTCTCCTACATCCTGTATTTCCGGTCTCGGATCGACGCCCATCCGCGGGTCAAGTATGCGTACGTCCTCCTGATGGTCGGCTGGCCGGGGGCCTGGCTGTTTCCAATCGCCACCGCCGCGGTTGCTGCGATTCTGATCTTCGCCTTCTGGTGCGCGGAGCGATTGCGGATTCCGCCCGGGCACTGCCGCCAATGCCGATACGACCTCACGGGAAACCAGTCCGGAGTCTGCCCGGAGTGTGGCGCGCCCCTCACATCCGGCGAGATGGAAACGCTTCTTCGTGGCCGGCCGGTCGCGGCTGAGTTAGTGGCCTGGCAGCGGCGACACCCCTATATGCTGCTGGTCACTATCGGTGCCCTGGGTGTTGCGTACGCCGCATACCGATGGGTGCCGTGGGAGCGGCACCTGCCCAACGCGGCGCTTCAGGCGCTGTCTCACGTCTTCCGGGAACGGGCCACCGACGAACTGTGGAGCCGGTTCGACCGAGGGTTGATGACCCCGACGCAGGCCCATCGCTTCCACGATTCCCAGGCCGAATCGTGGATCACGACGCTGGCGCCCTACGGGCCTGGAACACTCCGCGTGACGCTTCACGTGGATGGCGTTTACCGGGAGTCGCGCGGCGTTGTAGCCCTGGAATGCTGGGAGTTCCTCGTCGACGGCGATCCCGTGACTGCACAGCCCATGTTCGCCGATAGCCGGGTCATCTTCCTGCTGCGCCGCCTTCCTCCCGGCAGACACACCGTGACCGTCCGCGCGAATCTCGGCCCCAATGCACGCTTCACCACCACACCCAGCGTCCAGTTTCGGGGACCGTATGGCTGGCTCATCGAGAGAACGGTCGAGATCGTTGTTCCGGAGTGAGGCGGAGCCCGGCCCCAGCGGGCGGACCGGAGCAAATGGGTAGTTCAGCGCCCGCCGCCCTGACAGGGGTGTGAGCCACACTTTCCCCGCCGCTTTTGACAGGCAGTCGGCGGCGGATCGCTGACACACCATTTCCCCGCGGGGTTTCGCAAGACGCGGTTCATCGTTGAACCACTCAGGGCGATTGGCCTT
>JAFGJQ010000183.1 GCA_016929015.1 Phycisphaerae bacterium | reverse complement strand
GTGTCCCCCGTCACCACGGGTACGCCCGCCTCCGCGGCGGTGGACGCGATGTCTGCCAGAATGCGGTCGAACCGCTCCAGCGCCAAGCCCTCTTCGAGAATCAAGCCCAGGCTCAAGGCCAGCGGCGTGGCGCCCATCACGGCCAGGTCATTCACCGTTCCGGCGACCGCCAATCGCCCGATGGTTCCGCCGGGAAACTCCAGGGGCGTCACGACGTACGAGTCGGTCGTGAACACCAGTCTGCCTTCCGGACGCGGTAATACCGCTCCGTCCGTCAGCGGGGCCAGCGTGGGATTGCCCAGCACGGGCACCACATGGTCGCGCAGCAGCCGGTTCATCAACTCGCCGCCGCCGCCGTGGGCCAGCACCACCCGATCCGCGTGGCCGCCCGTGCTCATGCCCGACCTCCCCGCTGCGCCGTCGGCCAATGGTACTTGAACCATGCCGCGCACGTGCCTTCGCTGCTGACCATGCACGGCCCGACGGGGTGAACCGGCGTGCAATCGCTGCCGAACAGCCCGCATTCCCTCGGCTCAACCTTGCCCTGGATGACCTCGCCACACCGGCAGCCGGGCGGATCGCGGTCTTCTCCAATCTCGATGTCGAACCGTTTGGCGGCGTCGAACCGCTCATAGGCCGGGGCCAGTGCCAGCCCGCTGGCGGGTATGACGCCCAGCGCCCGCCACGGCGCATCGCAGGTGACGAAGACCCGTTCCATCAACCGCCGCGCGGCGGGGTTGCCGTCCTCCCGGACGACGCCGGCGTATGCATTCTCGACGGCCGCCCGTCCTTGCCCCACCAGTTGCAGCAATCGCAACAGGCCGACGAGGATCGCCTGCGGTTCAAACCCGGCGATGACGCACGCTTTGCCATAGCGAGTGGCGATCGGGTCGTACGCCCGCACACCGATGATCACGCTTACATGCCCCGGACAGAGGAAGCCGTCCAGAGGTACGTCGCCATCGTCCAGCAGGGCCGTCATCGCGGGTACGACCAGCTTGTGACTGGCCAGCACGCTGAAGTTCTCAATGCCCAACTGCTCCGCCTCGAGGATCGTGGCGGCGGTGGCGGGCGCCGTCGTCTCGAACCCCACCGCCAGAAACACCACCTGCCGGTTTGCGTTCCGCTGGGCAAGTTGGAGCGCCGTCCGGGCGGAGTTCACCACGCGGATGTCCGCCCCGCGGGCCCGCAGGGTCTCCAGGCTGCCGAGGCGCCCGGGCACGCGGATCATGTCCCCGTAGGTTGCGACAACCAGCCCCTCTCGCGACGCCAGCTCGATGGCTGCATCAATGTGCCGCTGTGCCGTCACGCACACCGGGCAGCCCGGTCCGCTGATCAGACGGACGTTCCGCGGCAGCAGCGAGCGGATTCCGTTGCGGAAGATGGAAACCGTGTGGGTCCCGCAGACCTCCATCACCTGCACACGATCGCGGCCTTTGACCGCCTCGGCGATCTGTGCCGCCATCAGATTGGCCTGTGTTGCGCGGCTCACGGCTGGTCCTGCTGTGCGGCGGGCGCGGAAGACTCCGGGGCCATCGCCTCGTTGAGATACTGCCAGATCTCCCGGGCGTGGTCCTCGTCAATCACCTCGATGGCAAACCCGGCGTGCATCAGGACCCAGTCGCCCTCGCCAGCCTCGGGGGTCAGGGCCAGGCTCGTCTCCACCCGGTTGCCCTGAAGATCCACGACGGCGGTGCGACCGGTTTCACTCTCCGATGCGGATACGGATATCACTTTTCCCGGAACGGCCAAACACATTACATCATACTCCGATGTCGAGCCGCCACGGCAAACGCCTGGCCCAGCGAAAGGCCGGCGTCGCCGGGTGACAGCCGTGTGTGCCTCAGTACTCGCGGCACGCCCAGTTCCGCCAACGTCCGTTCGACGTGGCCTGCCAGAATTGTATTCAAAAAGCAGCCGCCCGTCAGGGCCACTGTATCCAGGCATCGCCGCGTCGCCGCCACCGCGGCCGTCTTCGCCAGCATCCGGCCCACCGTGGCGTGAAACGCGCCGGCAATCCCACCTGCAGGCCGTCGATCCAGCACGTCGTGGCAGATGGACCGGATCATGGGCCCCAGGATCAGTCGCTCCAGCCCACCGTCCATCGCGGTTTCCCACGAGTACGCATCGGGGGGCTGTCCCTCCGCGGCCTCCTGAAGGCGGATGGCCGCCTCGCCCTCGAACGTGTTGCAGTCGCACAGGCCGACCAGAAACGACATGGCGTCAAAGACGCGGCCGAGGCTCGACGTGGCAGGCGCATTCACGCCGGCGGCAATCATGGCCGCCACCGTCCGCCGCTCCTGCCGGGGCACGCGGTCGAAGAGCCCCTCAACGTCGGCCGGCACGCGCCCTTCGTACGCCTGATGAACGAGGCTCCAGGCCGGTCGCCAGGTTTGGCGGGCCGCCGCATCTCCGCCGGGCAGAGGAAAAGCAGCCAGACTGGCACATCGTTCGAAATCGCCGGGGCTCACGTAGAGGATTTCGCCGCCCCAGATCGTCCCGTCTGTCCCGAATCCGGTCCCGTCGCAGGCAATGCCGATGGCTGGCGTGGCGGCGCCGTTCTCCGCCAGGCAGGCACACACGTGGGCGTGGTGATGCTGAACGGCTTCACACGGCACCCCGGCCGCGCCGGCCGCCTGACGTGCGGCTGATGTTGAGTGATAGGAGGGGTGCAGATCATGCACCAGCGCATCGGGCGGGGCCTGAGTGAACTCCAGCCGCAAGGCTGCATGAAACGCCCGCAGATTGGCCGGATCGGCCAGGTCGCCGAACGGGGCGGAAACCGCCGCGTCCCGGCCTTGGAGCCGACAGAACGTGTCCTTCAAGTCGCCGCCGACGGCCACTATCCGTAGCGCCGAAGCAAAAGGCATTTCGAATCGTTCCATGGGCGTTGTGCACACCGTGCCGGGTCACATCTCGATGGACACACTGCAACTGAACCCAATTCCCCAGGGAAGAATGGCATTGCCGGGTGGGCTCGTCAAGCAGATCGACGGAGGGCGTGGCGTGAGTCCACAGTGGTGATGCCGGGTTGCCCCGCACACAAGCCTCTGGCATAATCAACGGCGAGACAAAGCGTTAACGGAGTTTCGCGTATGTCGTTACCCGTATCCACGCTGATCTGGCTGTTCGGACCGCCCCTCTTCCTGCTTCTGATCAGCATCCTCTGGTCGTACCGGAACTGGGACCGTACGCCATGATTCTCGCCGTCTTTGCCACATACCTGCTCGCCCTGCTGCTCATCGGTCTGTACTGCTCTCGATACAACCGCAACATCAGCGATTTCGTGCTGGGCGGTCGGCGCCTGGGTCCCTGGGTGGCCGCCTTCAGCGCCCAGGCCAGCGATTTCAGCGGCTGGCTGCTGATCGGTTTGCCGGCGGCCGCGTACGCGGGCGGGTTCAGCATGATCTGGGCGTGCATCGGTTGCACATGCGGCGTGATGTTCAACTGGCTGGTGCTCGCTCGCCGATTGCGACGGCTCAGCGCCGACTACAACGCCCTCACCATTCCGGATTTTCTGGAGGCTCGGTACGCCGATCGCTCCCGGCTGATTCGCATTTTCTCCGTGGTCATCATCGTCGTCTACTACGTCTCTTACATTGCCGCGCAGTTCAACGCTTCCGGCCATGTATTCGCCACGGCATTCACTCAGGTAAACCTTCCCTGGGGCGAGACGATCGGCGGCATCCGGCTTTCCTTTTACCACCAGGGCATCCTGATCGGTGCCACGATCATCCTCGCATACACGGCAGCCGGCGGGTTTATGGCCGTCTGCTGGACGGACTTCGTTCAGGCCATCCTCATGGTCGGCACCGTGATCGTCCTGCCCGTGGTGGGCATCATTCACCTGGGTGGTCTCGAGAAACTCTGGTCCGCGCTGGCCACCGGCGTTCTGAAGGAACAGATGCTGGCTATTGACGGAGGCAAGGCCGGTAGCTCATTCGTCCTGGGTGTCGCGATGCATGGCCTGTCGTGGTGCGTCGGCTACCCGGGCCAGCCGCACATCATCGCCCGCTTCATGGCCATCGAAGATGAGAAGAAGATCCCCCAAAGCGCGCTGATCGCGGTGATCTGGACCCTCTTCGCCCTGTACGGCTCCCTGTTCGTGGGGCTGGTGGCCGTCGGCGTGCTCGACGCCGATCGCCTCGCTGAAACAGCCGACCCCGCGATGCCCATGCTGGCCGTCGCCCTGCTGCCGACGTTCTTCGCCGGCCTGGTCCTCTCGGCGGCAGTCGCGGCCATGATGAGCACGGTCGACTCGCAGATTATCGTGGCCGTCGCGGCTGTCGTGCGTGACGGATACGAGAAGCTGCTCGGCGGCCGGCCCAGCGATCGCGCCGCCGTGTGGCTGTCGCGGGCCGTAGTGCTCATGCTCGGTGCGGCGGGCGTAGCGGCCGCGTGGGGTGGGCGAAGCGTTTACGGCCAAGTGCTGGACGCCTGGGGCGGACTGGCCGCCGGACTGGGACCGGCGATCGTGCTGGGCTGCCTCTGGAAACGAACCTCGCGAGCAGGCGTCATCGTGGGCATGATCACCGGCGTGGCAATGGTGCAGGGTTGGTCAGCGTTGCTGTTCGGACTCGAGCATGTGCTCCGTCTGCCGGGCTCTCTCGTGCAGGACATTCACGCCGTCAAGCTGCTGATCACCGTGCTGCCAAACTTCGCCTGTGTTGTTTTGGTGAGCCTGCTGTTTCCGGCCAAGCCGTCCGACGTTGGGCTGGATGGTCGCAAACGTTTCTGACAGGACCGCGCGGCGCGTCAGCTTGCGCGCTCGGCCGTCTGCATGGCCACCAGAAGGACTCCCCCCAGAATCAGGGCCACACCGATCCACTGACCCGCGCTCAGGCGTTCGCCGAGAAGCAGATACGCTGTCGTCGCGATGATTGCATACCCGCCGCCGACCATCAACGGATACGCAATGCTGATGGACAATGTGCGGCTCGATAGCGCGTACATGTAGAAGGCCGCGTTCAGGGCAAAACAGGTCAGGCCGATGACCAGCACGGGCGTGCTCAGTAACGTCTGAACGGCCCTCCAGGGCCCCCCGGCGAAGAAACCCCCGGTTCGTTCCACCTGGCTCGCTCCCGCTTTCATCATGAGATTCGCCGCCGCGTTCAGCAGCAGTGCCAGAACCAGTGCAATCACGTGTTTCATGTGAAACCCTTTGCTCCGGGGGACTTGTCTCGATTCTCCGTTCGTCCGCCGCGCCTTAGCCGAACCCGAAGGTTCTGACAAGTATAGCCTTGCGAACCGCGCTGCCACACGGCCAAACCCGGGGGTGTGAAATTTCCCCTGGAACGCATTTCGCGAAGCGCGTTCGGCGAGCCCTGTGACAAAGCGGAATTCAGGGCCGCTACACAAAATCTCGCGAATCGGTAACTTTCGCGAATTCAAAACCCTGTGAGGTCGTGTCGCCCGCGTGCAACGCCGCATGGCGATTTCTCCATTGACAGCCTGTGATTTGTGTGGCATAGGGTAGACCATACCGGCGTGATGGGGCGGTGCCGGTGGTCGCACCCGCCCCTGCTCGCCCGCCGGTCCGCGCCGCTGGAACGCGTGCTCGACACGGTCGTGGTCAGGATGACCGGACGGCCCCGGGACGCCTCCCGTGGAGCGACTCCCTCTCACGAGGTGTACGGAGACACGGAGGAGACGGAGGGTCGCATATGATCCAGTCTAAACACGCTCCATTGACAGAAGAAGAGATCCGCCTGGCCAGTGAGACGGTGGACCCCCGCGAGGTGGAGTTGTATCGCCTCCGAAAAGCCCTGGCCGACGCATGGTGGAACGAGGAACCGCTGGAGCAAATAGAGTCGATTGAGAGCCAGATCAACGCGTGTCTGGCGAAAATGAATGCGGTGTTCTGAGGGGAAAGCAGCAAGCCTGCGGCGGCGTTCGCCTGCATCGGAGCGTCCGGCACGTCCGCGTGTCGGTTCGAGAGCCGCGACGGTGCAGGCCTACGCCACGCGGGTGGGACTGTCGACGGATGCTTCCAGGCCGGGCCATCCATGCTCGTCAGGAGTGAGTCTCTCCCATTCACGGAACAGGCGCCCCCAACTGCTGGTCAGCGCCTGGTGAACGCGAGGATTCCCGACAAAGGGCATCCAGAATGCATCGTGGTATAGAATGCTGGCCGCGTACGACCACGGGGCCAGCCAGGTCTTGAGCGACCATTCAATGGGCCGTTTCAGCCGCCCCCAGTAGATCTGGTGCTGCATCCGGGCGGCGAAGGTCATTTTGCGGTACGGCCCCACGAAGTGCCAGTTCTCCTCCGCCGCGTCCAAGTCCCCCACAATTTCGATCTTCCGCGGATCACCAACGCCCAGCCCCATCTCGTGCGCGATTCGGATGCACTTCACGTCATCCAGCGGAGAAAAACCCATCAGCCGGGCTGCCACGGCGTCAATCGCGACCGGATCGGCGGAGGCCAGCAGCACGTTCTTCACGTGCGGCTCCATGCATCGTGGTCCCGGACCGTCCCCCGCAAACGTGCCGTCCATCACGCAGAACAGGCCCCGGTGGATTCGACGCTGGATCATGAGCAGGTCCACCAACGTTTCGTGAATGACCGGGTGGGTCCAGTGCCGTTTTTCGTTCAGAAGCCCCCCGAATGCGTTCTTCATCGCCCCGGTCATGGTGGTGAACACGTGCGTCTTCACCGTGGGCAGGTGGATGATGTTCTCCCCGATGAACCGCTTCGGAATGGAGAACCCGTCGGGATACACGTCGTTGAGCACCAGAAGCTTGTCTCGCAGATCGCCGATGGCGTCATGGACGTGAATCCACTCCTCGCCTTCGTACAGGTGGATGTTCCGTAGGCCGTGGGCCTGGATGACCGGCAAGTGTTTGTTCGCACGCTCACCCTTGCGAGCGCTGACCACGACCGTCCGGTTGTGGCAGCCGTGAAGCAGGCTGCGGTCATACCCGTCCGCCAGCATGGCCCGGATCACGCCGTCCAATTGCCACGGTGTCGTCGAGCACGCCGGGTAGAAATAGTGCCACGAGATGTTGATCTTCAACGCCGTGTCCGCCGTCCGGTCGATCACGGCCTGGTAATCCGCCAGGTTCATCAGGCGGTGGTAGTCGGCCAGCACGGTGGCCGGCGATGTTCGAAGGATCGCAACCTTGGATGAGTTCATGGCTCCGGCCTCTTACAGTACCACACCAACCGCAGATGTCCGGCCTGTTACCCAAGGCCGGTCCACTCCCGCACCCGATCCTCGAAGACAATCCCGGCCGCAACGATGCCCCACAAGAGAATGATAGCCTGGAACGCGCGGTCCTTCAGGAAGATCGCCGTCGGCCCGGTGAATCGGCCGCTCTGGGCCAGCATGGCGAACCGGAAGACGCCGTAAACCACCAGCGGCAGCGTGTACAGCAGGTGCTTCTTCGGGAACGGAGGCGGCGGATACGACGGCTCGATCGTATACAGCAGAAACGTCACCACGGCGATCGCCGCGGACACGCTCGTCAGGTTGTTGAGCAGTTCCGGCGTGTAGCGGGCGAGCGTGGCCCGGTGCTCGCGGGCCTGCTCCGTTTCGCCCAGCACGGCGATTTCGCACCGCCGTTTGCCGAACCCCATGAACAGGCATATCGTGAACGTGCATGCAATCAGCCATTCGGACGTGACCACGCCTACGGCCTCCGCCCCCGCCCAGGCCCGGAGCACGAAGCCCGTCGCGATGATGATGACGTCCAGAATGATCCGCCGTTTCAGCCCCGAGGAATACCCCAGGATCAACAGGAAGTATACGCTGACCAGGGCCGTCACGTTCGGATTCAGAAGCCAGATTGTCAGGCCGATGCCCAGGGCCACCAGAACCATCGCCAGCCCCGCCGCGGCCGCAGGGCTCACCGCGCCGCGCGCCACGGGGCGGCGGCGCTTGGCAGGGTGATGGGCGTCCGCCTCCCGATCCATCACGTCGTTCAAAGCGTAGCTGGCACTGGCCACCAGACAGAACGCCGCGAAGCAGACCGCCGCTTCCCATGCGGCAGGGAACTGGAACAGGCGATATCCCAGCAGCGGCCCGGCAAAGACCACCAGGTTCTTGATCCACTCCTGGGGACGCATCAACAGGAGGTAGTCACGCATTGCGGTTCCGTCGGCTACTTCTCTTCCGCGCCATCCGGCTTGTCCTCCAACTCGTCCTGGATGGCCTCGGCCGCCCGGGTCGTTGCCCGCTTGGCCTTGTCCATGGCCTGGCTCGTGGCCGCCTTGGCCTTGTCCACCGCCTGGGTCGTGGCCACCTTGGCCTTCTCAACGGCCTGCGTGGTGGCGTTCTTGAGTTCGCCGAGCTTCTCTTCGGCCTGCTCCTTCAGATCCTCGACCACGGGTCGTGCGTCCTCCACGGCCTGTGTCGTGGCGCTTCGGGCAGCCTCGGCCGCCTCTCCCGCCTTCCTGCGGGTCCGCTCAAAATCGTCATCCTTGCATCCACCCGCCAGCACCAGCAGCAGCATGGCGGCGCCGGCCAGACTGCCGACCCTGTGAAGTCCCCGAATCATCCGATAACCTCCTACGCTCGAAAGGCCGCACCGAGCGGCGTAACCATACTCCTTGCCACCGCAGTGAACAAGACAGACGAGAAGACAAACGAGACGGCCCTCCGCGTCAGCCGCTCAGCCCGAATCATTACGCACACGGTTCCGGAGGCGGTGCCGGGTAAACGGGCGTCCGGCCGTTCAGCACAGCCACCACGTCCTCGACGACCTGCTCCATGCGAGCCAGACCGCTGTGCGTCCGAGCACCCACGTGGGCGGAGAAGAGCACGCGCGGCGCGTGCAGAATCGGATGGTCCGGCGGCGGCGGCTCGGGATCGTAGACGTCCAGGGCTGCGCCCGCGATGGCCCCGGCCTGCAGGGCCGCGGCCAGGGCGACTAGGTCCACAACCCCCCCTCGCGCGGTGTTGATCAACGTGGCGGTCTGCCTGAAACCGGCCAGCACCTCCGCATGCACCAGTCCACGGGTCGAAGGTGTGAGCGGAACGTGCAGCGTGACCACGTCCGCCGTCGTGAAGAGGGTCCGCTTGTCGACGGCCTGCGCCTCGTAGTCCAGCTCTCCCACGTCCGCGATGTCGTTGAACAAGACGCGCAT
>JAFGJQ010000182.1 GCA_016929015.1 Phycisphaerae bacterium | reverse complement strand
GTGAAGCTGCTGATCGAGTGCGACGCGGTGGCCATGCTGAGCGGCTGGGAGGATTCGCGCGGGGCGAAACTGGAATACCTGCTGGCTCGGGAACTGGCCCTGCCTGTCCTCGATGCCGAGACCCTCCAGCCGCTGCAAAGCGCGCCGGTTCCGCTGGTCCATCTGCATCGGCTCCGCATCCGGTGGGAACAGGCCCAGGAACCTGAGTCCCTCCTCGATGAGGCCAAGCGAATCACCGCATCGGATCGCCATGAGGATTACGGCCACCCTTCACAAGACTTCGCGAGGACAGCGCAGATGTGGACGGGCGTCCTCGCGCCCAGGCTGCGCGAGGGCGAGCGAATCATGCCCATGGACGTGCCCCTGTGCATGATCGCCGTCAAGCTCGCCCGCCAGGCCCATCGGCACAAGCGGGACAACCTGGTGGACATCGCAGGGTACGCCCGCACGGCCGCCATGATCGCGGGGGACGAGTGATGTGGGACCTGTGGCGTGACCAGGAACCTCAGCGGAGAAAGTGCCAGTTCTGCAAGCAGGAGCGGGACTGCAAGCGCGGTCCTGACCCGTTTCTGCTGCTCTACTTTCACGAGCGGGAGAGGGTGTGGTTGTGTTCGGACTGCTACACGCTGCGAGAGGAAGGCGACCACCTGCCGGACGAGTCTTTTGACCTGGAGACGGCATGACCGGGGGGCTTTTGCGACCACCGCCACAGTCGCCCGCGATCACGCTGCGCCCGTATCAGACTGAGGCGGTCGCCGCCGTCTATGACCACCTGCGTCAGCGTGACGATCATCCCTGCGTGGTGATCCCGACGGCGGGCGGCAAGACGCCGGTGATGGCGTCGATCTGCCGCGATGCCGTGACGCAGTGGCAAGGCCGCGTGTTGATCCTCGCGCATGTGAAGGAACTGCTCGAGCAGGCCGTCGACAAGCTGCACACCATGGCCCCGGACCTGTGGAACCGAATCGGCGTCTACTCGGCGGGCCTCAAGAGCCGCGACACCGAGCATCCGATCATCGTGGCGGGGATTCAGAGCGTCTATCGCCGCGCCGCTGAACTGGACCGCTTCGATCTGATCCTGATCGACGAAGCCCACATGCTGCCGCCCGACGGGGAGGGTATGTACCGCACCTTCCTGGCCGACGCCCAGGTCGTCAATCCCAACGTGCGGCTGATCGGTCTGACCGCCACGCCGTACCGCATGACGACGGGCATGATCTGCGCACCGGAAAACCTGCTGAACCACGTCTGCTATGAGGTGGGCGTCCGCGAATTGATCGTGCAGGGCTACCTGTGTCCGCTGAAGACAAAGGCGGGCCGCAGGAAGGTGGACACCTCGGCCCTGCATATCCGGGGCGGCGAGTTCATCGCGGGCGAGGTCGAGGCGTTGATGGACGAGGACTCGCTTGTGCGATCCGCTTGCCGCGAGATCGTCGAGCACACCACCGAGCGGCACTCGGTGTTGATCTTCGCCGCCGGTGTGCAGCACGCCCTGCACGTCCAGCGCGTCCTCGGCGAGATGGGCCACGAGTGCGGATTCGTCTGCGGGGACACGCTGCCGTTCGAGCGGGCCGAGACGCTCAAGCGGTTCAAGGACGGCGACCTGAAGTATCTGGTGAACGTCAACGTACTCACCACCGGCTTCGACGCGCCGAACATCGACTGCGTGGCGCTGCTGCGACCGACGAATTCGCCGGGCCTGTATTACCAGATGGTGGGTCGCGGTTTCCGCCTGGACCCGTCGAAGAACGACTGCCTTGTGCTCGACTTTGGCGGCAACATCCTGCGCCACGGGCCGGTCGATGCGTTGGAGATCAAGGATCGCTCATCCGGCAACGGCGAAGCGCCCGCGAAGGAATGCCCGCAGTGCCAGGCGGTGATCCATGCGGCGTATGGCATCTGCCCGGAGTGCGGACATGAGTTCCCGCCGCCCCAGCGTGAGCAGCACGATCATCAGGCCACGACGGCGGGCATCCTCTCCGGCGAGGTGACAGAGGCCGAATACGAGGTGCAGGACGCCTATTACAGCGTCCACATCAAACGCGATGCGCCCGAGGACCACCCGCGCACCGTACGGGTCGATTACCGCGTGGGCTTCAACGACCACCGCAGCGAGTGGGTCTGTCCCGAACACACCGGCTACGCCAGGGGCAAGTTCGAGGCCTGGTGGCGGGCACGATCCAACGAGCCTTTCCCCGACACGGCCGAGGAGGCCGTGGAGATCTGCGAGGCGGGCGGCGTCGCCGAGACCAAGGCCATCACCGTGCGATCCGTGACCGGTGAGAAGTTCGACCGCATCACCGATTACCAACTCGGCCCGATTCCGCCGCGACTGGCCGGGTGCGATGAACGCGACGACGGCGATCTGCCTGACTACGAGTTCATTGATGACGGCTCTGTGCCGTTTTGAGGATCACCACCATGCAGAAGACATGCTTCAAATGCCGCCGTGTGCTGCCCCTGACCGACTTCTACGAGCATCCTCGCATGGCGGATGGACACCTGAATAAGTGCAGGGAGTGCGCCCGCGCAGACACCATGCAGAACCGCCGCAAGCGCGTGGACTATTACCGCGACTATGACCGCATGCGAGCCCAGCGTCCGGAGAGAGCCGCCCGGAGGCAACAGCGCGCCCGGCGACAGAGGGATGAGCAATCGCAGAAGTACAAGGCGAGAACGGCGGCGGGCAATGCTCTCCGTGATGGGCGTTTGCGAAGGGAACCATGCTATTTCTGCGGAGCGACAACCGACATCGAAATGCATCATCCTGATTACGACCAACCGTTGCGGGTCTACTGGCTGTGCCGGCGCTGCCACCGCAAGGTCGACGGCATGACGAAACTCGGCGTGGGGGGTGATTCGTGACGATTCTTGAAGCCGCCAATAACTACCTCGCCGCCGGTCTGTGCGTGCTACCCGCGAAGCTGGCTGAGAAACGCCCGGCCATCGGCAGGTGGAAGCAGTACCGCAAGCGTCTGCCCACCGAGGCCGAGGTGTCGGCCTGGTTCGCCAATGGGCCGGACGCTTTGTGCATCCTCTGCGGCAAGGTGTCGGGCAATGGCGAGATGATCGACTTCGATGCGGGCGGCGAGAAGTACGACGCCTGGGCGCAGCGCATCCCGCCCGATCTGCTGGCCAAGCTGGTCATCGAGAGCACGCAGCGCGACGGTCGGCACGTGTACTATCTCTGCGACGCCGAAGTCTGCGGCAACATGAAGCTGGCGCAGCGCCGCGACGGCGACAAGATCGTCACGCTGATCGAAACCCGTGGCGAAGGTGGGCTGTTCCTGTGTGCGCCCACGCCCGGATACGAACTGATCCAAGGCGACCTGGCCAATCCGCCCGTGCTGACCATGGCCGAACGCGACATTCTGCTCCAGGCGGCGTATGACCTGAACGAATATTTTCCGCCGGTGGTCAATGGTCCGACGCATAGCGGCGATGTCGGCCAGAGAACGGCGGTGTCCGTCGGACAGGCGGGCTATTCGCCCGAGATGGGCGCACGCCCTGGCGATGATTTCAACCGTCGCGGAGATGTGCGGGCTGTTCTCGAACAGCACGGTTGGGCTCGCACCAAGGGCGGCGAGAACGAATACTGGTGTCGCCCGGGTAAGAACTCCGGCACATCAGCCACGCTGAAAGGCGGGGTCTTCTTCGTTTTCTCGACCAACGCCGCACCGTTTGAGCCTGAACGCGGCTATGCGCCGTTCGCGGTCTACACACTGCTCGAACACGGCGGAGACTTCGAACAATCCGCCAGTTGTCTGGCCACGCAGGGGTACGGCGGCATGGTCGGCGAATGTCTGGCCCACAGCGCCAATGGTGCGGACATGTCGGGCATTATGCGAATGTCCGTCGCACCCGGCGCATGTCCGTCGGACCATGCGGCTCTCGGCCAGACAATGGCGATGTCCGACGGACATGCCGCACCTGTGCCGGAGATCGCCGACCCCGGGCCGCTCCCCGCAGAGATGCTGCGTGTGCCCGGTTTCATCAATGAGGTGATGGACCACACGCTGGCCATCGCGCCGTATCCCAACCAGGTCATGGCCTTCGGCGGCGCGCTGGCGCTGCAGGCGTTCCTGGCCGGGCGCAAGGTGCGCGACCCCGGCGACAACCGCACGAACCTGTACCTGCTGGGCTTGGCCCATTCTGGCGCGGGCAAGGACCAGTCCCGCAAGGTCAACTCACGGATCATCCACGCCGTCGGGCTGGGCGATTGTCTGGGCCTGCATTTCGCCAGCGGCGAGGGCATCCAGGACGCACTGTTCCAGACGCCGACGATGCTGTTCCAAACCGACGAGATCGACGGCATGCTTCAGTCGATCAATAAGGCCAAGGACGCCCGCCACGAAGCGATCATGGGCACCATGCTGACGATGTACTCGTCGGCCAACAGCGTCTATCCCATGCGGCGCAAGGCGGGCAAGGAATCGCCCGGCGTGATCGATCAGCCCTGCCTGGTCATCTACGGCACGGCGATCCCGAACCATTACTACCAGGCCCTCAGCGAGCGGATGCTGACCAACGGCTTCTTCGCCCGCATGATCATCCTCGAGGCCGGTCCGCGAGCGCCGGGGCAGGAGCCAAGCATCCGCGATCTGCCGCCCCGTGTGCTGGCGACGGCCAAGTGGTGGGCGGATTACCGACCCGGCACGGGCAACCTGGAGAACTGGCACCCCGTACCAGCCATCGTCGAACACAGCGACGAAGCCAAGCGGCTGCTGGTTGAGAACCGCCTGGAGGCCGAGGCCGAGTACAGCAAGGCCGAGGAAGCCTGCGATTCGGTCGGCACCACCGTATGGGGCCGCGTCAGCGAGCAGGTCCGCAAGCTGGCGCTGCTGCACGCCATCAGCGAGAACCACCAGTCGCCGCGAATCAGCCTGGCCGCCGTGCAGTGGGCGTCGGCGTTCGTCATGCACCAGACCCGGCGGATGTTGTTCATGGCCGCGTCACATGTGGCGGACAACCCGTTCCATGCCGAGTGCCTCAAGCTGTTGGAGAAGCTGCGCGACGCGCCAAACAACGAACTGGCCCACAGCGTGCTGCTCAAGCGGATGAAGATGGACGCCAAGACGTTCACCGTGCTGATCGAGACCCTGGTGCAGCAAGGCGACATCGAGGTAGCGACGGTGTCCACGCCCGGCCGGAACATGCGGGCCTACCGGCTCGTCGGGGCGGTGAAAGAAGACGGTGAAACAAGCACCGGGGGTGAAAGATGATGGCCTCGAATTCGACCTTGCTTCACCATCCTTCACCCTTCTTTCACCCCCTCAGGGTGAAAGAAGTTGGTCGCGGAAAAGCCCTATATATAAAGGAAAACAACAACTCTCTCTCCTTATTACTCCCTTTCACCCCCACCCCCTCGCGCGATGCCCGCCCGCGTGAATATGCGTGTGTGTGTGAGGGGGGGGTGAAAGAAGAAAGAAGGCATGGTTCCTTCCCGGGCCTCGGCGCAGGAGACCGCGGCGGAACCAGTCGCAAGGAATAGCAAAGTTTGTTTGCGCTGTCCGGTTTTTTCCAGGCAGCCCCTCGAAACCAGTCACAGGAGACCAAAATGCATGGAAGCAGCAACGAAGGTGGAGTGGCGACGCTCTGTGAGCGGCTTGATCAGTCGGCTTTGCACCGACAGGCACAACGCCCGGATTCTTGGCAACCCGTGGTCGCGGGCGGCACACAGCATGGTGCAAGGATGGCGAATCCGCCTCAGCCGTCCGCCAGCCAAAGGCAATTCGCGAGTGACCGCCAGGCCAACGTGGAAGGTGTTCGCTCGTTTGGCGACCGGCATTGCCGCAACGAAGGCGAATCATGCCCGCAGAAGCGATTGGCATCTTTGGGCCACTCGGCGTGTGACGGCCGGGAGCCGTTACATCCCCAAGCGCAAGCGGACGCGGTGATTCTCGCTCGACCAACCGGACCGGTATCCACCGAGAACGTTCTGCGACTGCTGGAATACCAACAGTACCGCTGCGCTTTGTCCGGACGTGTACTCACACCGCAGACGGCCTCCATCGACCACATCGTGCCCGTCCGCTTGGGCGGCGAGCACACCATTGAAAATGCCCAGGTCCTCCACAAGGACGTGAACCGAGCCAAGGGTTCGCTGACGAGCGAAGAGTACATCGGCATGTGCCGTGAAATCGTTCGCTGGTCCGAGACTTCATCAACGCACATGGAGGTGCAACCATGACGACGAAGACGTTTGACGTAGAACTGCGGCCCATCGACGCCATCAAGCCCTACGAGGCCAACCCTCGCATCAACGACGACGCGGTGGACGCCGTCGCGGCCAGCCTGAAGGAGTTTGGCTTCCGCCAGCCCATCGTGATCGACGCCGACGGGGTGATCATCGTCGGGCACACCCGCTGGAAGGCGGCGAAGAAGCTGGGCCTGGCCAAGGTGCCAGTCCACGTCGCCACCGACCTGCCGCCGGAGAAGGTCAAAGCGTATCGCATCGCGGATAACCAGACCGCGACGCTGGCCGAATGGGACATGGACCTGCTGCCCATCGAGCTCAAGGACCTGCAGCAGGCCGACTACGATCTGAGCCTGCTCGGCTTCGATGAGGACGAATTGGCTCATTTGCTCGACGGCGACGTGGCCGAGGGGCTGACCGACCCGGACTCGCTTCCCGAGCCGCCGGATGATCCCATCACGCAGCGCGGCGACACCTGGGTGCTCGGTGACCACCGCCTGATGTGTGGCGACAGCGGCAGCGTCGAGGACTTGGACCGGCTGCTCGACGGCGCGACCATCGACCTGGTCTCGATGGACCCTCCGTATAATGTCCGCTGCGAACCGCGCAGCAGCAACGCCATCGCCGCCGGGCTGTCGAGCTTCCAGAACAAGAAGGCCCAACTCCACCACCAGGGATTCGACAAGGCCCGAGGCGCATACCACCCGCCGAAACCTGGCCAGAAGATGCGTGCCAAGGATCGGCCGCTGGCCAACGACTTCGTCACCGACGATGCATTTGATGAAATGCTGCTGGCCTGGTTCGCCAACGCTTCGCGCGTACTCAAGCCGGGCGGCTCGTTCTACATCTGGGGCGGCTATGCCAATCTCGGCAACTACCCCGCGCCGCTCAAGGCCGCTGGGCTGTACTTCTCGCAGGGCATCGTCTGGGACAAACAGCATCCGGTCCTGACGCGCAAGGATTTCATGGGCGCGTTCGAGATCTGCTTTTACGGCTGGAAGGAAGGCGCGGGCCACGAGTTCTACGGCCCGAACAACGCGACCGATCTCTGGCATGTGAAGAAGGTCAACCCGCAGGCGATGGTTCACCTGACCGAGAAACCCGTCGAGTTGGCGGTGCGTTCGATTCAGTACTCGTCGCTGCCGGGCCAGAACGTGCTGGACCTCTTCGGGGGTAGCGGTTCGACGCTGATCGGCTGCGAGCAAACCGGGCGGCGGGCGTTCCTGATGGAACTCGACCAGGCCTACTGCGATGTGATCGTCGAGCGCTGGGAGAAGTTCACGGGGCGTAAGGCGGAGCGGATCGAGGCGGAGACCGTGACTGAGACAACCCCGACGCAGGCCGGGGCTGTCGAGGAGGTGGCGGTATGACGCCG
>JAFGJQ010000181.1 GCA_016929015.1 Phycisphaerae bacterium | reverse complement strand
GGGTTCACCTCCGGCACGACGAGGGGCACGTTCGGGTCCATTCGGAAGGCCGACGAGTTGTCGATGACGACCGCTCCGGCCGCCGCGGCCCTGGGTGCGAACTCCTTGCTTCGTCCACCGCCGGCGCTGAAGAAGGCCACGTCCACGCCCTCGAACGAGGTGGTGGCCAGGTCGTGAACCGTGTGCGGCTCGCCCCGCACGTCGAGGGTCTGGCCCGCACTGCGGGCCGACGCCAGGAGCGTGAAGCGCTCGGCTTTCAGCCCCCGTTGCTCGATGAGGCTGATGAATTCCTTGCCCACGGCGCCGGTGGCCCCGACGATGGCGACTGTGCGAAACATGCGTGAACCTCCCGCATGGGATCAGCTTCATCCCGGAACCCGTCGGGGATCGCTCCAGAAAGCCACCGACCGGCGCGGAAACAGCCGGGAGGTGCGCCGTCTGGATCGGCCCCTGGTTGGCCCGGAACGCCCTATTCCTCCCGGATTTGGCCGGGTTTTGCAAGGGCTTGGCGCGTACCCCCTCTTGCTTGACGTGCGGCTTGGACGGGGGCTAGACTGCCCCGCCGTACGGCGGTCAGAAACAGCCACCGCCACAAGGAGTTGGATCACGGCGGCGGTCTCGGCGCGTGCAGTCGGGCGCCACGCGACGGGCTGGAGTTGCCATGAGCCGGCCGCGCGATCATTGGCCTTCGACCTCCCGGTCGCTGAACATGGGGTTCGAGCTGGCGGCAGCCCTGGCGGGTTTCTGCCTGTTGGGCTATTGGATCGATGTGCGGTACGATACGGCTCCCTGGGGGCTGCTGATTTGTGCATGTCTGGGGCTGATCGGAGGCATGTACAACCTGATCCGCACGGCGCTAGCCGTTACGGGAGGGCGGCGGCCGGAATCGCGCAAGAGGGGGCCGGCACCGGGAGAGTCCGAGCGGTCGGAGAAGGGGGACCGGGGTTCACCCCCGTCGAGTGGATGAGTCATTGGTGATGGACTGGCACCGTCTGTTTGCACCGTTCCTGGCCGGCCTGGCTGCCATTGCGGTGGTCGCCGCCGCGGGTGTTGTGCCGACGGTTCGTTTGAGCGGGCCCGACGGTCTGGCCGGGATGGCGGCCGGTTGTGCGGCGGGCCTGGCGGCGAACTGGATCGGGTTGCTCGCGTTTGCGGTGATTTGTCGGCGGCGGGGGGGGGACTGGGCGACCGCGATGCTGGCGAGCACCGGGGTCCGGTTCGGCGCGGCGCTGTTGATCGGCCTGCTGTTGGCGTTCAGTGGGCGGGTCTCACCGCGGCCGTTCCTGATCTGGCTGGGCCTCAGTTATGCGGTGGTGCTGATGATTGAGGTCGTATGCCTGGTTCGAATCCAGCGCCAGGTGCCCGGGGAATAGGCGATGAGCATGTTCGGCATTCTGGCATCGGGTAATCCGCTGGAGCACGTGGTTCAGCATCCCTTCTGGTCCGAGAGGGGTGTCACGATTCTCTCCAACCACATCGTGATGCAGATCCTTGCGGCGATTCTGCTGATTGTCATCCTGCGACGGGCCACCTTCTGGGTGAGCACGGACGACCTGTTGGGCGACCTGACTCCACGCGGCGGGCGAAACTTTGTGGAAACGATCTGCGCGTTTCTGCGCGATCACGTGGCCCGGCCGAACCTGGGGGACCACACGGACCGGTTCATCCCGTACTTGTGGACGGTGTTCTTCTTCATCCTGTTCTGTAACGTGCTCGGGCTGGTCCCGCTGGACCCGCTGACCCGGCTGGTTCTGCCGTTCGGCGTGGGCGGCACGGCCACGGGCAACATCTGGACCACGGGAACGCTGGCGGTCTGCACGCTGGCCATGGTTGTGGGCAGCGGGCTTCGCGAGAACGGCACGGCGTACCTCCGGCACTTCTTCCAGGGGCCACTCTTCATCGCGCCGCTGATTGCGGTGCTGGAGTTGATCGGGCTCGCGGCGAAGACCTTTGCCCTGGCGTTCCGGTTGTTCGCGAACATGATTACCGGGCATATCCTGCTGGCGGTGCTGCTGAGCCTGATCGGCATGGCGGGAGCGTCCAGCCTGGGGCTGGGCCTGGCGGTGGCGGTGCCGATTGTGCTGGTGAGCGCGGTGTTCAATCTTCTGGAGTTGTTCGTCGCTTTACTGCAGGCTTTCGTGTTTACGTTCCTGACGGCGGTGTTCATCGGACAGGCGGTTCAGATTCACCACGGGAACCACTCCGAGGACGCGGCCCCCGAGGCCGGGGCGACACACCGTTGAGGCAGGTGCCGTCGCGAGGCCCGGAGCCGCGGGGCAAACGGGCCGACCGGTGTGAATGCGATGGCAAGAGGTTCGCGATTCGCCCCCGCCGAATTGCACGGCTGAAAGAAGGAAAAGCAGATTATGGCAACCAAGCGAGGAGTTCTGGTGCTGATTCTCATGGTCAGCGGCGTGCTGGCTCTCAGCGGTTCGGTAGCGCTGGCCGCACAGGAAGAGGGGGCGGCCACAGAGAAAACGGGCGCGCCTGCAGAGGAAGCGGACGCGGCCGCAGAGGCGGCGCCGAGCGGCGGTGCATTCACGGATACGGGCCTGGCGCGAATCGGCGGATGCTTGGGGGCAGGCCTGGTGCTGATGGGTGGGGCCACTGCCATTGGCCGGATCGGTTCCGCCGCGGTGGAGTCCATGGCTCGGCAGCCGGAAGCGTCCGGATCGATCAACGGAGCAACAGTCATCACGGCTGCCATGGTGGAAGGGGCCACCCTGTTTGGCGTGGTCGTCTGCCTGCTGGCCGTGCTGTGAGGAAGCCGCCGTGTTCGGAACGTGGGAATTTTCACCGGTGCAACCGCGCATGAGGATCGCCCGGAAGCGTTGCGCGGCCGGGCGGCCGGGCATGGTCGGTCTGATCATGCTCGCTCCGGTCCGTGCGGCCGTTGCGGCGGACCACGGGTCCGGCACGCCGAACCTGTTCGGCGGCGACGTGGGCAATGCGATCTGGACGTTCGTCATCTTCCTGGTTGTTCTGTGGGTGCTGGGGAAGCTGGTGTGGCCTTACGTGCTCTCGGCGCTGCAGAAGCGGGAGGAGTTCATCCGCGGGTCGCTGGAGCATGCGAAGGCAGACCGGGAGCAGGCGGAGCAACACCTTCGAGAGTGCGCGGCCAGTCTGGAGAAGGCCCGCGACGAGGCGTCGGCCATCGTGGACGAGGGCCGGCGCGACGCCGAGATCCTGCGGCGCAAAATCGAGGGTCAGGCGCGACAGGAGGCGGAGGCCATGCTCGATCGGGCCCGGCGTGAGATCGGGGCCGCGCGTGACACGGCCGTCAAGGATCTCTACGCGCTGACGGCGCAGCTCTCGACGGAGGTCGCCGCCCGGGTCATCCGGGCCGAGTTGGACGAGAAGGCGCACGAGAGACTCATCGAGGAGTCCATCGAGGAACTGTCGCGTCTCAGCCACACGCAGCAGAACTGACGGCCGGGCATACGTGAAGCGGCCGTCCGCGAGGGATACGGGAAGATGCCGACGGGAGATGACATCCGGGTTGCCGTCGCGCGGGTCTATGCCCATGCCCTGCTGGACCTGGCTTCGGCCGCCGGCGAGGCGGACGCCCTGATGGCGGAGCTGACCGACCTGTTGGGTCTGCTCGATCAGGATCGCGACCTGGCCGACTTGTTTCTCGGCCGGTCCGCCGACGTCCACGCGCGCCGGGCCATCCTGGAGAAGCTTCGCGGCCGGATGAGCGACCATCTGCTGAACGCGCTGCTGGTGCTCAACGACAAAGATCGGCTCAGCCTGCTGCGTCTGATCTGTCAGGAGTACCACGTGGGGCTGGAGCGCCGGCGCAACGAAGTGGACATTCACGTGACCACGGCGGTCCCCCTGCCCGACCGGCTGCGAGACCGGCTGGCCCGGGTGGCGGCCGAGCTGTCCGGACGCAAGCCCCGGCTGGTGGAAGCCGTCGACACGAACATGATCGGCGGCATGGTCGTGCGGATCGAGGACGACAAGTACGACGTGACCGTACGTCGTCAGTTGCGGAGACTGCGAGCCGAGTTGATCGACCGGGCGGCCCGCGAAATCCACAGCGGCAAGCCTTATTTCGAGGACGTGCGCCGCGGAAGGAACACGCATGAAGATCAAGGTCGATGAAATCTCATCGATCATCCGACAGGAGATCGAAAACTACCGCCGGGAGGTCGACGTCTCGGAGGTGGGCAAGGTGCTGGAAGTGGGAGACGGCATCGCCCGCGTTTACGGCCTGGGCAACTGCATGGCCGGTGAACTCGTCGAGTTCCAGGACGGATCGCAGGGGCAGGTGCTCAACCTGGAGGAGACGTCGGTGGGCGTGGTCATCCTCGGCGAGTACCTCGACATCGGCGAGGGAGACGAGGTCCGCCGCACCGGCCAGCTTCTGTCCGTGCCCGTGGGAGAGGCCATGATCGGGCGTGTGGTTGATCCGCTCGGCCGCCCGCTGGACGGCAAGGGCGTGATCGAGTCCCCGCACCGGCGGCCTCTGGAGTTCAAGGCGCCCGGGATCGCCGAGCGTCAGCCGGTCAACCAGCCCTTGCAGACCGGCATCAAGGCCATCGACAGCATGATCCCCATCGGCCGCGGACAACGCGAGTTGATCATCGGCGACCGGAAGACGGGAAAGACCGCCATCGCCATCGACACCATTCTCAACCAGCGAGGCGGAGACGTCATCTGCGTTTACGTGGCCATCGGGCTGAAGGAATCCACCGTGGCCAGCGTGGTCGAGACGCTGCGGCAACACAAGGCCATGGACTACACCATCGTGGTCTGCGCGCCCAGCTCCACGTCAGCACCGCTGCAGTACGTGGCCCCCTACGCCGGGGCGGCCATGGCCGAGTACTTCATGTACGAACAGGGCCGGCACACCCTCTGCGTTTACGACGACCTGAGCAAGCAGGCCGCCGCTTACCGGCAGCTCTCCCTGCTGCTCCGCCGGCCGCCCGGCCGCGAGGCCTACCCCGGCGACGTGTTCTACCTGCACAGCCGACTGCTGGAACGGGCGTGCAAGCTGGCGGAGCGCCGGGCGGTCGTGAAGAAGGGTGAGGGCTACCGCACGGGCGGCGTCAACGGCAAGACGTACGTCGGCGTGCCCGGCACATGGGAGGCCGCCACGGACCTTCAGGCACTCGGCGAGTCGGACCACGAAATCGCAGTCGACCCCGCCAGCGGCGGCTCGCTCACCGCGCTGCCCATCATCGAGACGCTGGAAGGCGAGGTGTCGGCCTACATCCCCACCAACGTGATCAGTATTACGGACGGGCAGATCTACCTGGAGCCCGACCTCTTCTTCGCGGGCGTTCGGCCGGCGGTGAACGTAGGCATCAGCGTTTCCCGCGTGGGCGGCAAGGCCCAAGTGAAGGCCATGAAGAAGGTGGCCGGCTCGCTGCGGCTGGATCTGGCCGCGTATCGCGAACTGGAGGCGTTTGCCCAGTTGGGCACGGACCTGGACGCCGCCACGCAGAAGCAGTTGGACCGCGGCCGCCGTATGGTGGAGCTGCTCAAGCAGCCGCAATATCAGCCGTACTCCGTCACGGACCAGATCCTCAGCCTTCTGGCCGGCACGCTGGGCTTTCTGGACGATCTCCCGTTGAACCGGGTGCTGGCGTTCGAGAAAGACATGCTGCGGCACCTCCACAACGAACACGCGGAGATCGGCGAGGAGATCCACCAAGGGGGCACACTGACCGACGAGTTGACCAGGAGATTCCGTGACGTGGTCAGGAACGTCAAATCACGGTTTGCCGGCCGGGCGGATGAGCCGGCCAAGGCGTAAACGCCGCAGGCGAGAGGGATGGCCAAGGCACGGGCAATCGAGAAGCGACGCAAGGCGGTCCGCAACATCCGCAAGATCACGCGGACCATGCAGCTCATCGCCACGTCCAAGTACCAGCAATCGCTGAATCGGGCGACCGCGGGCCGGCCCTATGCCAACGGCATCGCCGCGCTGGTGCAGCGGATCGCCGCCGCGGTCGGCGAGCGGGTGGAGCACCCCCTGCTGCGGGTGAACCAGGACGCGGGCAAGGGCGTCCTTCTGTTGCTCACCTCGAACCGCGGCCTGTGCGGCGGATACAACGCCTCGCTGCTGCGGACGGCCCAGGCTCGCCTTCAGAGCGGCGGCGCAGGCGGTGCGGAGACGGAACTGCACGTGGCGGGCAAGAAAGGTGTGAACTACTTCACGTTTCTCCGGCAACCCATGGCAGAGAAGTACACGAAGCTGGGCGATACGCCTCGCTTCGCGGACATCGACCCCATCGCGGAGGGTTTCATCCGCGATTACCAGGCCCGACGGGCGGACTGGATCGACGTTGTCTACATGAAATTCGTATCGGCGGGCCTGCAGGAGCCGACCTGTGCGCGGCTGCTGCCCTTCCAGAGGCTGCCGGCGGCCGGTCCGGCGGGGGAACCGCACGACGTCGACGCGGCGTTCGACTTCACGCCGGCGGCCCCGGAGCTGCTGAGCGAGTTGCTGCCGGCGGCGGTGAAGGCGGAGGTCTTCCAGTGTTTCCTGGACGCGATGGTCAGTGAAAACGTCGCCCGCATGGTGGCCATGAAGGCCGCCACCGACGCCGCCGGCGACATGATCCGCAGCCTCTCTCAGCAGTTCAACCGGGCCCGGCAGACCCAGATCACCATGGAACTGCTCGACATCGTGGGCGGAGCGGCAGCGATATCGTAGGAATTGCGAATTGCGAATGGCGAATTGCGAATGGCGAAAGAATCGAGACGGGAAGTTTCATGAGTTCAAGAACAAGCGAATGCAGTGCAGAGTCAGGAGCTGATTATCAGCCACATGAGATACAGGAGCGGACGTTCCGATTCGCCATCAGAGTGATGCGCTTGGTCAATTCCATACCGCGGTCCGTTGCCGGGCAGACCATTGCCCGGCAGTTGGCTCGCGCCGGCGCCAGTGTCGGGGCCAACGTGGAAGAGGCCCAGGGCGCCCACTCGAAGGCGGATTTCGGACGACGTATGAGCATCGCCCGTGCAGAGGCGCGAGAGTGTCTCTATTGGCTCCGGCTGGTGCGAGAACTGAAGCTCGTGTCGACAACGCGAATGACGGAAATTGTGCAGGAAGCGGATGAGATCGTACGCGTGTTGGTAGCCATCGTTCGCAACACCCGGCGGCGTTGTCGCGCGGGCGAGATTCGCAATTCGTAATTCGCGATTCGCAATTCCACACTGCTGGAGGCCCCGTATGGCTCAGGATAATCGTAACATCGGCCGCGTTACGCAGGTCATCGGTTCCACCCTGGACGCGGAGTTTGAAGAGGCCCGGATGCCGGCTCTGCACAATGCGCTGAAGGTCGACGTCACGCGACCCGTGCTCGGCGCGACCGAAACGGAGACCCTTTGGTGCGAGGTCGCCCAGCACCTGGGCGGCGGGCACGTGCGGGCCATTGCGCTGGGCTCGACCGACGGCCTGCAGCGCGGCGCGGAAATCCTCGACACCGGTGAGCCGGTCAGCGTGCCCGTCGGACCGGTCACCCTGGGCCGCGTGTTCAACCTCGTGGGCGAGCCCATCGATGGCCGGGGCCCCGTGGAAGCCTCCGAACGCCGGCCCATCCACCATCTGCCCCCTCTCTTCACCGACCTGACGCCCAGGACCGAGATCATGGAAACGGGCATCAAGGTCATCGACCTGCTGGCCCCCTTCGTCCGGGGCGGCAAGATCGGGTTGTTCGGCGGGGCCGGACTGGGCAAGACCGTGGTCATCCAGGAGATGATCGCCCGCATCGCCCGCGAGCACAGCGGGTTCTCCGTCTTCGCCGGCGTGGGGGAGCGCACGCGCGAGGGCAACGACCTCTGGCTGGAAATGCAGCAGGCCGAATTCAAGGACGAGCAAGGCAACGTCAAGCGGGTCATCGATCACACGGCCATGGTGTTCGGACAGATGAACGAGCCGCCGGGCGCCCGGCTGCGCGCGGCGCTGGCCGCCCTGACCATGGCGGAGTATTTCCGTGACCAGTCCGGGGCGGACACCCTGCTGTTCATCGACAACATCTTCCGCTTCTCCCAGGCGGGCTCCGAGGTGTCGGCCCTGCTGGGCCGGATGCCCTCCGCGGTGGGCTACCAGCCGACCCTCGCGACGGAGATGGGCGAGCTGCAGGAGCGGATCACGTCGACGCGGCAAGGCGCCGTGACGAGCGTGCAGGCCATTTACGTGCCCGCGGACGACCTGACCGACCCGGCACCCGCCACCACGTTCACCCACCTGGACGCGTTCATCGTGCTGGAACGGAGCATCAGCGAGAAGGGCATCTACCCGGCCATTGACCCGCTGGCCTCCTCGTCGCGGCTGCTCGACCCGCAGTACGTCGGGGAAGACCACTACCGCGTCGCCCGGCAGGTGCAGACCATCCTCCAGCGATACCGGGAGCTGCAGGACATC
>JAFGJQ010000180.1 GCA_016929015.1 Phycisphaerae bacterium | reverse complement strand
GGATGGGGTGGTCGGCCGTCCGCCGGCGAGGCCGGTACGGTTGTTGCGGCGGCCGGCGCTGGTGGCGGCGGTGGCCGTCGTGCCGGACGGGCCGCCGGTGTGGTTCGAGTGGCAGGGCCAGCGACACGATGTGGCACAGGCCGTGGGACCGGAGCGAATCGAGACCGGCTGGTGGCGCGGGCAGCACGTGCAGCGGGATTACTATCGCGTGGCCGGCACGGCAGGCGGCGGGTTCTGGCTGTTCCGCGACCGATTGTCGGGTCAGTGGTTTGTGCACGGGGTGTTTGATTGAGAAACGCAGAAACGCAAGAAGAAGGCACGGAGGCACGAAGGCACGAAGGCACGGAGGGAGGAAACCGTAGGGTCCGCCTCGCGGACCAATTGTTCCGCTGTTCGTCTCCCCCGATCGCCGCACACGGCTTCGCGAAACTGTTCTGCCCAACAGGCCCGTTCACGGGCCTTGCCCGCCGCGGCGGGCTTCAGGCCGACCCTTCGAGGGCCGGTTGTCAAAGCGGATCCTCCACCACACCCCTCCCGCCTCCGAGCCCGTTTCCAACGGGCTTCACCGATGCCTCCCGCCTTCCTGCGTCACGCCGCGCCTTGCCGTCGATGACCAACACTGCGCTCGCCCGATGCGGAAGACCGACCGGGAACAGACAAGAGGGCGACACTCACACGAAAGAACGTTCCGCGGGACGCACACGATGCCCCAGGAGAGGCACTGGCGCGATAAACGGATAAGCGAGCATCGCAAAACCGGAGAACCTGGATCCTCGGCCACCGCGGATCATCGCGAAGGGCCGCGCAAAGATCACCCCAACCATCCGTCTGCGCCGCGCGCTTCGCGTCACTTCATCTCCTCGTGGTCCTAATCCTGCGCCTCCTCCCACTGGATCGATGAATACTCTTCGGGCACGTCGTCGGGCGCATAGGCCTCAACCCGGTACGTGCTGTCCGGGCACTGCAGCCAGATCATGTCCTCGGCGTGCGTGGAGCAAGTGAGAGTCCACGGCCCGACCGGCATGTCGCCGTATGACGGCTTGGCGATTTCCTCGTTCCTGATGAAAGCCGGTGCGGCTCCTGATCTCAAGTCCTTTTCATCAAACCAGAAGGCGACCCGATAGTGTTGCATGCGCCGGGACTTCTCTTCCATTTTGATGACGGCAGCACCCCGGTCATGGCGAATCACGCAGACGGCATCCCGACGGATGGGGAACTCGGACGACGGGTGGGATAGGCTCGCATGCGCCACCCAACCCGGCGGCACGAAGGGCGGTGCGCTCCACGGTGCGCGGTGAATGATTGACGGAAACCAGGCCGGGGCCAGCAGCACAAGCACCGCCCCCAGTGCCGTAATCCACTGCCGCGCCGTCCTATGATGCCCCTCACGCTGCCGCCGAAGTCCGTATTCGACATGCCCGCCCACGTGACCTTCGTACCCGCACTCCGGACAGCGTTGAACGGTCAGGCCGCGCAAGCGGTACCCGCAACGCCGACAACGCAAGTCATCAGGCCGCACCGCGTCCATGACGCGGTCACGAATCGCGCGATGCGCAAAGACCGAGAACAATAGGCACATCACCGCGAGGTTGCCGATCAAGAACGGCAGACCGGTGTCGACCATGGGATACCAAGCGCGTCGAAACGCATCGGACAACACGAGCAGAAACAGCCAGACACCTTGCACCACCGGCCACACCCACCAACTCCGCCGTGCACTCTCCGACCAGGCCGAAAGCAGTTTCAGTCGCGATCTCACATCAACCCAATAGGAGGGCCGTCCGAACAACCGGTGGGCCAGAACGCAGACGCCGAAGATGGTCAAGTGAGTTGCCGCTACAGCCACGCTGATGAGGATCGTTTCCGCAGATACGGCGCCCAGGATGGCGACGGAATCGCCCATCAAATGCCTGAAGTGGAAAGAGGAAGGCTGGCTGTACGGCATCGGAAACGAAGGCCACCACCCTAAACGCCATGCCAGACGCAGGAACGCCGACTCCACAATACCGAATTCCGAAATCAGCAGCAGTAGTGTGTGAACACCGCCGGCCACCACGTAATACCACGCGGCCCGCAACGTATGTCGCCCGCCGGGCGTACGGGGCGCTGCAACGACCTGTGGCTGTTCCGAAAACACCGGTTGCGTGTTCACCTCGCGACTGCATTATCCGGCGGATCGCAGTCGCATTCCAGCCAACGACGCCAGTCAGCCCTCGCCACCGGCGGGTTGGCCCCGCCCGAAGCCGCTGGACACAGACGCCCTCGGTGCCGTCGCACGAGCGTCATCCGTCACGTCTGTCTTGACCCGGGAGGCCCGGTCCTTACATATGCATGCTGGATGCCCTCACCGGGTCTGGGAAATGCTGATTCGGTGCCGATCGTCAGCGATGCCGACGGAAACGGGAGGTTGCGGCTGGCTGGGTGCGGGGGTCGCGGGTTGGCGTCGGCGGGCGATCCGCAAGGGGCGTCCGTTGGCCGGGCAAGGCGCCCGCGGGCGGGGTACGCTTCAGAGTGCGAGGGAGTGCTGCGCGCCGGGCACGGTTCCACCGGGTGTGTGTGGCGGCCGGCTCCAGGGTGACGCGCAAACAGGCCCCCAGAGGAATGGTGATGAGGACACGGGTTCAACGAATGGCGTGGTGCGGAATGCTGCTGTTGGCCACATGTGCGGGATGCGCAACGTCCCCCGGCGGTGGAGGCGGGGGCGGCGGTGGCGGCGGCGGAACCGTGGAGCGTGACGATCAGGAGTGCGGCGGCGTCGTACCGGCGGATGTCACGTTCGGGGCGGTGTGGCTCTCACCCGAAGAGCTGGCGCAGATGCCCCTGGCCATCAATCCGTTCGCGGCCAATCCGGACGTCACCCTGCCGGAATCCGTCGATCTCACCGACTTCATGCCGCCCGCGGGGGACCAGGGCCGGCTGGCATCCTGCACGGCCTGGGCGGTCGCGTACGCCGGAGCGACGTATACCGCCGGTCGGCAGTACGGCTGGGACGTGTCTGACCCGGCCCACCAGGCCAGCCCGGGGTTTCTGTACGGCAAATCGCTGGAGGCCGATGGAACCGTCTGCGGCAGCGGCACGCGAATCTCGTCGGCTTTGAACCTGCTGATTGAGCAGGGATGCTCCAGCATGCAAACGGCGGGGTACTCGGCCACAAACTGCCTGGAGAGTCTGCCGGTCGCAGACGCCGGAAACTTCCGGATCGGCAGTTTCAATCGGGTGGTGCACACAAACCGCGATGCCGTCAAGGCGGAGCTGGCGGCGGGACGGGTCGTGATTTTCGGTGCTGCGCTCTACGACGATTTTCCGTCGTACAACGCGTGCGACGAGGTTTACGCAGGCAGTGGCCGGTACATGCAGAACGGCAGCGATCACGCAACCCATACCATGGCCCTGGTCGGGTACGACGACGCCCTGGGAGCCTGGCGGATCATGAATAGCTGGTCGCAGCGATGGGGGCACAACGGATTCGGCTGGATGGCGTACGAAACGTTCGAAGCAACGGCCTTCGCCGCGTTTTCCATCGAGCCGGCCGACACACGCCAGCCGCCCGGCAACAGCAACGGCCTGCCGCCCGGCACAAACCCTACCGGCCGGCTGCTGGAGGCGTACCAGTTTGCCGACGCGACGGCCGGCGATCCGCCGCCGGTGTACCTGGTGTTTCTGTGGTCGTTCGATGCGCCGGTGTTCGTCCGGTCGGTGATGCTGACCGGGCCGTCCGGGCTCAGCAGCGCGCCGCAGGTCTACGACCAGTGGTTCGTTCACGGCGTGTTTCATTTCGTGCAGGCGGAGGGGTTCCAGTGGGAACCGGGCGAGTATGCGCTTCGGCTGGACGCCCGCCTGGCCGACGGCCAGGATCAGGTCTTTCAGGCATCGGCGACAATCGGACCCCTGGACGGCACAGAGGCCGACGGGCTGTGTACGAATTACTGCGCGTTCGCGCATGACGGCCAATGTGACGACGGCGGGCCGGACAGCGAATCCGCGGTGTGTGACTACGGCTCCGACTGCGCAGACTGCGGATCGCGAGCGCCTCGCGGAATCCAGAGCGCGTCCGCGTGCAACCCGGCGCCCGGGCAGTTCGTGTTTCGCGGCATTTCCGTCTCCACCCGCCGCTCGGCAGCCGATCTCCCGGCGGCCGGAATTCAGCCGGGCATCCGCGGCGCGAATGGGCAGCCGCTTGCGGTCCCCTGACCTGGCTGACGCTTGTCTACGGGAGGCACGATTCCCACCGTTTCAGCGATCATGGGTGCCCCGGGTTCAAGCGGGACGGCCTTTGTTCAAGTGTAAGTGTAATCAGGTGGAGATGTGGGCGACGGACAGTGCGAATGGATTGACAGTGAAAGCGTCCGGATAAACAATTGCGGTTGGTCCAGAATGGCGTGGTCTCCAGACTGGTCGCCTCGGGGGGTGTAAGGCAGTTGCTCGCAGAAGCCGACGCTGGTTCGGCAAAGGGTGGGGTGTATCCCCACGGAACGAGAGTGGATGCAAGCCTTGCCTCATTCGGACGATAGTGAACGCATGGAGCGATTGCGGAAAAGAATAAACGTTGCGCTGTGTACTGTGATCCTGGGGGGTGCGGCGCTGACGTTTGTCTATCTGATATTGACGCGGCCGGATCCGGTCCAACAGGCCCGACCGCAGCAGGTGCGCGAAGTCGAGGTGGCAACGGTCGAGTTGTGCACGTTTGACGCGCCGGTCGTGGGCCACGGAAACGTGCGGGCCACCAGCCCGCTGAAGATCGTGCCGGAGGTGGGCGGGGCCCTGATACATGTGCATAAAGACCTGGCGGTGGGCAAGCGGATCGCCAAGGGCGAGGTTCTCTTCGAGATTGACGCCCGCTCGTACCAGGCCGAGGCGGACGCCTCGCAATCGGAGATCAAACGGCTGGAGGCAAGCCTGGCCCAGCTTCGTCAGGAAGAACTCGCCCTGCGCGAGCGAGTAGAAAACGCCCGCGAGTTGCTGGCACTGGCAGAGCGGAATCTGGATCGAGAGGTCGGGCTGGCGGCGGAGAACGTGTCCACTCCGCTGGAGCGCGAGTTGGCGCAGATCAGCTACCTGAAGCAAAAGGAGCTGGTGCTGCAGTATGAGAACCAACTTGCCCAGAACCCACACCGCATCAGCGAAATCGAGGCGCTGCTGGACATGCAGCGCACCAAGCTGGCTGAGGCCCAGCGCCGCGTGGAGAAGACGAAGATTCACTGCCCGTTTGACGCGCGGGTGGAGTCCGTGTCCGCCGCGGAGTTGCAGGTCGTCGTGGTCGGCTTTGCGATCGCCAGCCTGACCAACCTGGAGGCCATGGAACTGGCCGTCGGGGTGGATCCGGGCGATCTGCGCTGGACGCCCGCGTGGAACTACCTGCACGACAGCGGCACGGACCGGTCCGCCCCGCCGCCCCACGCAACCATCTCGTGGACGGTGGACGATCGAGAGTATCGCTGGAAAGGGACGGTGGCCCGGCTGGAACGTCTGGACGAGGTGACGCGGACGGCCCGGGTGGTCATCGAGATCACCGATGCGACGGACGAAGTGACGCTGGACGGAGGGGAGATTCGCCCGGCCCTGTCGCTGGGCATGTTCTGCCGGGTGGAGATTCCGGCCACGCCCCTGGAGAATGCCATCGTGGTGCCGCGCTCCGCGGTGCAGGATGCCGAGGACGGATCGGCCACGAAGTTCGTGTGGGTGTTCCAGCCATCGGATCCATCGTCGCCGGGGGAAGGCGTTCTGGCCCGTCGCGTGGTGCCCGCCCTGCGGACGGTGGACAACCGCGTTCTGGT
Organism: Phycisphaerae bacterium; assembly: GCA_016929015.1. GTDB lineage: Bacteria > Planctomycetota > Phycisphaerae > UBA1845 > UBA1845 > JAFGJQ01. The sequence goes on along the minus strand of JAFGJQ010000180.1, from coordinate 23,225 downwards.
TTCATATGCGCAGGCCGACAGCGGCGTCGCGGCCGCGACGACCGACCTGCCCGCATGCGAGTTGCAGCCGGGCGAGCAAATCGTGCTGTCGCAGTTGCCGTGGGCGACGAAGGGCATGCGGCTGCGGCGGCAGGGCGCGAACGATCCTGCTTCACCCGCTGCGTTTTCGGCCGGGTCCGGGAACCAGTCTGCCCTGCTCGCCTCCGGAGGGGGCTTTGCCGGGATACGTTAAATGCGGGCTCTGCGCGGCCTGATCACCAGCGGCGTGAACAACGCCGTCTTCGCCAATCTCCTGATGATCTGCATGCTGGTGGGGGGGTTTGCGGCCGCCGGCCGGATGATCCGCGAGACCTACCCGGAATTCACACTGAATCGCGTGCTGGTGGACGTCGTCTACCCGGGCGCGGGCCCGGAGGACGTCGAGCGGGCCGTCAACAGCCGAATCGAGCAGGCGATCCAGGGCATCGACGGCATCAAATCATACCAGTCGTTCGCCACGGAAAACCTGGGCCGGCTCTGGATCGAACTGCTGGACGACATTGACGATCCGACCCCGGTCATGCTGGAGATCAAGGACCGGGTGGAGCAGATCACCTCGCTGCCCAAGGAGGCGGAGAAGCCCGTCATCCGTGAGCAGGTCTACCGGACGCAGGTCATCAACGTCGCCGTGTACGGGGATATGTCGGAGCAGACGCTGGACCACGTGGCCCGCGAGGTGCGCGACGAACTGCTGTCCAACCGCCGAATCACCCTGGTAAACCTGTGGGGGGTGCGGGACCACGAGATCATCATCGAGATTTCCGAGGAGGCCCTGCGGCAGTTCGGGCTGACGTTTGAGCGGGTCATGGCGGAAGTCGCCCGCAACACGGGTGACCTGCCGGCGGGCACGCTTCGCACGCGCGACGAGGAGATCACGCTGCGGACGATCGGCCAGCGGTACACGGCCCGGGACTTCGAGGATCTGGTGCTGATCGCCCGGCCGGACGGCACGGTGGTGCGGCTGCACCAGGTGGCCAAGGTGCGCGACGGCTTCGAGGAGAGCACGCGCCTGGGTCGGTTCAACGGCAGCCGGGCGGCCATGATCAGCGTATTCAAAACGGAGACCCAGGACGCCACGGAGCTGGCCCGACTGGTCCGTGAATACGTGGCCGCCAGACAGGGCACTCTGCCGGAGTCCATCAAGCTGGCGGTCTGGGCCGACGCGTCGCAGCAGGTGAACGACCGCGTCTCCATGCTCGTCAAGAACGGCCTGGGCGGCATCCTCTTGATCTTCATTACGCTGACGCTGTTCCTGAACATGCGGATCTCGCTGTACGTGGCCCTGGGCGTGCCGGTCTCCTTCGGCGGCGCCTTCCTGGTAATGTACCTGCTGGGTGAGACGGTCAACATGATCAGCCTGCTGGGGCTGATCACCGTCTCCGGCATGATCGTGGACGACGCCATCGTCATCGCCGAGCGGGCGGATGTGCGGCGGATGCGGGGTGAACCCGCCCGGGCGGCGGCTCGCGACGGAACGAACGATGTCGCCCTGCCCGTGCTGGCCTCCGCGGTCACCACCATGATCGCATTCGCCCCCCTGCTCTATGTGTCCGGTGTGATGGGCAAGCTGATCGCGATTCTGCCGGTGGTGGTCATCGTGGCCCTGGCCGCGTCCCTGGCGGAGGCGTTTGTCGTGCTGCCGTCGCACCTGGTGCATGCCGGGGCGGCGCCGAGTGCCCGATCGTGGCACGGCCGCTTGCGGGGCGCCGTGGATCGCGGACTGCAGTGGTTCATTCGTCGCGTCTACCGGCCCGTGTTTCATGCCGCGCTGGAGAACCGCGCGGTCACCACGTGCCTGTCCTTCGCGGCGATGATCATGCTCGTCGGACTGATCGCCGGCGGGCGCGCACCGCTCGTTCTGCTGCCGGAAATCGACGGCAACATGCTGCGAACCCGCGTCCGTTTCCCGGAAGGTACACCGGCCGAAACGACGCTCGCCGCCCTGGAGCAGGTGGAGCAGGCGGCGGCCCGGCTCAACGATGACTCCACGTTGCGGCACGGGGGGTCGGGTGATCTGGTCCGCAACACGTTCTCCATGCTCGGCGTACAGCAGGGCTACGTGGCGGAGTACGGTAGTCACCTGGGCGACGTGTCGATCGAGCTCATGCCGGCCGAGCAGCGGCGCCTGGACTGCGATCGGATCGTCGACCGCTGGCGGCGGCACATCGGAGACATCCCGGGCGCTGTGGTCACGCTGGACCAGGTGACGGAGGGACCGCAGGAAAAGCCGCTGGAAATCCGCCTGTTCGGCGATGACCTGGCGCAGTTGGACGCCGCCGCCGAAGCGCTGAAAGATCGCCTGCGGCAGTTTGACGGCGTCTACGACATCGACGACACGCTGAACCGGGGCAAGCGCGAGCTCCATATCCAGTTGAAACCGGCCGCCCGGTCCCTGGGGCTGACGATCGAAGACCTGGCCCGGCAGGTGCGGGCGGGGTTCTTCGGCGGCGAGGCCCTGCGGATCCAGCGGGGCCGCGACGAAGTGACGGTGCGCGTGCGGTACCCGGATAACGAACGAGCCAGCATCAACGACATCGAGCGGATGCGGGTTCGCACGCCCACCCGTGAGGAGGTTCCCTTCCGCGAGGTGGCCGACGTCCGGGTCACGCGCAGCTACGCCCTCATTTCGCACCAGTTCGGCGAACGGCGGACCCGCGTGCTGGCCAACGTGGACACGCAGATTACCAACGCGGAGGAGATCATCCGCACGCTGCAGGCGGACTTCTTGCCGCAACTGGAGCAGGAGTTCGGCGTCCGGTCCTCCCCCGAGGGGCAGCATGCCCTGATGTGGGAGTCCATCCGCAGCCTCGTCATCGGGTTCCTGCTGGCCCTGGTCGGCATCTACGCAATCCTCGGCGGCATGTTGCGATCCTACTGGCAGCCGCTGATCATCATGACCGCCATTCCGATGGGCTTCATCGGGGCGGCCGTCGGCCACTGGGTCATGGGCTACCAGATCACCATGTTCAGCTTGTTCGGCGTCGTGGCCCTGGCCGGCGTCGTGGTGAACGACTCCATCGTGCTCATTGACCAGATCAACAACGCCTGCCGAGAGGGCACGCCGGTGCTTCAGGCCGTGCGAAACGCCGGCGAGCTGCGGTTTCGAGCCGTCATTCTGACCACGGTGACCACTATCGCCGGCCTCGCACCGCTGATCGCCGAGCGGAGCACGCAGGCCCAGACGCTCATCCCGATGGCCATTTCTCTGTCCTTCGGGCTGGCTGCGGCGACGGTCCTGACGCTGGTCATCGTGCCGACGCTCTACCTGGTCATGAACGACGCCAAACGAGCGGCGCGATGGCTGCGGCGCGGCGGATCCTACCCCACACCGGAATCGGTGGAGCCGATCCACGGAGTGCCCCTGGACTCGGAAACCGTGTAGAATGCCCGCCGCGGGCCGGGGGGCGGCGCGTCTCCGGGCTGGGGGCCGCTGGTGGCCCGGTATGGAGTGAACAGGTTCCGTGAAGGTATTGGATAGGAACAGTTCCAGGCTCGGCGTCGCCGGCGTCCTTACAGTATTGCCGGCGTTGTGGCTCTGCGCCGGCTGCCGACCTCCACATGAGAGCATCCGGTCGGTGCTGCAGCGACACTCCGTGGCCATGGAGCGGCTGCCGGAGGAGGACCGCCGCCGGATGATGCCCCGGCCGGACCCGGTGAGGAGGGATTCACCGCCGCCGGCGCCGATCGTGCCGGAGCATCTGACCATGTGGGAGGCCCGGCGGATTGCCCTTCAGTCCAACCCGGACATCCACGCCGCGCAGGCCCGTTTGGAGGGAGCGCTGGCCCGAATCGGCGAGGCCCGCGCCACGTACTTCCCGACGCTCTCCGCGGTGCACAATTCATCCCGCAACTTTCTCGTCCCGGAGAGCCGCAGTCCGCTCATCCGCCTGCCGGCCACAGTGTACCCGGACTTCTTCGATTCCGGACAACAACTCAACCTGCCCTGGGTGTTCAGCGCGCTGGGCAACCAGTTCCTGGGGGCGCAGCAATCGTACGGCGGCACCAACACAAACTCCTTCAGCCAGCATTCGACCTCGCTGGTCGCGGCCTGGACGCTCTTCGACGGCTTCACACGTGAGGCCCGGCTCATGGCGTCGAAGTACAGCTACCGGGCGACGGCCATGGGCATGGCCGACGTGGAGCGACTCCTGATTCAGGCCGTCGATACGGCGTTCCTCCAGATTCTCCTTGCCCGCGAAGAATACCGGATCGCCCAGGCGGACGAGGCGTTCAGCCGCGAATTGCTCGACGTCGCCGAAAAGCGGCGGGAGGGCGGAAAGAGCACCGAGGCAGACGTGCTGAACTTCCAGGTGCGGGTGCGGGCGGCCCAGGCGGGTGTCGTGCTCGCCCGGGGCGCCCTGGACACGGCTCGCGTGGTGCTGGCCGAACTGATGGGTCTGCCGGAGGCCCGCTTGGACGCGTCGGTCGTACTCCCGCCTCTGGTCGATGAGACGGGCCGGGCGATGGAATCGCCGGATGAGGCCCTGTGGCTCGAGACCGCGTACCAGTATCGCCCGGACCTCGCGCAGCGGCAGCACATGGTACGGGCCGCGGAGGAGAACGTGCGGGCCGTCATGGGGCAGTTCAGCCCATCGGTCACTCTAAGCGGCTCGTATGGAGTCGAGAATCAGGGCAACATCAGCTACGGCGACCAGGACCAGGCGTCGGCCATCGGCGTGGAACTGAACTGGCAGCTTTTCACCGGCGGGTTCCGCACGTCGCAACTCCGCCGGCTCCGCGAGGATCTCCGCGAAGCGCGGGCCCGGCTCGAGCGCGCCCGACTCACCGTGGCATCCGATGTCCGACGCGCCGTGATCACCGTGGTCAGCGCGCAGGAAGAAGTGCTGCTCCAGCGACTCGCCATCGAGGCCGCCACAGAGAACCGGCGGATTGTCAGTGCCCAGTATGCGGCGGGCAAAACGTCGCTCGTGCGGGTGAACGAAGCGCAGCGGGATTACGTGCAGGCCGACGGCGACCTCACCACCGCCCGCATCCGCCTTCGCCAGGCCTGGAGCGATCTGTACGCGGCCACCGCAAGCTATGCCGCGGGGTTGAGCTGGGAGGAGTTCGAAGTGTCCAATGGTGCGGCCGCCACCCAACCGACGACAACAACAAGCGAAGCGCAGGAATGACGGAGGGCCGTAGAATCCGACTAACGGACTACGCCAGTTGTGCCGGCTGAGCCGGCAAGCTTCCCGTGGAAGCCATGACGCAGGTGCTGCGCCGACTGACGCCCGTCTCCCACCCCGACCTGCTCGTGGGCACCGAAACGCTCGACGATGCGGGTGTGTTCCGGCTGCGCCCGGACCTGGCCATCGTGCAGACGGTGGACTTCTTTCCGCCGCTGGTCGACGATCCGTTTGCGTTCGGTCAGATCGCCGCGTCCAACGCCCTGTCCGACGTGTACGCCATGGGTGCCACGCCCTTGACCGCCCTGAACATCGTGGGCTTTCCAGACAAGACCCTGCCGTCCGAACTGCTCTCCGAAATCCTGCGCGGCGGCAGCGAGCGGGTGGCCGCCGCCGGCGCCGTTCTCGTCGGCGGCCACAGCGTCCGAGACGCCGAGATCAAGTACGGCCTGGCCGTCACGGGCACGGTGCATCCCGACCGCGTGATCACCAACGCGAACGCCCGGCCGGGCGATCGGCTCGTGCTCACCAAGCCGCTGGGCAGCGGCGTTCTCACCGGCGCCGTCAAGGCGGGCAAACTGCCGGAGCCGGGACTCGCTGAGGCCGTCGAAACGATGGTGGCGCTGAACGAGCCGGGCGGCAAGGCCATGACGGAGGTGGGCGTGTCCGCCGCCACGGACGTGACCGGTTTCGGCCTGGTGGGCCATGCCTTCGAGATGGCCGAGGCGAGCGGCGTGACGCTGGTGGTCGACGCGCTGGCCGTTCCGCTTATGGCGCGGACCCTGGAGTTCGCCGCCGCGGGCATGGTCACCCGAATGCACAAGGGTACGCTGGGGCACCTGGGGGACCTTCTGGATACGGGCGGTTGCGATTCGACGCTGGTGAACGTTCTGTGCGACGCGCAAACGTCCGGCGGCCTGCTGATCTCGGTTCCGGAATCGCGCGTCGATGCTTTGACGGCCGCGCTGCAGAAGCACGGTGCGCTGCGCTGGGCGGTCATCGGGCAAGTGTTGTCGCGCGAGCCGGTGGCCATCCGGCTGCGATAGGGGGATTCGTGCGTTCCGCTGGCTCGGGAATACCGTGAGCCGCGGTCGTTGTCGGGCTAACGGGGCAAGGGCTACGTCGCATACCTGCAAGGTTTCGTGCTCATGGGGAGTCCGTCCATGGACGGTGAGATTCTGCATGGCGTGCTTCGCAAAGAACCGCGCCCGTCTGTCACTGTTGCAATTGCCGTGTGTGCGGTCACTGTCGATTATCTGACGGGACCGCTGGTTCGCTTTCCGATACTGTTCATCGTGCCGGTGGCTCTTGCGGCCTGCGGCCGTTCCCGGTGGCTCGCACTGGGGCTGGCCACATCACTGCCACTCGCGCGACTGGGTGATTGGCTCATCTGGGCGCCTCCGTGGAGTGTGTGGATCGAGCTGGTGAATGTGGTTGTGCAGGCCGGTGTTCTCATCCTGCTGGCCCTGGTCACGGCCACCGCCGCCCGGCAGGCGCGGGAGTCGTCCCGGGAGGTGAAGATACTGCGCGGACTCCTCTCGATCTGCAGCTTCTGCAAGAGGATCCATCGCCCGGATGGACAATGGGAAATGCTGGAATCTTACATCCGAGACCACTCCGAGGCGGAGTTCAGCCACGGACTGTGTCCGGACTGTATCAAAGAGCACTACCCCGATTTCAACCCAACTGAAGGCGACGCGTGACGCATGTGGCCGAATGCGAAGTGCCGAGTGCCCTGGCCGGCAGTCGCGCCCGGTTCCGAGAGCATGCCCTCGGCGTTCAGAATATCGGACCTTGGCCGGGTCCTCTAACCAAAACAAAAGCCTCCGACCCGATTTTCCGAATAATACAGGACGAAGCCGTAGTTTCCCCGGCCGGCCGTCGCACGGCCGTCGTGGACGCTGGAGTTCCATGTTCATGCCGATGACCCAGAGGGACATCCGCGAGTACTACGAAGGCTGCTGGAAGCAGAAGGCCGAGCAGGCCGGCGGTCGCGAGCAACTGGAATACAGCAGCCCGGTTGAAGACGCCGTCATCTATCCGGCCTACGAACGGCTGATCGCGGACCTGGACCTGCGGGCGCAGGGCGGGCGCGTGCTGGACGTGGGCTGCGGCAGTGGCCGGTGGGTGCGGTTCTTCCTGGACCGGTACCGACCGGCGTTCCTGATGGGCGTCGACTACGCCCAGGCGTCAGTGGACATGCTGACGCGCTGGTGCGCGGACGGTGACGTGCCCACCGAGTTCCGGCAGGCAGACATCACGGCCCCGTCGCTGGACCTGGGCGAGCCGTTCGACCTGATCAACGTCGCCAACGTCTTGTTCCACATCCCCGAGCAAGACCTGTTCCTGCAGGCCCTGCGGAACCTGGCGCGGCTGGTGGGCCCGCACGGGCGGATCGTCACCACCGAGTACCTGCCCCGGGCGACCATGCGCACGGACTGGATGCTGGTACGCAGCCGATACGAGTTTGAGGCGGCCGCCGCGCAGGCGGGGTTGCGGATCGCGGAGGTCCGGCCATCCGCGTTCTTCTCCAACGATCCGATGGGGATCGACGGTCCGGACCCGTTCGTTCGCGGGCATTTCCAGCGTGTGCGTGCGGGCATGCGGCAGATTCTGGAGGCCCGGCTGGACGACACCACGCGGCTGTTCTTCACGAACTTTCTGGCCGACGTGGAGCGCGCCTGCCTGGCCTTCTGCAACGAGCACGTCTCCCCCACCGACGCGCCCTCCCAGAAACTCGTCGTCCTCGCCCCCGCGTGCCACTGCTCTTGAGCAGTGATGCCCAGTTCAACCGGTATCCTGCCGAAACTCCACGCCATCGTGATACTGAACCGCAATCCGATCTGAGAAACCGAGCACGACCGGCTGGCTCAGTCTCATGGCCCGGCGGACGGCATCGGCGACGTGCTCAAGGCGTTCGCCGTGGAGGCCGAGGTGACACTGCGGTTCGCCACAGCAGAACGGCGAATCCGACGGCAGGAAGTGCAGGGTCGCCCAGACCTGCAGTCAGCCGGGCGGCCGGCCCTGCGCCTCGACGGCGTCGACCTGGAAAGCAAGCCCTCGGCTCGACAGGTCACAGGCTTCCGCCACCGCCCGCTCCACCGTGCGTTTCAGCTCGTGTTCTGATCGCTTGCGTGATTGACGATATCTCTTCATTGGACGCTAAGAATCGGCCGGATCCCGCAAGAGCTACAGCTTTCCCCTCAGTCTCAGAACCAGCACATATACGACTATCCCGAAAGGAATGATGGCGCATAGCTGTTGGAAGGCCAGCATCTGCCTCTTGTACGCGAAGTCTTTCTTCAGACACTCCAGGATCACCTCAGGAATCCTGGAGAGAACCAAGAGCAACACGCTGAACACCGCGAAGGCAATCGTTACCTTGAACGCCGCACTCTCATCCCCTGGGATCACACGAACCAGACGGATCGCCAACAGCAGCACGAAGACACTGAATACCACGACTGCAAGGTATACCTTGCGTCGAGCTTGCGGCTCGATATGGGCAATCTCCAGAAACTGGAACAATCTCTCCATCGCAGTAGTGACAACTTGCTCCCACGTGGTGAGCCATCGTATGCCACTGCTCCTCGAGCAGTGCCCCAACCAGCATTTGCCGCTACTTGTCCGAGGTCTCGAAGATGAGCGATTCGTTCCCGCCCTCGTCGTACAGCGTCAGCGTGTCGTCGGCCCGTTGGTAAGACCGCGCCTCTTCGAGCAGCATCAGGTACGCGGCCTCGGCCCGCATGGCCTCCTCCGAGCCCTCGATGAGCGTGCCGGTCAGCGTTCCGACCGAGAACGCGCGGCCCGGACCCACCGTGTATGGGCCGCTGTAGCTGTTGACGCCGCTGTTGCCCGAGATCCGCCCGTGGGCGAAGCCGGCCGTAATGGTGACGCTGCCCGGGTGAATGGAGCTGATCGACCAGCCGACCAGCCGCCATGTTGTTCCATCCAGCGGGCTGCTGACAACGGGAGAGGAGCACCCGCTCAGCGCGCCGAGCGGCAAGGCGATGCAAAGCACGGCTGCAAACACCCTGGACACAGCGGTCATGATTGTCTCCTTCCGGTGGCCGATGACTGCCCGTGGTTATGATGTCCAAGCCCCAACTTTCGGTCAACCGGCCGGCGGAGGGCAAATGCCACGAGCACCCCGCGCGTCTCAAAGATCGAATATCCTGAAACCCCACAGTTCCACGATGCACTTGTCCGGGGCCGCCTCGATGATGCGGACCACGATGCGGTGATGCATTGTGGGTTCTTCGTACCCATACCAGGACAACACCACGAACGGCAGATCCGTCCGCAGGGCGAATTTCCACCCGAGAAGAGGAGCCACGTCCATGATGATGCGATCGGGCGTGACTTCGATCTCCGGCGGCCAGCGCTCTCGGATTTTGGCCACGATAGCCTCCGATGTCCGCTCGTCGAGCCGCTCCCACTCCCGAAGCCCGGTAATGATGTCACGCAACTGCGTGCCTGCTTCGGAGACCGGAAGAGACACTTCGTACCGCCCGTACACACAAGGGCGGCCCCAGGAATGCGTCGTTTGCTTGTCGACCAGTCTCCAGTGGTCGTCGTGCGGCACGTACGACGGAAGCGGGACGAAAACCCACCGCCACCACACACCCACCCCGGCAAGAACCAGGACGATCAAACCGCAGAGTGTGATGACTACGCGCTTCTTCTTCATTCTCCCGATGTCCGATTCCACCGAACGGCACGCGGTCCCGTCGAGTCTTCGCACGATTCAGGGCGTCGGGGCCGTCCTGCGACACGCGGCCTCTTGTCTTCAAATCCGCCCAAGCCCGCCTCCCGGTCACGCCACCGGCTCGCGGTCCAGATCCGAGTACGGGTAGTGCTTGGCCTGCTTCAGCCTCGAAAGCAACTTGCCGCCGCCGTGCTTCTGCGCGAACTGCATTTCCGACGGGAAGATCTCGATCACCGCAAGCAACCCGAACGGCGCCCTCGCTTCGGGCCCCTTTCCGTACGCGTCGAAGATCAGACACTTGCCTCCCACGTGCTCCATCTCCTCCGGGAATTCGCACGTTTCGCACGGGTTGAGGGTCGCCTCGGCACTGTAGCGAGCGATGAGATTCAGTAGGCGGTTGATGTTGGAGTGTGCTCTGCCGAATGGCGCGGCATCATCCCGCCAGTCGTCCATGCACAGATCGTGCCGCGTGAACATGACGAGCTCGTACAACTCGAAAACGTCGTTCGTCGAGCCCTCATCAGGCATTTCGCAGAGTTCCTTCGTCGCAATGGCGGTCCCTGGGATGCCGTTCGGGTAGTAGTACAGATCGAGCGCGCCACCGATTGCATAGGGGATGATGGCATGCCCGACCATGTCGTGCTCTTTGCCCAGGATCTTCTCCATATGCGACGTCTTGCGGTCGTACCACTCCTGTGCGAGCTTCTCGTCGTGATCTTCGCCCATAATTCACCTGGTTTCACGCGATACCGATTCGATTACGCCACGCCCATTCTGCCGGACCCACGCGTGCCCGCTTGCATGTTCCCGCGTCGTGGCCTGGGGCACACATAGGCATGGTATCCTGGCCGGTTCGCCGGAACAACGGGCGTGTGATGGGTGATGAGGTCGTGCGGCACGAGTGGGCAAAGCAAGAGCGTGCATCCCGGCGCATCCTCCGCATCAAACGTTTGAGGATCACAGGTGGGATTCAGTCGGTCCCTTCGGGACCGGCGCGTATTGGACGGATGGCCCGCGCAACCGCCGTTGAAGCCGCGGCCCGTCCTCGGTCGGGCCTACGGCCCTTGACGACAGGGGAAAGGCGGCGAGTGTGTATGGCAACGCACCGCCTTGTCAATTCGATCTCGGCACGCAAAGACCGTTCTGGGCAAGACTCCTCGTCTGTCACAGCTTGCGGAACAGACGCTCAAAGAAACTCGCGCCGTCCTCCACAAACTGCCTGTACCCCTTCCGGGTCAGCCGGAGGCAGTACGGCGCATCTTTCTCTCAGTTTGCATCGTCCTGGATGATCCATCTGGCACTGTGGAAGGGGATGGCAACCTGCGCGTCCGACTGCCTGTCGTAGAGCTCCACCGCCTGGGCCTCGACAAAGACGCCGACGGCGTGCTTGGCGTGCGAGAGATCCCGAAACGCCCAGCAGGAGCCAAACGCGGCGTCGTACAGGCTGGCGTCCTCCGCCGATAATCGCTCCAGCAGGTCCACTTCGGGCGACAGTTCATCCGCCATATCTCACCGGCCGACCTTCGAAGCCGCCTGTTTCAGCACGCTCTACGGCTCGCGTTCACCTATCTTTTCGTACGCCTCCAGGTGCTCTGGCCGGATCCACCGTGAATTGTAGCCTTTCTTGATCAGCTTGCCGTCTCTGTATGTCACGAGGATGCCGCCCGGCCCCCAGGGGGACTCGTGCACCTCCAGGTTTCTCTCCGGCTCCCGGATGTACCACGCATCTTCCTCTCCATCGGGCCGCCTCAGGGGGTGATGCAGGGGCCGGCCCAGGATGGCTCCGACTTGGTCCTGACTCATGCCCACTCGCAACTGGTCGTAGAGCAACAGAATTCGCGATGCAGAAACGGGTGAGTGCTGCAGATCGACGGCGGCCGTTTCCTGCGAACATCCGACCAGAATGCTGCCCGAAATCATGAGACCGCAGAAGAACATCATCCTCTTCATCCTCGTCTCCGATTGCTCCGTGACGGCGTCAGAAGGGACTGTCGTCCCGTTGGGACTCTGCTTTGCGGGTGTCGGTTTTCCCAGGGCTCACGCCGCGGGCTAGACGCTTGCGTTCCTTTGGAGCGGATTCCAGGCCGGCGCGATGAGCAAGCGCTTAGCCCGCCTGGCCGTTGTGGTTTTCGTAGGCGACGATCTTCTCGATGCGGCGCTGGTGGCGGCCGCGCTCGAAATCGGTCTTCAGAAACACGTCGATCACCCGCCGCATCAGTTCCTCGCCCATCAGGTCGGCGGCGAGGCAAATGATGTTGGCGTCGTTGTGCTTACGGGAAAGCGTGGTCGTAAGCTCGTCGTGGACCGCCGCCGCCCGCACGCCCCGCACCTTGTTCGCCGTAATGGACATGCCGATGCCGGTCCCGCAGAACAGGATGCCCCGGTCGCACTGGCCGGTCGCCACCGCTTCCGCCGCCCGCAACCCGGGATCCGGGTAGTCGCACACCTCGGGTGTGTCGCAGCCGAAGTCCTGGATGTCGTGCCCCGCCCGACGGAGCGCATCGAGCATGTGTTGCTTGGCGGCGAACCCGCGATGGTCGCTGGAAAGCGCGATCTTCATATCTCCACCTCTTTCAGCCGTTCACGCAGGCCGGCTTCCAGTTGCGCCGCGCACTGCGCATATCGTTCCACGGGGCCGCCGATCGGATCATCCACCTCACCGTCGCACAACAGCCGGCAACGGTCCTTCGCCGAAGGCATGCTTCGGACCACGCTGTCCCAATGACTCTGCGTCATGACGAAAATGTGGTCCGCCTGGTTCACCAGCTCCGGGCTCAATGGCTGGGACCGATGCCCGGACACGTCCAGACCGCGCCGCTGCATTACTTCCACCGCCTCCGCCGATGCCGGCGCTCCGCCCGCCGCAAAGACCCCGCAAGACCGAACGGCCACGCCGCGGGCCGCCAACGCGTCCGCCTGGCCGCCGACCCGCTCCGCCAGCACCTGCCCGCACAGCGCCGCCGCCATCGGGCTGCGGCACGTGTTGCCCGTGCAGACGAACAGAAGGTTCAACGCGGTCAGACGACGAAGAGACGCTTCATCGTACACACCCGGCCGCAACACCCTGTAACCCGTTCCGTTGAACTCAACGATCGTGGACGGCACCGACAGACGCGTCGGCCCGCCATCCAGCACCACGTCCACCTTCCCCTCCAGCGTCCGCAGTACCTCGGCCACGTTCCGCGGGGCCGGCTGACCGGCAACGTTCGCACTGGCCGCCACCACCGGACCGCCGGCCTCGTTCAGCAGATCACGGGCCCGATCGTCGTCCGGGCAGCGAAGCCCGACCAATCCCTCGTGGTACAGGGCACTCGCCACGTCCGTACCCAGTTCCTGCACGATCGGCGCATCCCCGACCGCATTCACCGGAAAGAGGATCGTGATCGGCCCCGGCCAACCCCGCCGGATCAGCCGACGCGCCATCGCGCTGACCTTCGGAACGAACCGATCCACATCGTCCCGCCGGCCAATGTGGACGGTAAACGGCTGCTCATCCGCACGCTGCTTGACTCGTCGCAGCCGATCCACGGCTGCGGGCATGTCCGCCCGCGCGCCGACTCCGTAGACGGTCTCGGTCGGAAAGACGACCAGCCCGCCACGACCAAAGGCTTCGCACGCGGCTCTCAGGGATTCTCTATAACCTTCGTCAGAATAGAAGGTTATAACATCCTGCACCATGCGAAAACTCCCGGATCGTCATTATGGGGGTCGTCGCCAGAAGCGTCAAGTCGATCCGGCTACGCAAACTGGGCAAGAACGATGGTGGCCCGCCCGATTACGCCTGCGCCTGCCTCCATCGCGTCGCGAAACGAAACGCGCTTGTATGTAAGCTTCTCTTGGATATGAGCTTATGAGCCGCTACAGACCTGCTTGCGCAGGTTGTTGACCCATTCCTCGAAGCCGTCAACCGCCCGATTCGTGAGTTGTTCGAGTTGCCGCTCCGTTTCCGTCTCTGCCGCACGAGGTTGCGGCCGGTTCCGGGGAACCAGACGCCTCCCGCGTGGCTCCTCTTTCATGCGTACCGACATGCCTGCCTCCTGCTTCCTTCCCGCCACCTCCCGTACGTCGACCTACGGCATAGTACGGATGCCAAGGGCCAGGCGACTGTCCCATCCTCTGAATCGGCTGTTGCAGGCATTTGACTTAAAGCGATGCCGGAATGAAACGCTCACGCAACAGGACCAGGGCGTGGTAACGTATTACAGAATAGAATGATAAAGCAGGTCAGAGCCGCATCGCATGATTTTGTGTGAAGACAACGCAGCGTTGCTCACCTGAGACGTACCCGTGCCACCCAACGCAGGAACTGCCGTAGCGCCGCCAAGCAGGATGGGTGCGACGAATACGTATGTTTCATTCGCCAATCCGGCATCCCAGAAGGAGCCGAGGATCTGGCTGCCACCCTCCACCAGCACGTTGGTCGCGCCACGGCGCGCGAGCGCGCGGAGGGCGCATCGAAGGTCGATGCCGGTGCGGCCGGTGGGACAGGCAATCAACTCAACCCCGTGACTCTTCAGGCAGGTGGCCGTCCGGCCATGCGCCGTGAGGGCCTTGCGGGAGGTGAACACGAGGGTCGGGAACTGCCCGGCCGTCTGCACCAGCTTGCTCGAGACGGGCAGGCGCAGCCGGGAGTCCAGGACAACCCGGGTCGCCACGCGGCGGACCGGCACGTCGCGGGCGGTCAACATGGGGTCGTCGGCCAGCGCGGTGCCGGAGCCGATGAGGACGGCGTCCATGCGCGCCCGCAACTGGTGGACCCGCCGACGTGAGGCCTCGCAGGAGATCCACTTCGACTGGCCGGTGCGCGTGGCGATCCGGCCATCAAGGCTCTGGGCCCATTTCAGGATGACGTAGGGCAGGCCGGTTTCGATGCGCGTGCAGAACGGGCGGTTCAGGGACCGGGCCTCGTCCTCCAACAGGCCGACATCCACGCGCACGCCGGCGTTGCGCAGCCGGCGGATGCCCCGGCCGCGGACGAGCGGGTTCGGGTCCACCATGGCGGCCACGACGCGCGAAACGCCGGCGTGCAGCAGCGCATCTGTGCAGGGCGGGGTCTTGCCGTGGTGGCAGCAGGGTTCGAGAGTGACGTAGGCTGTCGCTCCGCGGGCGCGGCGGCCGGCGCGGCGCAGCGCCTCGACCTCGGCGTGTGGGCCGCCGAACCGGCGGTGCCAGCCCTCGCCCACGATCCGTCCGGCTCGCACGAGCACGCAGCCGACCATGGGGTTGGGCTCCACCCGCCCCTGGCCGCGGCGTGCAAGGCGCAGGGCGCGGGCCATCATGCGGCGATCGAGTTCGGCGTCGGTCTTGGCCATGCCGGGAGTATAGTCGGGAATGACCGGCTGGTCTCCGCAGGCGACTCGCCGGGGCGAGAAAGCCGGTTCCACAAAGACAAGCCGGTCGCAGAAACGGAGAAACGAAGGAAGAGGCATCCCGGCGCACAGGGCAGGCTCCGCGAGGGAGGGTTGGCGTCTTGGCGGCGTTTCGTTATCCACGTTGGTCGGGAATCACACGTCCCGTCTGCATGTTGTAACCACGCGTTCGCTTGCGGGCGTGCAGTGCATGAGCGCCCATGCTTATGCCTCTTCATGCGGCAGGAAACGGGTTGCCCAGCTTGCCTGGCTGGCCGGTCTTGCCCGAAATTTCGGGGCTAAAAGGTGAAATGTCGGGGTTTGGAGGGCAGATGCTCGGGCAAGAAGTTAAAAGAAGCGGGGAAGCGAGGCACGAAGGCACGTAGGCACGAAGGCACGAAGGGGAATGGGAAAGATGCGCGGAGTTGAGAAGCTTTGGGTGTTCGCTGCTGGGGGTGGGGGAAGCGAACGGGGCGAGCGAGGCTCGTCTTGTGATTGGGGGGGGCCGCCTGCGGCGGCCAAAGCAAAAGCAGAAAGCAAAAAGCAAAAACGAAGAGGAATCCCGACTGGTCGGGGCGGAGGCGAGGGAAAACAAAAAACAGAAAGCAAAAAACAAAAAGGAAGAGGAGTCCCGACTGGTCGGGACGACGGGGCGCGGACGGGCTCATGGCGAAACCGGCGAGAAAAAAACACGCAGGTCCGACACAGGTTGTCGGCCCCCCGTGGTACGCTGCCTGTAGTAAGGGCAATCCCCGGGTAGCTTTGCAGCCCCCGGGGCCTGGCGGTATCGTAGGTGTCGTAAACACCCAATCTCAGAAGGGACACGCTTATGCATTTCAACCTTCTGGACGAGAAGTGGATTCCGATTCTCCGAACCAACGGCACATTTGACCGTGTCGGCATCCGCAAGGCGCTGACAGAGGCCGGGAGTATCCGGCAGATCGCGGCGTCCAACCCGATGGACAACGTGGCGCTGCTGCGTTTCTTGCTAGCGGTGTTGCTGTGGTCCAAGGATGACGCAAAGTCTGCGCTCGCGACCCAGGGCGACGGGAGTGTAGGCATTGCTGAAGACTGGCTGGCCAAGCTGGACGACCATAAGACTGCCTTTGACCTGCTCGGCGACGAATCGCGGTTCTATCAGGACGCATCGTTGAAGGGCATCGAAGCTCGTGCGATTGCCGACCTGCTGGTGGAGTTTCCGGGAGCGCAATCAGTGAACCACATGCGTCACGTCGTGCATGACGGCTCCTACGGGTTCTGCCCGGCGTGCTGCACGATGGGGATCCTACGGCTATCGGTCTGGGCGCCGGCCAACCGTTACTACCCCGCATCAGTCAACCCGGGGACTGCGGCCTATGCGATTACTCAAAGGAAGAACCTGCTGCTGACCCTTGTTGCGAATGCGCCGGAGGCAATTGCACGGTCCGAACAAGCGCCGTGGTTATCGAATGCAGCTCCGGATTCCCCGGGTGCTGTGGCCAATCTAGCCTGGCGGCCTCGCAAGTTGTGGTTGAATGTCGCAAGCGGGGAAGGCTTCTGTACCAACTGCGGCAGTTCCGGCGTGCTGATCGCGAGTGTTTGCAACGAAGGCGGCTGGCCGACGCCCACGACGGGTGGTCAGCAGTTCGCGAAGGCGGTTGAGGCGGAACTCAAGAAGCACGGCTACAACCCAAAAGCAAAGGACCAAGAGAGTCGGAACGCAAAGAGGCTTGTGAAGAACGCTCCACTCATTCGCGCGTGCAGGATGGAGGAATTGAGGGAAGCGTCCGCTGTGGGGAATCCGCTGCTCGCGGTAGGTCAATCGCGAGAAACAGACGAGCAGCGGATCGCTCGGATGTTTTACGAGTTGATTTCCACGAACAAAGAAGAAGCCATCAGGGCAGTCACTCGAAAGGCAACTGCCGACGAACAGAAGCAGTTGGGGGACGGGGACACAAAGACGAAGAAGTTCTGGGACGCCGATCCCCATTTGCTGACGGACGGTGAGGCCATATCACTCCCGGGTCTGAGTGCGGATGTCGCTGCGCACGCATCAAGATTCTGGCGGAATGCTCTCCACCTCCGTGGGACGCGGAGCGGCAAGGTCGTGGCTATCGGCCCCGTCGTCAACAAGTTCGTTTTCCAGGATGCCACTTCTGTCAGCCTGCCAAACCCCGCTGCGGGCATGCGAGCCGAGCTTACGAATGATTGCAGCAACAAGTTGCGTGGCTTGGTGGAACAAGTCACCCCCAATCCGGATTGTCAGCATCCCGAAATCAGCGCGGCCATTGTACTGGCGACGCCGGATACGGAATCGCGGATTCTTGCCACGCTGAATGAATCCGATGCAACGCCAGACGACACAGAGTTCCTCCATGAAGTCTATCAGCCGTTGGTCGAACAGGTTGTCGCCTCCACGACCCGCGGTTCGTCGCTGCGCCGGCGCGAAGCAATCGGGCACGTCCGCCAGCAACTGCACGCGGAGATAACGAAGCTTTCGCAACGTAGGAAGCAAGGTGGGACATGAGTCAATCCATCACGTTCATTGAGCGGCTGCAGAATCTCAAGGAGGGCGAGCGATCACGGCTGCGCTCACTCGCAGGCCGGCCTCTTGATGCGTGCCTTCAGGGTTTCGACCTGTTCACCGGCTTGTGGTGGCCCCTGCGGAACGAGAGTCCGTCCGTGCCCCGCCGCGAGCCGAGCTGGCTGGTAGCGAAACTCTACGGTGCGTGTTGCGTGCCGCACCGGAGTGTCGAGCAAGGCCCGGGGGCTTCGTTGCCCGGCGTGCTGGGCATGTGTGAGCCGCCGCGACCTCACTGCCGTGTGGGCGCGCTTCTGAGTTCGCGGCCGCCTGATCAGGAACCTGCCAAGAGCGAGTTTATCGCTGCCCGGAAGTTCCGCCGCCGCTTTGATGCCCTGCTCTGTTCTACGCTGGCCTCTGTCGAGCCGCACCTGTGGTGGGTTCTGGGCGAGGTCGCGCGGGCGGTTGAGGGGCGTGTGGCTCACGCGCGCGGCGCGCAGGGCATCGACTGGGCGCTGCTCCTCGACGACCTGTCGCTCTGGGACAGGGAATTCAACCTGGACGACACACGTCAGAAGCACCGGTTGAAGACACACGAGCAACTGGTCCATTGCCGCGAAGCGCACCGCACGCCGCAGGATCTGTGGGCGTGCGAGTATCTGTACGCAGCGAACCATCAACTGCAAGGAGACCGCCATGCTGATTGAGATTCACATGATCCAGAACTACAGCCCGTCAAACCTGAACCGCGACGACCTCGGCGCGCCCAAAACCTGCATCTTCGGCGGCGCGACCCGGGCGCGCATTTCGAGTCAGTGCCTCAAACGCAGCATCCGTCGAAGCCCGGAATTTGCAGCGGCGCTGGAGAAGGACGGCGGCGTACGGACGCGGCGGCTGATCGAGGAGATTGGAAGAGCCGCCGCTGACAAGGGCGAAGAGCCCAGCGAGGAGCATCTCAGGGCGATCCGCAAGGTCTTCCAGGATGGCGGGGTTGGGCTAAAGGATGAGAGCACCTTCGACATCCTATTTTTCCTCCCGAGATCTGCCATCAATGAGATGGGAAAAGCGGTGAAGGAGAAGAAGGCGGATGACCTTGCAGCTGCCTTCGCCGGCGCCATCAGGAAGTTTGTCAAGACGCCCGATATCGCCCTTTGCGGACGCATGACGGAGTTTGACGCAAAGGGCCCGTTCGAGTGTCTGAAAGGCAAGTTCACCGTCGAGGCTGCTCTTTCCGCAGCACACGCCATTTCTACTCACGCAGTAGTGAATGAGATCGATTATTTCACCGCGGCCGATGATGTTCGCGGGCAAGACGCCGGTGCCGGTCACGTCAACGAGGCCGTCTTCAATTCTGCGTGCTTCTACAAGCATTTCTGCATTGACTGGGAGCAACTGGTGGAGAGTCTTGACGGTGATGTGGACCTTGCCACTACGACGATCAAGTGCTTTCTTGAGGGGGCCGCAAAGGCGAATCCTTCTGGCAAGCAGCACGCATACGCCGCGTTCAACTGCCCGGATGGGATACTTGTTGAAATAAAGCGAGATTCGCCCACACCTGTGAGCTATGCCAACGCATTTGCCAATCCTGTGCCGGATAAGTCGGAGCGTGGCTTGATCGGTGAGAGCATTGCCCGGCTTGGGCAGTATGTTCATGACATCGCCAATGGCTATGGTATCGAGGCACAACGCTTCTGGTTCTCGCCGTCCAACCGATATCCGCTCACTTACGTCGGAGACAATCGCGAGAAGCCGATGATTGATGGCGACGGCAGCACAGGAGACTTCGGCGACTTCGTGAAGCGTGCCATGAAAGCGGTGAACAGTGCGCAAGCTGTTGAGGCGGTACGATGAATTCCGGCAACTCTGAGCACAGCACGGTGTTTCTTCGCCTCGAAGGCCCGCTTCAGGCGTGGGGCGACACGTCCAAGTTTGTCATTCGCCGGAGCATGGAGGCGCCGACGAAATCTGGGGTGGTCGGGCTGATCTGCTGTGCAATGGGACTATCGCGTGTGGCCGCAAGGGAAAGGCTGGCAGAGCTTAACGGACTAGCCATGGGCGTGCGCATCGACCGAGCGGCGACGCGCTGGTGGGACTACCAGACGGTTGGCGCGCGAACCGGCATGACCACGGCGGCAGGTGGGGTCAAAACGGGTGCACAAGGAACGCTCATCACCCGGCGGGAGTATCTGGCCGACGCCAGTTTTCTCGTCGCCCTGCAGGGGGATGCAGTGCTGGTCGAGAGGATTGCCGGGGCATTGCAGAAGCCCAAGTGGCAATTGTATCTGGGGCGGAAATCATGCCCGCCGTCGGTGCCGGTATTTGCGCGGCCGCGACAGGACGAAACGTGGACGAACCCAATGGCAGGCAAGGGGAGTTTGAAGCCAGCGTTGGAAGAGGTGCCGTGGTGTCCACGGTACAGGGGCGATGCGGCATCCGACGGGCCAATCAACCTCCCATGCCTGATCGAATGGCGGCAGACGAACGACACAGACATCGCTCCCGACGAAGCCGAGGTCTGGTATGACGCGCCGTTCTCGTTCGATCCGCCGGTGCATCATCCGCGGCTGGTGATGCGGGACGCGGTGACGGTAGACGTTGGCGCGGCGCTTCAGCATCGCACTCCCCCGCCCCCAAGACCGCGAGCTGATTACAGGAACAGCGAGTACAAGAGGCGTCGAATCGCTCGCCTGGAATCCGATCATGGCCTATGCGTTTTCTGCAAGTCTCCGGCGACGACGGTGCAGCATGTGACTTACCGCCGCGCTGGCGGCGATGAGGAGCAGGATGATTTACGCTCGCTCTGCCGGCTCTGCCACGACGCGGTGACGATGATCGAGTACGGGATGGGCATGGGGCTCGACCGGATCAACCCCGAAGACAGGCAATGGCGCGACCAGATTATTGCCAGGCGCGAGGAGATCATTCGGTTTCGTTCGCTGGAGACTCGACGTCGACGGCTTAGCGCCGAGGAGGTCGAATGATCATGTATCACTCCTATCTGCTCATTGATACTGGTGACAATCCGGACCGCCCGAGGCCGGGGCGTCTCTGGTTGCGGAATGTCTATCGCGTACACCAGCGGCTTTGCATGGCTTTCCCGAATGATGCCAGAAAGCGAGATGATCCGGAGTTTCTCAAGCCGTACGATCCGGACGGGTTTGCCCACGTTCATGCAAGCCGCACAACGGATCAGGCATTTCTGTTCCGGATTGACCCCCATCCGGGGGGCAGCGTCGTCATCGTCACACAATCTGGCGTGAAACCGGATTGGGGATATGCCTTCCAGAACGCGATGTATCTTCTGCATGCCCCGCCATCGGAGCCGCGTGAGGCAGAACTCTCGTTTTCAACCGGCACGTTGTTGCGATTCCGGCTGCTTGCCAACCCGACGCGCCGGCTGCGCGAGAGTTCTCTCCACGCTGATGGAGAACCTACTGATGGACGGTGGGCAGGAAAACGCGTGCCTGTGCCAACAGGCAAGCTGGATGAGTGGCTGACGCGGCGCTCCGAGCGTTGTGGTTTCACCGTTCAGACTTCGTGGGAAACTCAGCCGGGATTTGTCTACTTCAGCAAGTCGGCGAGCCGGGGCGAGGGGCAGTGCCTTAGATCCGTTCGATATGAGGGGAAACTTCGCGTGCGCGACTCGGCAGCGTTTCGCGAGACGCTTATCCGGGGCATCGGGCCGGCCAAGGCCTTCGGCTTTGGGCTGCTCTCCGTGGCACCGGTGCGCGAGGGGGGCTGAAGGGGGCATACTGGAGGGGTGTGGCTCTTTGGCAAGTGAATAGCGTGGTAGCCAATGGGGAGGAGAAGCTATGGACGATCTGCATCGGTTGCCCAGGTTCGAGGACAGCCTGGGGTATCTGTACGTCGAAAACGCCCGCATCGATCAGCACGAGATGTCGGTGGCCGTGCATGACCAGGACGGTTTCACTCCGGTCCCGGCCGCGGCGTTGGCCGTTCTCATGCTGGGGCCGGGCACGCGGATCACCCATGCCGCGGTGAAGGCGCTGGCGGACAACAACTGCCTGGCGGCGTGGGTCGGCCAGGAGGGCGTGCGCATGTATGCCCACAGCACGGGCGGGACGCGGAGCGCACGCCTTCTGCTTCGTCAGGCGGCCCTGGCGTTGGACCCGGACCAGCGGCTGGCGGTGGTACGCCGGATGTACGAAAAGCGGTTCGGCGGGCGGCTGGACCCGGGGCTCACGCTCCAGCAGATTCGCGGCAAGGAGGGCGTGCGCGTTCGTGAGGCGTACGCCAAGGCGAGCCTGGCGACAAGCGTGCCATGGCAGGGCCGCTTCTACCAGCGCGGCAATTGGGGAGCGGCCGACCCGGTGAACCGGGCGCTGTCTGCGGGTAATGCCTGCCTTTATGGGCTGACGCACGCGGCGATTCTGTCGGCGGGGTATTCGCCGGCCATCGGGTTCATTCACACCGGCAAGCAACTCTCGTTCGTGTATGACGTTGCGGATTTCTACAAGGTGGAGTTGATCGTTCCGGCGGCGTTTGAGGTGGCCGCCACCGTGTTGACGGACGTGGAGCGGAACATGCGAATCGCCTGCCGCGACCGGTTCGGGCATTCCCGCTTGCTGGGCCGCATCATCGAGGACATTCAGGACGTGCTCAACGTGGAAGGCCGGCCCGTCCGGATCGACGAGAGCTTTGATGAGGACGGAGCGGCGCCCGGGGCGCTGTGGGACCCGGATGGGGGAGGAGAGGAAGGGGACGGGCTTTCGGGAGGGCGGAACTATGGTGATCCTGATTCTTGAGCGTGTGACGCCCGGGCTGCGTGGTGAGCTGACGCGGTGGATGATTCAGCCCAAGACGGGGGTATTCGTGGGCCGATTCTCGGCGTTGGTTCGCGACAAGCTGTGGGATCGAGTGCAGAAGTCGGTCAAGACCGGGGCAGGGATCATGGTGTACACGACGAACACGCCGCAGGGCTACGCCGTGCGCACGTGCGGGAGGCCGGATCGCGACCTCGTGGACTTCGAGGGTCTGATTCTGGCAAAAACGCGGAAAAGGGAGTAGATTTCGAGTGTATTCCCCACGCACGTGGGGGTGAACCGAAGCCGTGCTCAGCCGTCGCCGTCGCCGTCGCCGTATTCCCCACGCACGTGGGGGTGAACCGACGACTTCTGGCGCGCCTGTCGGCAGCGCTTTGGTATTCCCCACGCACGTGGGGGTGAACCGCTTCAAGGTCATTTCCCAGGCAGACATAGACAAGTATTCCCCACGCACGTGGGGGTGAACCGGCGTACTTCGACGTTGACGCGGACGGCGACGTAGTATT
Source organism: Phycisphaerae bacterium (assembly GCA_016929015.1). GTDB lineage: Bacteria > Planctomycetota > Phycisphaerae > UBA1845 > UBA1845 > JAFGJQ01. Next base: position 211 of record JAFGJQ010000180.1, on the reverse strand, counting down.
CCCCACGCACGTGGGGGTGAACCGCAGCACCGCGTCGACCAGCAGAAGATCGGCATCGTATTCCCCACGCACGTGGGGGTGAACCAGGGCCGCGATCGCAGCGCGTTCGTCTGGGAACAGTATTCCCCACGCACGTGGGGGTGAACCGCTCCAGGGCACCACAATAACGGCACATGCACAGGTATTCCCCACGCACGTGGGGGTGAACCGT
>JAFGJQ010000179.1 GCA_016929015.1 Phycisphaerae bacterium | reverse complement strand
GTCGCGGGGCGGGGGGAGACACTGCTGGTGGTGGAAGACGACGATCACGTGCGGGCGATTGTCACGTCGTCTTTGCGATCGCGCGGGTACGACGTGTTGCAGGCCCGGGACGGGGCGGAGGCGATGCAGCGTTTGTTTGAGAGCCCGGGAGCGATCCGTCTGATCGCGCTGGACCTGGACCTGCCGCGGATGAGCGGAGAGGCGTGCCTGCGCGAGTTGCGGGAGGCGGGGGTCCGGATTCCCGTCGTGGTCACGACGGGCAGCAGCGAATTGGGGGTGGAGACGTCGCCGCAGCAGGACGTGCATCTGCTGCGCAAGCCGTTTCAGATGGCGGACCTGGCGACAATGATCCGTCGTGTTCTGGCCGAGTCGCGGGATCAGGTGGGAGAGCGGATATGAACGGCAACATCCGAGTTCTGATTGTGGACGATCACGCTCTCGTGCGCGGCGCCTTGTCCGAGCGACTGAAACGAGAGCCGGGGCTGGAAGTGGTGGGCGGGGCGGGCGATGCCGGTGAAGCCATTCGCATGACGCTTGATCAGAACCCGGACATCGTGGTGATGGACATCGACATGCCGGGGATGATCTGCTTCGACGCGGCCCGGGAAATCTCCTCGCTTCGTCCCGAGACACGGGTCATCTTTCTCAGCGCTTTCCTGCACGACTGGTACGTTCAGCAGGCCTTGCACGTCAAGGCACGGGGCTATCTGACGAAGCGGGAGCCGCCGGAGAAGGTGATTACGGCCATCCGCGAGGTGGCGTCGGGCGGCGCCTATTTTTCGGAGGAGGTGCGGGCGCGCATCGTGGTGGACCGGGACGGGGCGAGCCTGAGCGAGGATGCGAAGTCGCTGGTCTCGACGCTGACCACGCGGGAGGTGGAGGTGCTGCGGTACATTGCGCGCGGCCTTTCCAAGAAGGAGATCGCCCACATCATGCACATCAGCGCGAAGACCGTGGACAAGCACTCCACGAACCTGATGAGCAAGCTGCGCATCCACGATCGCGTGGAATTGGCGCGCTACGCGATTCGGGAGGGGCTGGCGGAGGCCTGAGCGGAACCGACGGTCGATCGCGAGCGATGATACTCAATGAAGCGTGCGGCGCCTTCCTTGCCCATGTGGCGTTCGAGGAGGCGGGGGTCGGTTGTGGTCATGTCGGCCAGCATGAGGCCCACGAGCGTGTTTCCGAAGGTCGGGTCGCGGTGCCAGCTCAGGAACTTCGCGTTGAGTTGAAGATACTGCCGTAGAAGAACGGGCACGCCCTTGCCGTCCGCCTCGATCTCCGAGATCAATGCCGAGAGCTCCTGGACCCCCTGCATGAGGCGGCTGCCGGTCTCTACCGCGTCCTGCCTCGGCCAGTGCGGCGGGTTCTTGGCCTTGACGCGGTAGCGGCTTGCGGTGAGGTGAGAGTGAGCCCGGAGAAACGCGAGCATCATCTGCTGGGATATGCTCTGGTAGGCGTTGCTGATGCTGCCGGGCCCGAAGATGTACTTGTACTGGAGACTGCGGGCCACGAACAGCCCGATTCCGCGCCAGAGGAGTGCCAGCGGCGAGTGCTGGCGCTGGTACTCCGCGCGCACGAACGAGCGGCCCAACTCCAGGGCCGGGCTGATCTCGTCGAGCAGGTCCATGGGGATGTCAAACAGGGTACACGTGTAGAGACCGTCGCGTCCGTACCGGGGCAGAATGCGGTCCGTGCGGCCGAGCCGGTAGGCGCCGACGATCTCCTGCTTCTGCGTGTTCCAGACGAAGAGGTGCTCGTACAGGGAGTCGAACCGGTCCAGATCGATAGACGCGCCGGTCCCCTCACCGGCGCTGCGGAACGTCACCTCGCGCAGCCGCCCGATTTCCTGCAGAATGTGCGGGATCTGATCGGCACCGGCCATCCAGACGGAGAACTCCCCGCTTTCGACGAGTCGCTGTTCGTCGTCGAGTGACCGGAGGTCGGCCACGAGCCGATCGGTGGGTACCGCCGGGACAATCTCTTTCGGGGTGGGCAGGGGCTCGGGCAGATCGAGTGCGCGGGGCGGTTTTGCCCGCCCGTTGTGCGGGTCGAGCACGTAGGTGCGCATCCGGATGTAATTCAGCATGTCCTCGTCGGCTTTGAACGAGTCCAGCTTGGCGTATGGAATGGGCCTGCCGATGCGGATGCGCATGACCTTCCCGCGAGAGCGGAAGAACGTGCGCGGCAGGAGGAGTGTGCGCAGCCGCTTGTGAATGCGACCGGCCAGGTAAAACCAGATGCTGTTGCGACCCTCGATGAACACGGGCAACACGGACGCCTTCGTCTTGCGAACCAGTCGCACGACGGTGTCGCTCCAGGGCGGATCGGCGAGCGTGCCCGGGCGAAGACGCAGGTGGGAGACCATTCCCGCGGGCTGAATGACCAGCGCCCCGCCGCCGCGCAGCAGGGCGATGCTGTCCTTGATGGCGGCCATGTTCACGCGGGCCGACTCGGGCCGGCCGAACGGGTCGAGGAAGATCATGGACTCATGCAGGGGTTCGAGGCAGCGGAGGATGAAGTTTGACCAGCCGCGGGCGTCCGGTCGCACCCGCCTGACGACGCGAGTGAGCGTCAGCCCGTCCAGCGCGCCGTGCGGATGGTTGGAAACCACGATCAGTGACCCGCTCGCGGGGATGCCGGCCAGTTGCTCCGGTGTCACTTCGTAGCGGATTCCAAGCTCGAGGAGCGTCCGTTCGAGGAAGTCCTCGGGCTCGGTCCGTTCCATGACTCGGGCATAGCGGCGGTTTGCCTCGTCCAGGTGCAGAACGGTCGCGATCGGCCGTTTCAGCAAGCGGAAGAGGAAACGGGCCAGCCCGCCCTTGAACGGACAGGCCAATACGAACGGCTTTGGGTCTGGCTGGGTCAAAGGGATAACAACCGTCCTTTCCCGATGCCGGGCGGAGGCTGGGGTTTGCCAGGCATGGGCACGGAGAACCGCTCCGGAAAACGCACGATCTTAGACAACCGCGTCCCACGTTGTCAACAAACTGTCCCAATCGCCGCCTCGGTGCGTAAGGGCTGGTGCGGGCCGGTCGCCCGGCAACGTCAAGGCCGGAGTGTGGAGGCGAGTGTGTGAAATCCGGATTCTGAAGCGGCTTCTAGCCCGCGGAATCTGCAATCGGCCCCCATCGGCACAGATCCAGCAGAGAAGGGGCGAAGACCTGCTGCAACCGGCTGCGACGGGCTGCATGGACGGCCCGCACCGCCTGCGCGACACAGGGTGTTCGCCAGCCGTGTCGCATCTGACCCGTCCGCGTGAGAAACAGGGATTCCAGGTGGCTGAGCAGGGGGTCTGCCCAGTTCAGTTGATCCGGTCGGGGCGGGAGCGGGGCGGGCGATATGTCGTCTGCGCAGATCGGCGGGTGGAAGGTTACGTGGACAGTCGTTTCCCGCCCGTGGATGAACGCTATGGTGTCGTCAAGACTGACGGGCACGATGAACGTCTTTCGGCCGCGGGAGGCGCCGGTCTGAAGGTGATCCGTCAGGACCCGGATGCCGCGTTTGATGCGTGCCTGCTGGCCGTAGAGCAGGTTGGGCGGAATTCCATCGACGGCGATGAGGAGGGGCAGCCGGGCGTGCTCGAGTATCGCCACGGACCGGGCGAGTGGCGCCTTCAGCGACTCCTTGGCGCCGGGATATACCAGAACGAACTGCGGATCCCGCTGGGCCGCCGGAGGAAAGTGGAGTCCGGTGGCCCAGAGCCCGAAGGGCACGCCTTGCAGCGTCTCGGCCAGGATCGGCAGGTCGTATGTCGGGTGCCGATGAGAGAAGGCAAGGATGATGTTGTGCCTCGTGCCGCCGGTGCGGGGGTCGAAGAACTCCGGGCCCGACAGGACACCGGCCGGGTCATGCCGTTGAATGACGGGGCCTTCTCCCGGCGTCAGGCGGCGAAGGACGCCGTTCGAGACGATTTTGTGGATGTGGTCGAAGAAGGCGGCCCTGCGGTACGGCAGGACCGGGATGATTTGCCGGCAGGCGTGATAGCAGAAGACCGGCAGCAGCCCGCTCAACGGGCCCGCGGTGAGGGGGCCGGGAACGGCGCGCTCCACTTCGTTGAGAAGCCTCTGGGCGAGGGATGGAACGGTCTGTGCGGCCCGATACGCGCCGCCCTGCTCGGCACGCAGAAGTGCGTTCGCAAGCGATAGTGCGGTGCAGTAGAACGCCTGGGCAGCGCCTTCATGCTGCATTTCCTGTCTGGTGCTCGCCCAAGGGTCGGTGTGTTGCATCGTGTGGGCCAGCCGTCGAAGCCGCACGAGGCCGGGTGGGGCCGTGCGGTGTGCCGTAGCGGATTGCTCGTGCCATTGCTCCATCGCGGCAAGGTTATAGGCCACGTCGTGCAGAAACTGCTCTCGGAAGCACCGTCGGTACTCGGCGAGCAGCGAGTCGCGTTCCGGGTCGGCGTCGATGTGCGGTTGCGAGTCGGCCCTGGCGGCGATTTGCAGAAGCGGGGCTAAGGTGCCGGGCGGGGTGATGCGCGGCGTGAGCGGGGCGAAGACGGGGCCTGTCGCGGCTGCTCGGGATGGAATCCGTGCGGTCACGCCGTCAGCCTACCGTGAATCGGGCGCACGGGGTAGTTCCGCGAGAAGGATCCGGGCGGTAAATCGAGGCGACGGGCGTGCGTGCCGCGGAGCTGCTCCGCGGCACGCGTTGCCTCGTCGGTTTAGTGGCATTCCTCCAGCGGGGTGTCGGGGCCGGTAATCGCCGCTGCGAAGTCGGCGTAGTCGTCCGCGGTGATCGCGTCGTCGCCGGTAAAATCGTAGATTTCACAGACCGTGCCGGCCAAGGAGCCGCTCGCGCCGAAGCACTCCTGGAGCTGGGCGAAATCGCGGAGGTCGATGCGCGAATCGCGGTTGCCGTCGCCGTGGCAGAACGGGCGCGGCGTGAAGCTCAATCCGTCCACCCACAGGGTGAATCCGGCTCCCCACGTGTCGGCGTGGATCTCGATGTACTGGATGTTCGCCAGATCGGGGGTGCCGCTGACGGTCCGGCCCCATCCGTTTGTTGGTGGGGCGGGCGCGTTGAGCGGAATTGCATACGTTCGCCAGGTATTGAGGGTCTCGGCAAGTTTGTCGAGCGGCGAGCTTCCGCTGTAGTACTGGTACTGGAAGTAGTTGTTCTCGCTGTCGAGAAGGCGAATCCAGGGGCTGCCGTTCTGGAACGTCGGGGTGTTGTTGTTGATGCTGCGGAAGCGGACGTTGAGCGTTGTGGAGCGCGTGAGGTCCCAGCGGGCGGTGACCGTGGCCGGGTACCGCATGGACGTGTCACCACCTCCGTCCGTCTCGAAGCGGATGGAGCCCGCTCCGACGGGGTGGAGGCCGGCGGCCGTTTCATCATACGCCCATCCGTTACCCCCCTGGGCCCAGCCGGTCCAGTCGTAGACGTTCAGTTCGGTCATGTCCGCGGGCGGAATGAACTGCGGCGCTCCGCCGACGGCGACGTTTCGCTCGAAGGTGGCCACGTCGGTCTGGCCTTGCCAGTAGGCGTTGTTCACTTCGACGATGTCGAGCCAGGCATAGTCCACGCCGCCGTCCTTTTCGACGCGGAAGTGGAGCAGGCCGTTCCAGGCGACGACGGCCAGGTATCCGAACGGGTTGGGCTTGAGCGTGTCGCCCGCGTAGGTCGTCGGGACGAGGCCCGTGTCGATGGGGACGTTGGGCAGGACCCATTCTCCGTTGGCGTCGGTGATTCCCTGGGCCTTGATCTGGTTGGAGATACGCTTGCCTACGTCCGGGATGATGTTGAGCTGGTACATCTTCACGGTGGCGTCGGTCAGCGGCTGACCGTCCACGCCGATGAATCGCATGCGCACGTGGTTCGGCGTCGAGTAGATGTACTGGCCGTAATAGCCGTGCGCCTTGTCGTACCAGTGATTCATGGCCAGCGCCGAGTGGAGGGAGAAGAAGGGGCTGCAGCCGTGCATCAGGCCGGGCACGGCGGAATAACCCTGCCCGGAGACGTCGTTATCGTCGCCGCTGACGTCGAGCTGGTAGATGTCGATGAGCCCGAGCTGGTGGCCCTTCTCGTGGAGCAGGCCGTAGTCGATGTCCACGTCGGGGTGATAGTAGCCGCTGTAGCGGAGGCTTCCCTCTCCCGCGCGGTAGCGGAACGGGAAGACCGCCCAGTAGATCGTGTCGACCGGCGGGTCCGCATCGTAGTCGTCCAGCGGTTCGAGGCGGTCGAACCGGACGCGCTTGTCCGAGCCGGCGGCCTCGAACATCTCGTTCATTCTCTGTACGTGCAGGTGAAGCCAGTAGACGAAGTCATCCGAGGTGGCCTGTGGATAGTTGGCGCTGTCCTCGCGATGGTGCTCTTCGTACGAACGATCGAAGTAGCTCAGGTAACCCACCGCATTGGTGTCGATGGTCAGGGTGCTGTTGCCCGGCCGGGCGTCCGCCGTGTCGATGGTGAACGTCAAGTCATGCGGCTGCCCGTCCCAGACGCGGGTGATGGCGGCGGCGGCCGTCGCGCCCGGAGCCAGCGGTCCCGGAATGCTCGCCGTCCCGACGACCGCCCCGTCGTACCGCCAGGTGCCCGCCACGGGTCCCGCCATGGTGTTCGTTCCGCGGTTGCGGATGTGGACTGTGTAGGTGACCGTCTGGCCGACGTTCGGGAATCGTTGCTCGCCGCCGGTCTGCCCTTCGCCCAGGCCGGTGGCCGCCGTGATGTGGTAGGGGCCGTAGCCGCTGGGTTCGGTGATGTTGTACCCGGTGTACGTGGGGGCATAGCGCGGATAGCGCGGGGTGCGTTCGATGTACAGAACGTGCAGATCGGTTTCATCTCGCGGGGTGCGGGGGCCGAGCGAAGCGACGTCCTTGTCTTCGTCGCCGCCGGTCGCCACCACGGTTACGGCGTAGTGGTAGTGCGTTCCGTTGACCGCGGTGTTGTCGACGTACGTCGTGGCGGCAGGGTTGCTGATCGTCGCGATCGGCGCCAACCCGTTCACCGATGAGAACGGGCTCGTCGACCGGTAGACGGCAAAGTGATCGAACGCCGCGTACGCTCCGTAGGGCAGCCACCGCAGCGAGACCTTGGCGTTGCCCGCGATGGCCGTCAGGTCGTCCACCGGGACCGGCGTGGTCTCGAAGGAGAAGTCGTCAAACCAGAGCGTGAACCCGGCGTCCCATGTGTCGGAGTGGATTTCGATGTAGTTGACTTCGACGATGCCGTTGCTGTTTGCGCTGAGGCCGTTGGTGCCGATGTCCGTGCGCGTCCAGGTGGAGTCGCCCGCCATGGGCACCTCGATCTCGATCCATTGGTTGCGGGCGTCATTCAGCAGGTTGGTGGGCGGGTAGAACTCCGCGTAGTTCTCCTCGTCCGTGCCCAGGCGAATCCGCGGGCCGACGTCCTGGAACCCCATGTTGTTGTTCACCGCGTAGACCCAGAAGCGGAATCGCGACACGTCGGTGAAGTCCCAGCCCGCGTCCCGGTTGACGGGTGCCCAGAGCCACGTGTCGAACGCACCCTCGGTCTCATACTTGAGAGAGTAAGAGCCCGCCTTCACGCGGGTCGAGTCGTCGGTGATCCACGATTCAAACTGCCAGGGGTTGACGAGGTCCCAGTCCCACTGCGCCGCGGCGTTTTCGGTGAGGGCATCGCGGGCGGGCGGGGTTGCCGCGAGGTACGGGCCGGCCGCCATCAGGCAGAGGCAGGAAATTCCGAGGGTTCGGGTCAAACGGCTGGTCATGCTGTGCTCCTGTGGACGCAGCTACCGCGTCCGGATTCAGAGTGTTGCTTGGCTATGCTGAACGCCGGTTCAGCAATCATTGTGGGCCGGTCAGTCGGGCCTCAAAACTCGCGTAGTCGTCAAGATCGACGTCATCATCGTCGTCAAAATCCATATCGATGCAGGGAGGGGTCCGAGGGGCCGCGCCGCTGAAACACGTCTGCAGCACTGCGGCGTCCGCCAGGTCATAGTCGCCGTCGAAGTCGGGATCGCCGTAATCCTGAAGAATGAAGTCGACGAATCCGTGCGTTTCAAACAGCCCCGTCCATGTGCCGCTGTACTCGCTGCCGTTGGAGCCGGAGTAGTTTGAGAACGTGATGTTCAGGCCGATGACGTGGCCGGGTTCCAGCGTGAGGCCGTCCACGACGGGTGTTTCCGACCCTGGCGGATACCAGGTGTACGCCGCGCCCGCCGGCAGCGCTCGGGGGATCACCACTTCCGTGGCGTACACTCCGCCCGTCAGCGTGGAGGCCACCTGGGCGCCGGGGATCGTGCCTTGCCCGTATACCTCCACGGTGCTCGCGCCGTGATACGTATAGATGTGATTGCCGTCCGCCCATGAATCACCGTAGTGGTTGCCCTTGTTGTCCGGGTTGAGTGTGTCGGTGGCGCCGGCCGTGTGGCGAACGGGGGATTCGAAGCGGCCGTCCTCGCCGCTGCCGTCGATTGAGATCATGAATCGCAGCTTCCGGTCCGACACGAAGGCGAAATACAGGGCGCTGTCGTTGTAACCCGCGTAGGTCGTCAGCGAGAAGTCCGACGCGTTTTTCGTGAAGTAGTACCCGTCCGTCAGCTTCGACCACCATCCGCCTACGGCTCCGTCCGCCGTGAGGTAGTGCATGAGGGGCAGATATTCTGACACCTGGTGCAGGGGTTGGTGATCCTGCCCATCCGGAATGCCGTCGCCGTCTGTGTCCGGATTGTCCGGGTCCGTGCCGCGGAAGTTGTACGCGCTGTACTCGGCGAGGTCGTCCAGCCCGTCGCCGTCCGTGTCGGGCAGCAGCGGGCTTGTGCCGAACCGGGCTTCGTCCATCCACACGCGCGGATCGTCGTCGGGCAGACCGTCGGCGTCGGCATCGATGCACTCGATGTACTGGTCGTACGGCGCCGGGTAGACGAGCCAGTCTTCGCCGTAGTCACGGTTGGTCATCGCGATGCCGTCATAGTGCGGGCCCCAGTCCATGTGCCGGCCGGTCGGCCCCAGCGGGTCGGGGTAGGCCCAGGGGAAGTGGCAGAACAGCACTTCCGGCGTGCCGGCCGTGCGGTCCTCCATGGCCTCCAGGGCGTGGTGGATCTCGTGCGTGAACGTCCAGGGGATCGTGTAGTCCACGGCCGGATCTTTGCCCGGGTAGGCCACGCCGCACGACGTGCCGAGCGATGCGCAGGTGCTTCCGAAGACCACGTAGCCGCCGTAGCAGCCGGCCAGGTCCTGACCGGCCAGAAACGCCAGGTCAAACTGGTTGTCTTGGACGCCGCGGGCACGGAGGTCGGCCATCAGTGCGGGGTCTCCCCAACCGGTGGCGGTGCCGGGGGTGCTGATGGGAATGTACAGCCAGGTGACGTCCATGTTCAGAAGGGCGCCGGTTGTGCGCCAGTAGAACTCCATGCCTTTCTTGAGGCCCTCCGTCATCTGGTTGACTTGCGTGGTTGTGTAGCCCCCGGTGTAGAAGGCCATCAGCAGTTCGAAGCTCTTGTGCGTGGAGTAGCCGGTGGGATCGGTATCCAGCGCGACGCCGACTTCGGTTGTGAACTGGCTGACCGGCGCGCCGCCGCCGTCGACGGCGAGCAGCTTGTAGTAGTAGGTTGCGCCGGGAGTCAGGTTGCAGTCCGTGAACGAGGTGCGCAGCACGCGCTTGATCGGTGCTCCGTACGTGCCGACGGCGGTCCGCCGGTAGACGTCGTAGCCGGCCACGCTCGGGTCGTCCACGGCGTCCCATTCGACGAAGGCGGTCGAGTAGTAAGGTGTGACGGCCAGGTTCTCGGGCGGCGGAAGCGTGCCTTCGGCATCGAGAAACTCCATCCCGTCGAGCCAGAGGATGAATCCGCAATCCCAGGTGTCGGCGTGGATCTCGATGGAATCGACGTCGGCGAGACTCGGGCTGCCGACGGTCGTGCGCTGCCACGTGCCGTCGCCCGTCAGGGGGATGGTGAGTTCGATCCACTGGCCCACGGCGCCGGTGAGGATGTCCGAACTGCTCTGATACTGGTAGTAGTTCGACGTGCCCGAACCCGTGCCCAGGCGGATCCACGGCGACTGGTTCTGGAAGTTGTAGGGGCTGGGGTTCTCCGCGTAGACCTTGAACCGCAGGGCGAGCTTGTCGCCTAGGTCCCAGTTGGCATTCCGCGCGACGGGTGACCAGAGCCACGTGTCAAAGCACCCCTGGGTGTCGTACTTCAACGAATCCGCGCCGACCTGCTTGAAGGTCGCGTCGTTGCTGATCGTCGTCGTGCCGGAGCCCTCCAGGCCCCAGCTCCAGAGCGTTGCGGCACCTTCGGTCAGTGCGTCGGCCGCCGGCGGGTCCGCCGCGCGAAGGGGTGTCACCATGATCCACACAGCAACCGCGGCCAGGATCAGGCGTCGATGCATAACGAGTACCTCCTTGGGTTTCCGGCTGGGGGTCTCGGCAGGCGAATTCGCGCATCCTGCGGGATCCCCGTTGGTGAGGCGGCGAGGGAGTCGCTGTGGGAGGTGCCTGTGCACCCGGATGGCAGCCCACGGCCTCGGTAGGGCATGGATCAAACGCGGGATACGTCCCGCGGCAGGCACGGAAGATCCTCGGCGTGCCCTCGTCCCAGCGCTTCGCCACCTTTCCCCTCAAAAACTGAGGGATTCCTTATAGTCGATTATACCCAAGAGAATCGCAAAGCCAAGTGCCGTCCAGGTTTCCGAGGGCGTCTCTGCGTACGAGATCGATGGGGTGACCGAACACGCAGGTACGCGCACGGGCGTGTTGTAACCATATATGCAGTAGAATGTTAAGTGGCAGGGCCGAGGCTGCGGCACATATCCCTCGTGTCTGCGGGTGCTCCGCGGACCGCTGTGTCCTAGTGACACCACGCTATGAACTGCATTCGCTCGGGAGACAGCCAGTCCGCGCGTCAGGGGAAAGCCTGCGCGATAATGCAAGCGGCAAGAGGGGCATGGTAGCCGCGACGCCCCTCACGGGGGATACATACGATTCGATCGAGTTACACCCGAACGTGGAAGGCATTGCGTGTATGCGGTCACGCAATGCCGGCCGCGTCGGGTAGGGTGCAGAGCGGAGGCTTTGAAGTCACGTTTATGGAGAAACCATTCGTGTCCTGTTGCCGGACACTTGGGATCGCGCGAAAGTTCATTGCAGAAGGCGTTGGAGGACACGATCCCGCAAGACGACCCCCAGAGTGCCTGGCCGGGCGCCCGCCACACTGCCACGGCCGAAGGGCACTGCGCTGGACGGAGGGTCCGGCATGTTTCCCGCATTCCCAAGCCCGATTGCGACCTGCGACCAAGCCATCGAGCGCGGCGGGCGGCGCGCGGCCCATGTGCGGTGCGTGCCGCCGCTGACACGCGAGCTGTGCTCATGCGCGGCCTCCGTCTGCCCGCAATCATGTGGATTGAGATCAAACCGGCTTTATACGGATACCGTTTTCTCAGTTCTTCGTATGACAAGGAGACCCGATCATGAAAACGCACAAGAGGAGTTGCTTGGCTTGGGGCACGATGCTGGCCGGCCTGGTGGTGGGAACCACGGTACCTGCCGGCGGGCAGACCACGATCTTCGTTGACGCGGATGCCCAGGGCGCCGGGGATGGCAGCAGTTGGGCGGACGCGTTCACGGCGGTGCAGCCGGCCCTGGACGCCGCCCAAAGCGGTGACCAGGTGTGGGTGGCGGAAGGCACGTACGTGGAGAACATCACGCTTGCTCTGGGCATTGCTCTCTACGGCGGCTTTGCCGGCACGGAAGATCCGGCCACGTTCGACCTGGCTGGCCGAGACTTGTCAGCCAACCCGACGGTTCTGGACGGCAACGAGTCGGGCAGTGTTGTGACATCCCCACCCGATGCCACCGCCAGTACCAGAATTGACGGATTCATGATTCGTAACGGTTACGGAACAGCATCCGGCAGTCTTCGCTATGGCGGTGGGATCTATTGCGTCGATTCTTCGCCGAGTATCGCAAACAACGGGATCGCTGACAATTACGCGTCCGGAAGCGGCGGAGGCATCTTCTGCAAGAGCTCGTCTCCGTTGATCACGGACAACACGATCGCGGACAACCGTGCGGGTCACGAGGGTGGCGGCATCTGCTGCAGCCAATCGTCTCCGACAATCGCCAATTGTACGATCGCGAACAACCGCACTGTCTTCCACGATGGGGGAGGGCTCAGTCTGCAGGAATCCTCTCCCACAATCACAGACAACGTGATATCTTCGAATTACGCAACCGGCCTTGGTGGCGGGATGTCGCTGCGCTACTCGTCGCCAACTATCAGTCGCAACACAATCATGGCCAACGAAGGCGCCTGTGGTGGCGGAATCTGGCTGGATCGGTCATCGCCGACCGTGTTGCACAACAGGATTACTGGCAATGCGGGGCGTGCCTCATCTTTGCTCGGCGGGGGTGGTGGGCTCGGCCTCGTGAACTCATCTCCGCTGATCGCGAACAACCTGATCGCGGGCAACGGCTCTGGCTTGGGTGGCGGACTGTCCCTATACTTGTCGTCTCCAACAATCACCAACAACACGATTACAGCAAACCACGGTGCCGCTGCTGGTGGGCTTTACCTGAAGGACCACTGCGCCCCGGTGGTTGCGAACAACATCATCGCATTCAACTCCTCAGGAGTCTACCGTCCGATCGACTCGCCAGATGTCGTGCCGACGTTTCGGAGCAATTGCATCTATGGAAACGCCGATTTCAACTTCGAGAATCTCGCGGATCCGACGGGGACTGGCGGCAATATCTCCGTGGATGCGCTGCTTGCGAGCTCAGCGTACGGGAACACGCATCTGCAGCCGGACTCGCCTTGCGTGGACGCGGGGGACAACGCATACGTGAACGGCGATCACGACATTGACGGCCAGCCGCGGATTCAGCCGGCGGGTGGGTTGGTCGACATCGGCGCCGATGAGTCCGACGGCACCACGTGGCAGGAGGGGCCGTATGCTGTCGTGCGAGTCAGCCCGGACGGCCACGACGAGCACGATGGGTCGTCCTGGACCCTGGCCAAGCGCACCGTGCAGGCGGGGCTGGACGCTGCCGCGGCTGTTGGCGGTGAGGTGTGGGTGCAGGCCGGCACGTACTATGAGCGGATTGCCCTCCCTTCCTTTGCGTATGCGTATGGCGGGTTCGCCGGTACGGAAACGCAGCGTGACGAGCGCGACCGGATCGCGCATGTGACCACGCTGGATGCTGGGCAGTGGGGCTCGGTCGTTGAGGCCCGATCCGGTTACCGGGTCAGCACCATCGATGGCTTTACGATCACCGGCGGTGGTGATTCCATCGGCGGCGGAGTGACCATATATCACGCATCCCCGATAATCGCGAACAATGCAATCGTGGGGAACTACGGTGGAGGCCTGTTCCAGCAGGGGGCCTCAAGCGTGATCACGAACAACACCATCACGGGAAACGTGGGGTCCGAAGGCGGTGGGATCATTGCTTATGGCGCCGGTGCCTCGGTAATCACAGGCAATACGATCACCGGTAACCACGCGAGCGGCACGGGAGGGGGCCTCACTGTGGATGGCTCATCCCCATTGATCGCCAACAATGTGATTGTGGGCAATGGCGCTTCGATGGGCGGAGGATTGTATCTCAACTCGTCCTCACCGACGATCACGAACAACACGATTGCGAGTAACTGCGGGGCCACGGCCGGTGGGCTGTATCTGGGCGACGGCAGCTCGCCGATGATCGCGAACACGATCATCGCGCTTAACTCGTCGGGTGTTTACAGGCCGGTTGGGGCGGTTGGCGTCGCACCGACGTTTCGGAGCAACTGTGTGTATGGAAACGCCGAATGCGACTTCGAGAATCTCACGGATCCGACGGGAACCAACGGCAACATTTCCGTGGACCCGAACCTCGCTAGCCCTGCACACGGCAACGTACACCTGCAGCCAGGCTCGCCCTGCGTAGACGCCGGAAACAACGCGTACGTGAATGCCGACTACGACATCGATGGCCAGCCGCGGATTCAACCGGCGGAGGGTGCGGTCGACATCGGGGCGGACGAGTCCGACGGCACGGCGTGGCCAGAGGGGCCGTACGCTATCGTGCGGGTCAGCGCGGACGGCGACGACGAGCACGATGGCTCGTCCTGGCCTCTGGCCAAGCGCACCGTGCAGTCGGCGCTGGACGCCGCGGCGGCAATTGGGGGTGAGGTGTGGGTGCAGGCCGGCACGTACTACGAACGAATCACGCTCCCTTCCTTCACATTTGCGTACGGCGGGTTCGCAGGCGCGGAGACGCAGCGTGACGAACGCAACTGGAAAACGAATGTGACGACCCTGGATGGCGAGGCCCGGGGCTCGGTTGTGTCCGCGATTGCCGGCTATCGGGTCAGCCGGGTTGATGGATTCACGATAACCCACGGCCATGCCTCGACGAAAGGCGGCGGTGTGAACGCCGCTTCTGCCGGTCCGGAGATCATGAACAACATCATCACGGATAATCGCGCAGAGGACGACGGTGGCGGGCTGTTCGTCTGTTCATGTCTGGTGGCGGGCAACACGATCACCGGGAACTGGGCAAATTGGCATGGAGGGGGAGCGCGGACCTGCGGTCGTGCGATCATCGCGAACAACGTGATTTCGCGCAACAGCGCTCGTTTTGCAGGCGGAGTCGCTCTGGTCGGATCGGCGACCGTCGAGAACAACGTGATCATAGGTAACAGGGGGCGCGGGGGGTGCGGCGCCGTGCT
>JAFGJQ010000178.1 GCA_016929015.1 Phycisphaerae bacterium | reverse complement strand
TCGGCAAGACGAACATGGATGAGTTCGCCATGGGCAGCAGCACGGAGACGAGCGCCCTGGCAATCACGCGCAACCCATGGAATGCCGAGCGGGTGCCGGGCGGATCGTCCGGCGGGTCGGCGGCGGCGGTCGCCCTGGGCCTGGTAGACGGAGCCCTGGGAAGCGATACGGGCGGATCGATTCGCCAACCGGCGTCCTTCTGCGGGGTTGTGGGGCTCAAGCCCACGTATGGCCGGGTGTCGCGATACGGCTTGGTGGCATTTGCCAGCAGCCTGGACCAGATCGGGCCGTTTGCCCGCACGGCCGAAGACACCGCCCTGCTGCTCGGTGCGATCGCCGGGCACGACCCGCGGGATTCCACGTCGGTGGATCGTCCGGTGCCGGACTATGCCGGCGGGCTCAAGCGGCCCCTGAAAGGGCTGCGGATTGGCATCGCGGCGGAGTATTTCGGCGAAGGGCTGGATGGGGAGGTCCGAACGGCCGTCGAAGGCGCGCTGGCGGTTCTGCAGGAACACGGCGCCGAAGTGCAGGAAGTCCACCTGCCCCACACGCGGTATGCGATCGCCTGCTATTACCTGGTCGCCACGGCGGAAGCCTCGAGCAACCTGGCCCGATACGACGGCGTCCGCTATGGATACCGGGCCCCGGGCATCGACGACGTGATCGAGATGTACTCGGCCTCACGGCGGGACGGGTTCGGCCCGGAGGTGAAGCGGCGGATCATGCTCGGGACGTACGCGCTCTCCAGCGGATACTACGACGCCTATTACCTCAAGGCGCTCAAGGTGCGGACCTTGTTGCGGCGTGATTTCGAGGAGGCGTTCCGAACGGTGGATGTCATTGCATCGCCGGTGGCGCCGACCACGGCATTCCGGATGGGCGAGAAGACAGGCGACCCGCTGGCCATGTACCTCGCAGACGTGTACACGACGTCGGTGAACCTGGCGGGAATTCCGGCCGTCAGCGTGCCCTGCGGGTTCGACAGCGCGGAGATGCCGGTGGGGCTGCAGCTCATGGGACCGGCCTTCGGCGAAGAGGTGCTCCTGGCCGCGGCTCATCAGTACCAGCTTGTGACGGACCACCATCTGCGCCGTCCGCCGGTGGAAGCCAACAGATAGGCCGGGGAATTGTCCACGGATCAACCAATCCAAGTCTGGCGGGCACGCTTCGTCGTGCCGGTGACCCGTCCGCCCATCGAGGGCGGGGCCGTCGCGGTACGGGCTGGGGTCATTACGGCCGTCGCGCCGGCCCGTGAAATATCCGGCGACCGGGTGGAAGATCTGGGTGACGTCGTGCTGGTGCCCGGATTTGTCAACGCCCACACGCATTTCGAGCTGTCCCATTTGGCGGGCCGCATCTCGACCGATCGGGGCTATGTGCCCTGGGTGGAGGGATTGGCGCGCGTTCTGCGCGCGGGCGGGGATGCGGGTCCGTTGGTGGGGGAGGCGGTGCGTTCGGCCGTTCGGCAATCGCTGGCCGCGGGTGTGACGACGGTGGGTGACATTACGCGCCGGCCAGAGTCCGTCCGGCCGCTGTTGGCGAAGAGCGCATTGCGAGTGGTATCGTTTGGGGAGGTATTGGGGATCGGGAGGCTTCGGGCGGAGTTTCTGGCGAAGCTGACGGCGGCGATCGATTCCACGGCCGCGACCGATGGGTTGCGGATCGGCCTGTCGCCGCACGCCCCATACACGGTGGAGCCGGACGGCCTGCGACTCTGCGCCCGCCGCGCCCGCGAGGCCGCCCTGCCACTGTGCATTCACGTGGCCGAGACGCCGGATGAAGAAGCTTTCACCACCGCGCGGGTCGGCCCCTTGCGGGAATACCTGGAGCGGTTGGGCGTGTGGGATGACGCGGTGCCCTGCCCCGGGCTGCGGCCGGTAGAGTTGCTCTCAGCCTGTGGCCTGCTGGGGCCGCGGACGCTGCTTGCCCACGCGAACTACGTTTCGGACGACGACATCCGCCGTATTGCGGAGGCCGGAGCAAGTGTGGCCTACTGCCCGCGAACACACGCGGCGTTCGGACACCCCCCCCACCGCTTCCGCGACATGCTGGCCGCCGGCATCCCCGTGTGCATCGGCACGGACAGCCTGGCGTCAAACCCGTCGCTGTCCGTGCTGGACGAATTGCGGCATCTGCACCGCGTGCATCCGGACGTACCGGCCTCAACGCTCCTTGCGATGGGCACATGCCACGGAGCGCAAGCCCTGGACTGGAACACGCGGGTGGGCTCACTGGAACCGGGCGAGGACGCGGATTTCGTGCTCGTCACCCGCGCAGCCGACGGTCCCGCCGATCCTGTGGCCAATGTGCTTGCCTCGACGACGTCGCCCCGTGCAACTCACGTCTTCGGCGAGCCGGTAGCATCGTGATCGCCGGCCGGCGGTTCGGTGCGGGCCAGGCCGCTGTATCCCAGTACGCCCAGGAAGCTGAACACGCAGGCAACCAACCACACGGGCCAGCCAATCCAGTGCCAGAGGAGCACGCCGAGACCGGGCATGATCAGGCCACGCAACCCGCTCAGAGTCACGTGAACGCCCATGTAGATTTCCGCCTGGTCCGGGTGGGCGAAGTGCAGGTGGCCGAGGTTATAGGCCAGGGCCCCGCCGGCAGTGGACAATCCCAGGAACACCGCACGAAGCGTGAACACGACGAGAGCCAGGCTGACGGCCGCACCGCCAACCCGATCCGCATACATCACGAACACGGTACCGACGGTTCCGGTCAGAATGGAGCCGAACCAGCACAGACCGTTAACCACGCGGAACGGCAGCACGCCCACCCGATCAAACCAGCGCCCGAGTTTGCGCACGGCCAAAAGCATGACGAGCTTCGGGATGCCATCCAGCAGGGCCGTGGCAATGAGGAACGTGCGCGGATTGCCGCCCATCCGTGCAGGCAACTCGCTGACAATGACAAAGATGATCACCGTGCGCACGAGCAGATTCCCCACACCGGTCGACATCAGCGACACCATGTATCGGGCAAAGCGCGGGTCATCCCGGAAGATGCCAATCGCCTGCCGACAGAGGATGATCGGGTTGGCGGCGTTCCACGCGCTGATCCGGCGCGCTGTGCCGTGGGACAGACGGCCCCGAAGGCGGCTGATCTCGGCGGCTTCCCCGCGGACACGGACCTTTCGAATGAACAGTGTGCCCGCCACCCCGCACACGGACAGAAACGGAAAAACCAAGCGGTACGAGTCAGGCCACTTGTCGAACAAGGCGGCGGTGGCCATGACGGCCACGATCGCAGTGAGGGCCCGGACCATCTGGAAGCGAGCGGTGGCCTGGCCGCGAACGTGGACAGGGTAGTTGGACTTCCAGAGGGCGGTGCGAATGGTAATCACACCGGTCATGAAGAACTGGGAGGCGGCCATCTGTACAACGAAACACCAGGTTCCAACGGGGCTGGTGGGAGTCAGGACAACGGTAGCCAGGGCCAGTGTGACGCCACCCGTAGCCACGGTCATGAGGGCGATCTTCCGGCGTCCGACACACAGGGCGCCCCACACCATGCTGGTGATGTAGACCCCGACGGGTGCGGTAGAGGCGATCCACACCTGCAGCGCGCTGCCGTGAAACGTCTCCTGCACAACCACCGCGGCGAAGTTGCCTTCCACAACGCCGGCCACCAGGCCCCAGGGCAGCATGTGGAGGAACTCATAGAAGTAGTTCCGTCGGCAGAATAATGGCAGGCTTCGAGCGGCAATGCAGTCCACGAATGTCCATCTCCGGCGCAGCGGCGGCCATGCGCCCTTTCTTCCGCCGCGCACGGGGGTTAGGTACACGGCCGAAGACCGCGCGTCAAAGGAATCGGCCGAAAGGGCTCCCAACAACCCTGCTGGCGTTGATTCTGCACCTCCAAGAGGAGTACATTGGAGGCGAAGGGCCGGCCCACTTATCGGCCGTTCCGCAGCTTGTCCAGCGGGAAGGACGGGGAAGCATGAAGCACTACCACCCACGCCAATGGGCATTGGCGGCGTGCATCGCGATGGCGTGCGCTGTCGCCCCGGCACGCGGCGAGATTGCGGAAGACCGCGTGCTCGTCGTCTACAATTCGGCCTCCGCCGATGGCGCGGCCTTGAAGGATGCGTACCTGGCCGCCCATCCGGGCATTCCCGCCTCCAACGTTCTGGCCCTGAACGACGCAAGCTTGCTCGTGGCCGACCTGAGCCCGGCGGACTTTGTGAGCAAGGTCCGGGATCCGATCCGGGCATTCCTTTCCGCCGCGGGGTATCCGGACCCATCGGATATCATCGCGATCGTGCTGATCCGGCCATTTCCGCATCGCGTTCTTGACTCAGATAACGCACTGGTGGGCGACAATCCCACCGCCGCCGGCACGGAATTCCTGCCCCCATCGAGCGGCGGTCAAGGAGACGCCACGTTCGCGTCGGTGGATGCGGAACTCGTGCTGCTCTGGCAGGATCTGTATGGAGGCGAGGCTGGGGACACCATGGACAGCCTTTCCGACGACGTGATCGACAATCCGTATCACCAGGGCGTCCTGCCCATCGACTCGTACAGCCGGTCATCCATCGCGACGGCCAAGACCTTCACGAACACCTCCAACGTGGCGTGGACCCTGAGCGGCAGTGGAAGCACAAAGCTGAAGCCGGGCGACCTATACCTGGTGTGCCGGGTCGATGGCGCGACGCACGCGGCCGCCGCCGCATCCATCGCACGGGCTCAGCGCATCCACGCGTCACGCGGCGTAGCCCGCGTGATCCTGGACGAATTTGACCTCTCCACAGGCGCCGACCTGGACGACGACGCCCTGTTCGCCACAGGCGATCCCTTCAACGCCGGTGACGATTACGAGGAAACCACGGCCATCCTGCTCGCGGACGGTTGGGACGTGCGCTACGACGATATGTTTGACTTCATCAGCAGCTCCGAGGAGCCGTCGCCGCTCATCGCGTATGCGTCGTACGGAGAGAATCACGACCTGAGCGGGCGGGGTGAGGATCCGCCGGGCACGGGGACGTACATCTCCGGCTTCCAGTTCGTGCCGGGCGCGATGTTCAACACGGTTGAATCCTACAATGGTCGGGCATTAAACGGCCTGGGCACGCTGTTCGGGCAGGAGCAGGCGGCGGATTTCATTGCGGCCGGTGGGACGTTTGCCATAGGCATGGTGTTTGAGCCGCTGTCATTCTCCATTCCGGACAACGAGTTCCTGTTCGTCAACATGCTGGTGCGGGGCATGCAGTGGGGCGAGGCGGCCTACACGTCGCTGCCGGTGCTGAGCTGGCAGCACGTTGTGCTGGGTGATCCGTTGGCGTGGATCGGCGTTCTCGGTGACCTGGACCTTGATCGGGACGCGGATCTGAGCGATTACGCACTTCTGAGCGGCTGCCTGAGAGGCCCGGGTTTCACCAGCCCTCCCGCTGGATGCCCGACCGCCCTCTTTGACGAGGCCGATCTGGATGGCGACCAGGACGTGGACCTGGCCGACTTCGCCGAGTTTCAGCGGGCCCTGGACTTGTTCTGATGAGTGTCATTCGGGCGATGCGGGAGGAAGCACACCCACGTCGCGCAGTACCTGTGTGATGACGTCCGCGTATCGCCGGGCCCCCTTCGGGTTGTTGTGGCCGACGGATGCGTAAAGGCACGGCAGAAGCTCCGGCCTGGCGTCCGGCTCGGCGCAGGCCTCGATCCGGTATTCCAGAAGAGGATCCTCAGGGAATACCGGCACGGGAACGTCCATGGCATCTTCCAGCTCAGACCTGCTCACCAGGCCCCAGAGGAAGGCATCCGGCGCGAAGACGGCGTTCTGCGGTCCGAAACCCGGATCGGCGAACACGATGGGGGGATCATCCCGACCGGCGTCACCGACCGTCTCGACGGCGTGCAGCAAGCTCTCCCGCGCCACGGCATCGAACACGGCGGAGTTCTGAATCACGGACGCGATACCCAGCCGCAGCGCGTCCAGATCCTCTTCGGGGACCTCCGCCGAAAGGGCCAGCGCCTCCAGTTGGGAGATGTCGGTCTCCACGCTGACGAACTGGAAATAGCCGGTCAGCACGATCACCGCGTTCGGCGCCCGTTCTCGCACGAGCTGCAGAAGGCCGGTCATCTCGGTTCCGCAGACGTCACGGGTGAGATCCGCCAGCGCATTGCTGTCCACGTCCGTCGACAACAGCGTGCTGAAGACCCCGACATCGTTGATGCAGCCGTCCATCAGAACCAGGTCCAGCGTTTCGGGAGACTCCAGCTCCTGGGCCTGCACGGTGATGGAGGTGAACGCCTTGGGCACCTCGCCATCGCAATCACTCGTACATGTTCCATCGTCGGGTTGGGGAACGATTCTCGCGCCGGAAATGGCCCGGACCTGCCGAACGACGTGCAATCCGGTCTCCTCCGTGATGATCCGGGCGACCAGCGTGGTGAATTTGTCTTCCTCCAGCAGCCCGTTGCCCCACATCATGGAGTCGCCGATCACTGCCATGTAGAAATAACCCGGCGTCAGCCGCAGATTGGCCGGAAAGAGCGGCGCCCCGCTGCCGGACCCGGTGTCCACGAAGATGTCGAGACGGGCCTGCGGCAGAAGACCGGCCGGCAGGAGCACACCGAATCGCGTACCGTCGCCGGCCTCGGCGCCATCCAACGGGGCCGGCCAGAACACCCCCACACCCGCCTGCAATCGCTGCCGTACGGCGGGATGCAGGGCCGCCGCGTCGATCTGCGGCTGGAGCCGACCCGGATCCGCAACGGCGGCGCGCTCCAGCACCACGATGGCCCCGGTCCCTTCGTGGACCAGACGCATCTGCACGTGATCCACATCGGATGCCACCAGGTAGGCGTAGAATCCGACCACCTCGCCAGCATCGGGTTCTGCAGCGTCCAGCTCGCCTCGGAATTGAGGGCGATACACGCGATCCAGGCCCGTCCCCGGCAGGTCCAGACCTTCCGTTTGAACCACGAAGACTCGATCGAGCGAACTGAGTCTGGAAGGGGTCTTCGGCGTCTCCTCGGAGCGGCACCCCAGAAGAGCCCCGATGGCCGCCACGACAATCCCTGTCTGGATACGACGAGTCATGGCTTCTCCGGCGGACGGGCGCGGTGTGCACGCCGATCGCCCGCACCACCGCGTAGGATACCCGCCGGCGAGCTGCCTGTCCAAACGGCCGCTCGGCGACCGCTGACTGTACAATCTTGTCACGACCCTGTGCCGGGGATGCGACGGCAGTACACTGTGCCCCGTCTGGGCAAGGCCGGCATGCCGAACGGGCCGGCGGGACGTTTGCCAAGGAGGACCATTGCCATGTTCCGGATCACACGGATTGGAGTGCTGGCGTGCGTGCTGATGTGGGCGATCGGGTGCGAGCCGTCACGGCCACTGAAACAGACCGGTCCGGGCCCGCAGGCCACGGCGGAGAAACCCCCGGCTGAGTCGTCTTTGCCGAAGGCGCCCCCCGTCTCCGGAACAGCATATGATGCCGTGCCGCTCATTCCGCGGCGCGTGCTGTTCGGAAACCCGGATCGACTCCGTCCACAACTGAGCCCGGACGGATCGAAGCTCGGGTTTGTGGCGCCGGTGGACAACGTATTGAACGTCTGGGTGGGCCCGTCGGACGATCCGTCGTCGGCCCGGCCGGTCACGAAGGACACACACCGTGGGATCCGCTCGTTTTTCTTCGCGCACACCAACCAGCACCTGGTCTACATCCAGGATAAGGATGGGGATGAGAACTGGCGTGTGTACAGCGTTGACCTGGGCACAAACGAGACGCGAGAGCTGACTCCGGGCACCGGGGTGCGGGCGCAGGTCCAACAGCTTAGTCCTCAGTTTCCCGACGAAATTCTGATCGGGCTGAACAACCGGGACCCCCAGTTTCACGATCTGTACCGCGTGAACATCGGGACGGGGCAGAGGACCCTTGTGCAGGAGAACGAACAGTTCGCCGCGTTCGTCACCGATGAAGAGTTCCAGGTTCGATTCGGCTTGCGCATCACTCCGGATGGCGGCAACGAGTTGCTGCGTCGGACGGGCGATGCATGGGGGCCGTTCCTGGTCATCGGCCCGGATGACACGATCACGACCCACCCAGTGGGCTTTGACGAATCGGGCCGGACGTTGTTCATGATTGACAGCCGCGACCGGAACACCGCGGCCCTGACTGCCGTGGATGCCGAGACCGCCGAGACGACGCTGCTGTTCCAGGATGACCGGGCGGACGTGGACCGCATCCTGCAGCACCCGACGCGCAAAACGCTACAGGCCGTGGGGGTGAACCACCTGCGGCCGAGTTGGACGTTCGCCAACCTTCGGGTCCAGGCCGATTTCCAGCTTCTGCAGAGGTTGGCGGACGGCGACGTAAACGTGATCAGCCGCAGCCTGGATGACGGGCAATGGATCGTCGCGATTGAGGTCGACAACGGGCCGGTTCGATACTATCACTTCGACCGCACGCAGCGCAAGTCACGCTTCCTGTTCACCAACAACGCCGCGCTGGAGGACGCAACGCTGGCCCGGATGCACCCGGTGGTCATTCCCGCCCGGGACGGCCTGGAACTGGTGAGCTATCTCAGCCTGCCGGTCGGCACGGACGAAGACGAAGACGGACGCCCCGCCGAGCCCCTGCCCCTGGTGCTGTACGTGCACGGCGGGCCCTGGGCGCGGGACCTCTGGGAATACGACGCCTACCATCAGTGGCTGGCAAATCGCGGATATGCCGTCTTGAGCGTGAATTACCGCGGGTCGACAGGGTTCGGGAAGGATTTCATAAACGCGGGCGACCGGGAGTGGGCGGGCAAAATGCACGACGACCTGATCGACGCCGTACGCTGGGCCGTCGAGGCCGGCGTGGCGGACCCGCAGCGAGTGGCGATCATGGGGGGCAGCTACGGCGGCT
>JAFGJQ010000177.1 GCA_016929015.1 Phycisphaerae bacterium | reverse complement strand
TCGCCCGCTTTGAAAGCTAAGTCCTGAGCCGAACGCTATTTAGCGTGCCTGCCTGTGTCGGGCAGTGCGGCCCGGAAGTCCTTAACAAACCGGTAAAACTACCGGTTTGGCAACGGACAAAGGAGCTGCACGATGCCCCGATTGAAGAACAAGCCCCCGGACTATTGTCTCCACAAGGCTTCCGGCCAAGCTGTCGTCTGGCTGGATGGATGCCAGCACTACCTCGGCAAGTATGGCTCACCCGAGAGTCACGCCGCCTACCGCCGGCTGATCACGGAGTGGGCGGTCGCACGGCCGCTCGCAACGGTTCCGAAGCAACTACCGGCAGAGATTCGAGCCGACCTGCGGGTCAGTGAACTGCTGGTGGCGTACCTGGAATTCGCTCGCGAGTACTACGTGAAGGACGGGCGACCAACGGGTGAATACCGCAACGTGAAGGACGCCATCCGCCCGTTGCAGGATCTCTATGAATCTGCACGCGTCTGGGACGTCGGCCCTGCTGCGCTGCGGGGCGTGCGCGAGCGGATGATCGCCGCGAATCTATCGCGGAAGGTCGTCAACGCGCGGATCAACCGCATTCGACGGATCTTCAAGTGGGGTGTCGAGCGAGAACTCGTCGATCCTGCCGTGCTGCAGGGTCTGCAATCCGTCGCCCCACTCAAGAAGGGACGCTCGAAGGCGCGAGAGAGCGACCGCGTCACGCCAGTCTCGCAAGATCACATCGACGCGGTGCTGTCCCGCGTGACAAAGCCTGTGCAGGCCATGATCCGATTGCAGCTCGTCACCGGGATGCGTCCGGGCGAAGTGGTCCAGATGCGGGTGTGCGACATCGACATGTCCGGCAAGATCTGGGAGTACCACCCCGCTTCGCACAAGACCCAACATCACGGAAAGGAGCGGATCATCTTCCTCGGCCCGCAAGCGCAGGAGATCGTCCGGCCATTCTTGAAGCCCGAAGTCGACGCCCACCTCTTCAGTCCGAAGGACGCCGTCTTGGCTGCGCGCGAGAATCTGAAGCCGAAGAACGGTCGGTCGCGACGGACTCTGCGCGTCAGCGGGTATCGACGGTGTCCCGCGAAGCAGTACACACGAAACAGCTATCAAAACGCGATCTTCAAAGCCTGCGTCAAGGCGGAGATCCCCGCGTGGGGCCCCAACCGCCTTCGGCACAACGCCGCGACATTCCTTCGTAAGGAGTTCGGGATAGAAGCCGCGCGTGTGATCCTTGGCCACACCAGCGCCGCAGTCACCGAGATCTACGCCGAGATGGACCGGAAGCGTGCGGCTGAAATCATGGCCATTGTCGGATAGACTTCGCGTTTGCGGTACCGGCGATGTTCTCGCCGTGCGGCCTTCGTCGCCTCGGATTCTAGGGGCGACGGAGGCCGAACCGCGCTGGCAGCTTTGGGGGGCGCGTTCCACCGATCGGCATCGGGTGGCGCTCGCCGGCACCAGGTGTCACGGGCCACACGGTTGTCCGCGCGCGGCCAGCCGCGAACGCCTTCGCTGCTGTCGTCGATTGTCGCTGCGATGCATTGGCCGGCATCGATTGGCCGATCTGGCGACTGCCGGCTTGGGAATGGGTGGTGGCAGCGATCTAACCAGCGAATTGGCAATCACTTACGACCTCGGCGATCCGACCTTGGTGCCCTGCTTGGTGTTGCTTTGCCGACACCCGGAGTTGGTGGAGCTCGTCGCCACTTGGGAGGGCCTGCCGGCACCAATCCGATTCGGTATCCTGGCAACGGTACGAGCCGCCCTCGGCGACCAAGCCTGACTGAGAGCCACCCGCAGTCGTCGCCGACTAACAGGTCAGTTGTGGAGCAGATTCTCGGCAGATCCCTACTTCGGCAATACGAGGCCGCGAAGACCTACTGTCAGCTTCTGCAGCAGATCGACCAATTCTAGAACGTCGGCCTCCCTCACAACAAGCCTCTGACCCACCGAGTAGCTCCTGTCCCCCGATCGGTCGAGATAGGTCTGGTCAACGATGCCTTGCTGATGCGAGATCCGGTTTCCGATCGCGAGCAGTTTTCCATCCTTTCGTTGCACGACGCCGGCCACACTCGCGAACGGCCGCCCTTCGTAATCGTATCGCTCCCAATTCTCGTCGGCGCCGACGCCGATGCTGCACCGCCAGGACGGTTCGCCCACGTGAGGCTGGGCATGATCGTGCCAGACCGCGGCCAGACCGTTGGTGTCGGCGACCACGACGGTGCTTCGTGTGATGCGCTCGGAACCCGGCCAGGGAGTCGTGTTGCCTTCCGTGTAGATGCCACCGTCCGCCTGAACGACCCAATGGCCCTTCACGAAAAACGCACGATCGAGACGCAAGCCTTTGGGTAAGTCGATCCGCCGCCATCCCTCCTTCCCGACAATGGCCCCTTCCGGCTTACCCCCGACCTGGGTAATCGCGATCTTCCCGCTGTCGCCCCGGCCAAGCAGCCGCGCCTCGGCAAGAATCCCGAATCCGGCAGGCAGCTCCCGGTACGTTTCGGCAACGGTAGCGATATCGTCGCGTGCATACGTATCTTGCCTGCTGAAGGCGAAGCACGTTGGTGCTTCGGGCGATGCACAGACCTCCGTGATGACCGGAGGCAGCGGGGCGAATCTCCTCTCTTCGTGGAAGATGCGCGTCAGTTCATCCACAAGCATCTCGTGGAGTGACTCCCGCGTGATCACGTCTGCGTCCGGGTTTTTGCCGTGGACCGCCGGGCCAAGCGGCAGGGCGGCCGTCAGAATGAGAAGGCATATCACAGCCATGCGATTGCGTACCATGTCCGGACTCCCTATTGATCGGTGAGTTTTGCCGTGCCCGAGTCATCCGCCTGCCCGGGAAAGGGGATCAGGTGGAGGAAGCTTCTGCGCCCCCCCGCGTCACTGTAGGTGGTCAGAACGATGAAACCCAGGTCACTGCTTGCCGTTTCGTGCCGATGCCCTTCGATGTTCGTGGGCGTGTACACTCCCGCAATACTCCACCGCGATGGATCACTCTCTTCGCACTGTGTCAGATGCTGGAGCCCTGCGTCGGTCCAGGCGTAGACGGAGCCGGGTCGGTCGGAAAAGAGCGGGGTATCCTCATGGGCAAACGGGATCACCACGTGGGCCACAATCTCCCCGTTCCGCCAGACATTGAACTGGTTCTCCCCCTTCCCACGGATGCCCCCAAGCCACACATTTCCGCCCTTGTCATGCAGCGTTGCCCAGCCGCCGTTCACCACTTCGTCGACAACGCCCGTCTCCGTCAGCCGGTACGCGACCTGTCCGCTGATGCGGTCGGAGGTGCCGCACGCGCGGCGAACGCTACCCGGCACCCAAAGCGCGCCGCTTTCGTCTCGGACACTCCGGTACATTTCCCTGAGCTCAGACGTGTGCGGTGCGGGTTCGATGACGATCTTCCCGTCCTCCACCCGCCCATAGAACGACCGGCCACGATCGTGCGCCAGGCCGAAGTCCGTCATGTACACCCTGCTGCCGTCACCGATCGTGCTGAGATACTCGACCTCGCCGGAACGAGAGCCGGCTTCCAGAAGCTTCGCCTTCGCGGAAACCCACCGATCGTCAACCAGCACGCTGAGCATCCTTGCTTCGAGCAGCCAGATGTTCCCCGACAGGTCGACCGCGATGCCGTAGAGGCCGGAGGAGCCTCCACGGCTCCGATTGGTGACGACAGACCGTCTCAGCTGCTCGCGGCATTCGCTGACGACGGTGCGCAGGTCCGCCCTCGTACAAACGTGGTCTCGCCCGATGTATGAACACCCCTGGTCTGACTTGACGAGCACGTCACCCTGGGCCACCGGCAGGAAGACCCGGACGGGAGCGCGCGTCTTGAATGCGCCGACCTCGGCCCATTGCTCGCCGTCAAATCGAACGAGACCTTTGTCCACGGAGTCAGTCCATACGCTTCCATCTGCCGCCACGCAGAAAGCGTGGTCACGAATCTCGAGTCGTTGCGCCTCGACGAACCTCCGATCATCGGGCGCCCCGGGCGTGTAGACCATCAAAGGGCCCGGCCACGATCCGGGATACTGCCGCACGAACAACCGCCCTTCACGAGTGATGGCCTCCAGCCACGGGTATTCCGGGTCCGGGACGCTGTCGACACACCGCCCCGACGCCAGATCGACCAGGTGGGCACACCGTTTCCGGCCACCGGGAAACCAGATCGCGTCGCGGTCCGTCAGGGCAAGCGGGCCCGAAGTAGCAAGAAACCCCGGCAACAGCGGTGCCGCCTCCTCACCCGTAATGACGTATTCCGTGCCATCGATCCGCGCAATCACCAGTGCCGGTCCGACCGGCTGTTCGGCGTCCCAGACGGCGTCCGCCCCGATATAGGCAGTGCCTTCGTAGTCACACCACAACTGTCTTGCGCCCTCGACGCGGAACCTGCCCAGTGTGAATCCTCCCTTGGCGGGTGATAGATGCTGGAGAACGAAGACGAGCTCCTCGATGATCTCGGGGTCATAGGTTGTAGATATGGCGCGCTCGATATCCGGCTTGATCCCGATGCCGCATGCTGCCAAGGCTGTCGCAATCCGCCTGCGCTCGCCGTCGTCCGCCGCATTCTTCAACTCCTCGAGAAGCCTCGCGTGCCCCGAGGGGAGCGCGCTCTTGAGCGGCAGTAACTGATAGCCGGCGGCGGTTTGGAACCAGGCTCGGTCCTTCGACCACGGCGCCAGCAGCTTCGTGTCGGGCACGTCGATTTCGACCCGTGTCCACTCGCCTCCTTGCCAACGCCAGAGGCCGTGCTGATCGCCCACCACGCAGGCGAACAGCATATTGCCCTCAGACGCTTCCTGCAGGTAGATCTGATGCAATTGGGCCTCGGGTGGCTTGATAAACTGCTGGTAACGCCACGTGTTGCCGTCCCAGGAATGCACGCCGCAAGAATCGAGGAAAAAGGCTTGGCCGGCGAAATGGCGAGCGCTTCCCTCGGCGTTCCTGCGGCCATGACCCCGGCACTCCGTCGCGAAGGTATGCCCGGCCGGAGCTTCCCGTACCACCCAGTTCTCTCCGTCGTAGCCGAGAAGGTGGGTGCGGATCTGAGTCACGAACCATACGCGACCGTTCGGCTCAAACAGGACGGGACGCGCATACGGCACTTCGGGCGCCTGCTTGCGGAACTCTCGCTCAATCGCGTCACGAATCGCGCCGATTCCAGGCGGTTTGCCGAAGCGCTTCAGCTCAATCCAGAGTCGCTGATCGGGCCCGATGCGAACGCCAAACACGGTGTCCGGCAAGGCCTGCCACAAGACATCACGCAACTGAACACCGTCGGTCCCATCTGCAGAAGCGCTGCTCACGCCAGGCCACGGAGAGAGCGCGGTCAATGCGAATGCCAACAAAGCGACAAGCTCTCGTGTCATCGTGTCGCGGCCGTGCTTCGAGACATCTGTGAGATTCGGGTTACTCCGAGACTCCTCATTCGCGGGATCGCGCATTGTCATACTACCCAGGTGGCGTTTTCGATTCAACAGAGCCTTGCCTCTCCCGCCACCCGCCGCGCTACAAACGTCTGAAGTCCTCTCGTCCCGCGCAGCGTCTCCCGTCTGCACCGGTGCGAGTCCTTGCTCGTCGCTTGGGTTGCGGGCGCAGCCCGCGCCGTGCCTCCGTGCCTGCGTTGCTTCAGTAGAGTTCGTACCCCAGGCCGGTCTCGTCGCGGTCGTCGGTGTTGGCGATCAGGTCGCCCGTGGTGGAGTTGTAAACCCAGCCGATGGCAGGCAGGCTCTCGTCGACGGTCGGGCCGGTGCCGGCCACGAACACGCCGTTCGCCCCGCGGTTGGGACCCACGGAAAGGGCAGGTATGTCACCGCGCAGATAGGGGCCGTAGATATAGACGTCCGGGTTGGTGCCGACGTTGCCCTGGGCGTCCGTCTGCTTCGTGAGCTGGTCGATGAAGGTCTCTGGGCTGTTGTCCTGGGCGGGATACGTGAAGTTGTGTTCCCGATAGTAAAGGTCGATGGCGCTGCGAAGCGTCACCAGGCTGGTCAAGACGTCGGAATCCGCCGCCCCGCGCGCCCCGCGGCTGATCCGCGGAACGGCCACCGCAGCGATGACGCCGATCAGCACCACCACAATCAGAATTTCGAGCAGGGTGATCGCCGTTTGCCGTCGAGGAGAAGCCATCGTACACCCCTGCATTCGCCGCTCGGCGGCTCATGGGATGGAGCGGTACCTGCCGAACGAGCCGCCGACCGCGGCCCGGAGTTCATATCGTCCCGCGGTTTTGGGGCCTTTAGGCCGCGTCTCGGCAGAATGCACGGCACGCATCCGCCATGCGGGAGGGGCGTACAAGTTGCGAAACCGGACACGACCGAATAAAACGCCGGCCGGCGGTTGCCCGTATGCGGTAACGCCATCACGAAAGGAAACGTATGCCCGCAGATCCCAGCGCGCGAACGGTTCTGGGCCGGTCCCACGCGATTATCGGCATGGTGCATGTTCCCCCTCTGCCCGGCACGCCGCGGGCGGCGCGTTCGGTGGATGCGATCGTGCGCCAGTGCGTCCTGGAGGCCCGCCTGCTGGCCGACGGCGGCGTGGACGCCGTCATGATCGAAAACATGCACGACGTGCCGTACGTAATCGCCCCGATGGGCCCCGAGATCGTGGCCGCCATGACCGCCGTCGCCTGCGGCGTGCGGCAGGCCGTTTCATGCCCGTTGGGAGTGCAGATCCTCGCGGCCGGCAACCGCGAGGCCCTGTCGGTGGCCCTCGCCTCCGGCGCGGCGTTCGTTCGGGTGGAGGGGTTCGTGTACGCGCACGTGGCGGACGAGGGCCTCATGCCGGTGGCGCAGGCAGGCGAGTTGCTTCGGTATCGCCGGGCGATCGGGGCGACGGAGGTGGCGATCTGGGCCGACATCAAGAAGAAACACGCCAGTCATGCGTTGACCGCAGATGTGGACCTGGCCGAGACGGCGGCGACGGCCGAGTTTTTCGGGGCGGATGCGCTGGTGGTTACGGGATTGGCCACCGGTCGGCCCACGTCGCCGGCTGATTTGGGGGCCGCTCGGGAGGCGTCGCGTCTGCCCGTGGTGGTGGGCAGCGGCACGACGCCGGAGAACCTGGAGGCGCAGTGGCCCCTGGCGGATGCGTTCATTGTGGGGTCGTACATCAAGCGTGACGGGCTGTGGTCCAACCCGCCCGATCCAGCCCGTCTGCGACGTTTCATGGAGCGTGTGACCGCGTTGCGGGGCGGGTGATGCTGCGTTCAGCCGCCCACGCCGTGGAGCAAATCGCCCAGGCTATCGAAGGGGAAGAAGGCCGACCTGCGGGGCGTCAGGAACACGATGAGCCAGCGGTCGCCGGTTTTCTCGAAATGCAGTTCCCAGCGTGACGGCCGGCTGCCGCCCAGGCCTTCGGCGGCGCCGTAGACGCGGGCGGAGGCGGTGAAGGTCACCTTTGCGCGCTGCCCGTTCTCGATGCTGACCTCAAACCCGCTGAGCCGGGCGCTCTTGACCTCAACGGCAGTCAGGCCGCGACGGACCCACTCCATGAATTCATCCCGATTCAGGTTCTGCGTCGCAAAGCGGTCGGAGACGTGCTTCCCGATGCCCGCCACGTCGCCATCCACGGCGGCGGCGGCCAGTTCGTTGCACAAGCGGATGAGCCTTTCCCGCTCCGTGACAACCACGTACTGCATCACCAGCAGCAGGGCCGCGACGACGACGCCGGCCAGCGCGGCGCGCCGTGCCTTCGGCGTCCGCCGCGCCGCCCACCGCCGCAGCAGGATGAACTCTCCCACGAGCAGCAGCGGCGCGAGGTACAGCGGGCTTTCGAATAGGGTTTTGCGGATCAGGTCCACGGGTGCTCCCGACGGCGAGCGCATGCAACGCCGGTTCTTACTTCAGGTTTTCCGGGTTCAGGGATTGCAGCTCGGGTGGCACGAACCGTCCGTCCTTGCGGATGAGTTCGTTGTCGAACCAGATTTCGCCGCCGCCCCATTCGGGCGTCTGGATGCAGACCATGTCCCAATGCACGGCCGAGCGATTGCCGTTGTCCGCCTCATCCTCGTACGCCGAGCCCGGCGTGAAGTGGAACGAGCCGGCGATCTTCTCGTCGAACAGGATGTCCAGCATGGGCCGGGTGATGTAGGGGTTGAATCCCAGGGCAAACTCGCCCACGTACGACGAGCCGTCATCCGTGTTCAGCACCGTGTTGAGATGGTCGGATTCGCTGCTGCGGGCGTTGACGATCTTTCCGTCCTTGAATTCCAGGCGGATGTTCTCATGCACCACGCCCTGGTAGAGCGTTCGAGCGTTGTACCGGATGGTTCCGTTGACCGAATTGCGGACGGGAGCGGTAAACGCTTCGCCGTCCGGGATGTTCAGCTTGCCGGAGCAGCCGACGGCCGGAATGTTCTTGATGGAGAAGTGCAGTTCGGTTTCCGGGCCCAGGATCTTCACGCGGTCAGTCGTTTTCATTCGCGCGACCAGCGGCCCCACGGCCGCAGCCATTTTGCCGTAGTCCAGGGTGCAGACATCAAAGTAGAACCGTTCGAAGGCCTCGGTGCTCATCTGGGCCTGCTGGGCCATGGAGGGACTTGGGTATCGCAGGACGACCCAGCGGGTCTGCCGGACGCGGATATCGCCGTGCACCGGCTTCCACCAGATGGACTGGTAGAGCTTCATCTTGTCCGCAGGCACGTCGCTCATCTCGGTGATGTTCAGGTTGCCGCGCAGCCCGATGTAGGCCTGAACGCCCTTCATCCGCAGGGCCTCCGTCTCGGCGATCAGCTTGAGCTGGGCCTCGCTGCCGTGGATCAGAAGCTGCCGCAGCACGATGTTGCTTTTGAGCGTCACCAGCGGGTCGGCGCCGGCCTCGCGGGCCACGCGCACCACCTCGTTCGTGATGTCGTGCGGAACGTCGATCGCTTCGATCAGGATCTTTTCGCCGGGCCTAACCGCCGTGGAGTAGTGGATGAGCACCTCCGCCAGCCGAGTCATTCGCGGGTCAACCATTCGTGTTCCTCCTTGGATTCATCCTTCCCGCGGGCCCGGCGCAGCACGCCCGGCCCTTCCTATGGCCATTCCCGCAGCATACTCGAAAGCCCGCCGGAAGGGCAGGCGGATTTTCGATTCGCGCTCGCACGCGGCGGCGGCGCGTTCCTGCCCCTCTGTAACACCGGTCGTGACAAGCGGCGGCGGATGTGCGACCATACTGCCGCGGTTGTTGGGACTGCCCCGAGTCAGAACTCGCTGACAGAGCCTGAGGCTTCCGCCGGGACTCTGACGTGACCATGCGTCTGCTGCTTCTACGTCCGCCGCGGTTCGTGTGGCCGTTCAACAGCGAATCGTCGGCGTTCTGGCCGCCGTTGGCGCTGCTGTGCCTGGCGGCGGCGGTGCGGCGGGAGATGGCCGGCGTCGACGTGCAGGTCTGGGACTGCCCCGGCGAGCGGACGGGCTGGAAAACGCTGACCCGGCGGCTGGCGGAGACACGGATCGACGTTCTGGGCATCGGCGAGGAGACCGTTTCGGCACACGAGGCGCTGCGGGCTGCCGGGCTGGTCAAGCGGCTACAGCCGGACTGTACGGTCGTGGCGGGCGGGGTGTATTTCGGCAATACGGTGGAGGAGACGCTTCGCGACGGCCGGGTGGACGTGGTGGTACGGGGCGAAGGGGAAGACACGTTTATCGAGCTGCTCCGCCACATCGACGACCGCACCGCGTGGCCACGAATCCACGGCATCGCATTCCGCGATTCCGGCAGCGGCATCAGCATCACGCCGCATCGGCCGCTGATCGACGATCTGGACACCCTTCCGTTCCCGGCCTACGACATGATCGACGTCCGGCACTACGGGCGGCGATCCGCGAACCATCCGCGGCTGGCGAGCGTGGAGCATTCACGCGGGTGCATCGACTGTTGTTCCTTCTGTGTGTTGTGGAGCCATATGGGCGAGTCGGCCAACGGCAATGGCCGGCTTCGGCCGCGGCTTCGCAGCAAGAGTGCCGAGCGCAGCTTTGACGAGGTGCGCTGGTTGTATCGCCGGTTCGGCCGACGGACGTTCGGATGGGTAGACCCGACGTTCAACGCCTCGCCACGCTGGGCCGACGAGTGGGCGGAGCACATGCTGGCGTCCGACCTGATGTCGCCCGGTGGGCAGCCGCGCACGCTGCACACCGCCTGGCTGCGCGCGGACGGGGTGGTGCGTGACGAATCGCTCGGCATTCTGGAAAAGATGGTCCGGGCCGGGCTGCGGCAGGTGATGATCGGCCTGGAGCGCGACGACCCGGCGGGCATGGAAACGCTGGGCAAGCACAACAACGATCCGGACCTCTGCCGCCGGGCGTTTGCCATCTTCCGCGAGCGGTATCCCCAGGTGTACACGATCGGCACGGTGATTTTCGGGCTGCCCGGCGACACGCTGGACGACCTGAACCGGCTGGCCGCCTGCCAGTATTCGATGGGCATTGACTATCTGTTCATCATGCCGCTTACGCCAAACCCGGGGACGGCCGTCGCTGCGGAGGCCCGGGCGGCCGGCCGGATCGCCAACCCGGACCTCTCCAGCTACAATTTCCACACGCCGGTCTGCACAACCGACCATCTCGACCTCCGGCAGTTGGAGAGCGTATACTGGCGTCTCCTGACGAGCCCGAGCCGGGCTCGGGCCCGTCAACTCGTGAAGAAGCTGTTTGAAGCCGACCGGCGCAAACGTCGCGTTCACGCGGCCCTGCTGTGGCGCGGTACGCGCATCGCCGCGAACAGCCTGCTGCGGGCGGTGCTGCACCGGAACGACTCCCGTCCCACCCACTATTGGAGGAAACCGTCG
>JAFGJQ010000176.1 GCA_016929015.1 Phycisphaerae bacterium | reverse complement strand
TCATCTACCAGCGCCCCGCCGACGAAGGACTCGTCGTCGACACTGTAATCGCGGGCGATCTGATCGGTTGGTCGTCGCTCGTCGAGCCGTATCGTTGCACAGCCACGGCGGTTCCGCGCGCGGCCGGCCGCGCCGTGAGGATTGACGCGGCCGGCATTCGCAGATTGTGTGAACAGGACCACACGTTGGGGTATCATTTGTTGAAGGAGCTGGCGGGAACGCTGAGTCGGCGCCTGCAGGGGGCGCTTGTTCAATTGGCGGCAGGCGGGTAGAAGTCATCCGGAAGCGGGCTGTCATGAACACACAGAGGCCGGCGCGAGTTCTGCTCATCGACGATGACCCGGACATCCATCTGGCCATCCGGATGATTCTCGAACCGCTCGGCCACACGGTCGCATGCTACCAGACCGGCCAGGCCGGGCTGGACGCCGTTCGGCGAGAACCGCCGGACCTGGTCATACTGGACATCATGCTCACGCACCCCTCCGAGGGCCTGCAGGTTGCCTGCGAGTTGCGGCGGGACAGCCGCCTGAAGAGCATTCCGCTCGTTCTCATGTCCGCGATCGGCCAGTCGATCGGCTTGGAGTATGGCCGGGAGGTGTGTCCGGAGGTGATGTCGGCCGACATGTTTCTGGAGAAGCCCTTCGACGCCAAGACGCTCCGGGAGGCCGTGAGTTGGATTCTTGAGCAGCAGACGGGGCGGACGGATTCGTGATGCGCATCCCGCCGGTGAGGCTCGTTCCGTCGAGGCCGCGGCCGTGCTTGGCGCGGTGAGTGAACCCTGGAAGTGATCGAGGTCGTCAGGCAGGGCAAATGTCAAGTCAGCCGCCAAACGCTACCGATCCGCCCGGCGTGTCTTCCAGGGACGAGTTCGACCCCAGGGCCGCGTTGCTGGTGGTCATGTTTCGGCTGCGCTGGTTCATTCGATTGCGCTGGGGCTTCGTCATCTTCACGACCGCGCTGTTCGCGATGGAGTACGCTGTGTGGAGCGGCGCCCGGCGGCCACCGGCGATGGTCGGCCTCCTGGCCGGGCTGGCCGCGGTGAATCTCATCTGGACCTTGATCTCCCGAACCCTCTTCGGGTCGCCGCGACGCCTTGCCGGTTTTTCGCATGTGAGCGGGCCCTACCTGGCGGGCTTTGCCAACGCACAGGTTGCCGTCGACCTACTGCTGCTGACGGGCATTCTTCGCTACACCGGGGGAGTGGAAAACCCGTTCGCCGTCTTCTACCTGTTCCACATATCCATCGTATCGCTTGTACTCGCGCGATGGCAGGCCGCCCTGCAGGCTGCATGGGCGATTGCGCTTTACGCGACGCTTGTGATCGGCGAATGGCAGCAGTGGATCACTCCGCACTTCGACTTCCTGCCTTGGTGCCCCCTCGGCATTTACGCCCGGCCGGGATACGCACTGACCGTATTGGCCGCAACGACGTCCGGAATCATCGGCGCGCTGTACTTTAACTCGTGGATCGGAAAGAACTTTCAGTCTCAGGAGTATGACCTGCACCGCGCAAACGCGGCGCTGCAGAAGGCCCACCTGGCCATCCAGGACCTGCAGCGACGGCGATCACGTTTCATGCAGACGGCAGCGCACCAGCTCAAGAGCCCGTTGGCGGTCATCCAGACTCTCACCGACCTGATTCGATCGAATGTCGTTCCGCCTGAGGCTGTGCCGAGCACGTGCGACAAGGTCATTCGCCGGTGCCAGGATGGCATCGCGCAGATCACCGAACTCCTCACACTGGCGCGAGTGCAGGAAGCCGATCCCGTGCGCCATCGCCGGAGTCGGACGGATGCCCGTGAAGTCATCGCAGAACTCTGCGGGCGCTTTCGCCCGCTGGCGGAGAGCAGGCAGATCGAACTGGTTGAGTGCGTTCCCCCGAAAGGCGACTTCCTCGTCGGCGTCGATCCGTACGACCTCCGTGACTGCATCGGCAACCTGATCGAAAACGCGATCAAGTACACGCGTGGCCCGGGCCACGTGCGCGTCGCGGTCAGCGCGGGAGAGGAGAACGGCGGGATCGAGTCGGTTGCGATTCACGTCAGCGATACGGGCATCGGGATAGACCCAGGCCTGTTGCAGTCTTCGGATGGAGGCGCGGGACGCGAACCGATCTTTGATGCGTTTCGCCGGGGCGCCAACGTCATCACGGCTGGAATCCCCGGTTCGGGATTGGGGCTGTCGATCGTGCGCGAGGTCATCGAGCAGGCCGGGGGGCGGATCGGCGTGGTGTCACGCGCGGGTGCAGGGTCGACCTTCACAGTGACCTTCCCGGCCAGCAGCGACTCCACAGACCATACTGTCGTCCGCGACACGCGCGCCACAAGAGTCGTGATCGAGACCGCCGCGGATTCCACAAGGAGCGCACGGGAACGGCCAGTCTGACGAACGGCATGTCTAGCGGGAACGCCGCGAACAACGAGATGATGGCCCTTGGCGGCGGGCTGTGCGTGGTCGGCAGCGGGTCGGCCGCGTTGACCAACTGTACGCTGTACGGCAATGCGTCCTTGTGCGCTGACGTCGCTCTGGGGGGTGGGATCTACGTGGAGAGCGCGACGGCCAATGTGACGAGC
>JAFGJQ010000175.1 GCA_016929015.1 Phycisphaerae bacterium | reverse complement strand
ATGCAAACTCCTCGTCTCCTGGACGAGGTTCATCGATCACGAGGTTCGCCCCCTGGGGCTGCTTGATGAAACGCACGCACTTGTCGTTCGGGGCCTTCGCCTGTTCCAGCGCATCCTGGAGCACCTTTCCGGCGTTGTCGGTGATGGCTTTCACGGAGACACCTCCCTTGTTGCCACGGCGTGACGGATACCCATTCCTTCCACGTCGACGCGCTACGAAAAACACGCCGGTCTGGCGACGAACCCCTGCGGCCGAGCGCACGCGAGGTGCGCCGCCTCACACTCGGACCCTACAAGGAACTCGCCCGACTGACAACCCGAAACCCGAAAACTTTCCTCTTCGTTCCGGCAAGGTGCAGTAACCGCAGCGTCCGGCGGCGATTAGGGGAAAAACGCGGCGGGCGCGCGGCTGCGTGGCGCCGAATGATCGGACACCCCGGCGCGGGGGGTCGGAGAGACAGAGGGACCCGTAGCGGCGTGGGGGCTTGGGAGCAGCGAGGATAGGCCGTGGGTCTTTCGCTGTTCGAGCGAGGAGGTGCACCGCGATCGGCGGGCGAATTGGCACCGGGCGCGAAAAATCGAGACACTTGCCGTGCAGGAGGCCGATGACGCACGCCGAACCGACATCGGCCGGATGAGCACGCATCAGCGGACGAGCGATGATGGCGTACGCAAGGGTCAGCGTTGCCGCCGGGGGCCGTGAGGGCGGCGGCGGGAGGCGGCTCGCTGGAAATTCGTGACGGTGCGGGCCAGCAACGAAAGAACCTCCGGGCCGTCCGCGCGGGTTTCCAGGCCGATGAACTGGAAGCCGATGGAGAAGCACGCGTTCTTGCGCTCGCCGTGACGGTAGAGGGCATTCACCAGCGCCGGGGTGCCGCGAGAAGTCAGGCAGAGCGAGCAGGCCACCGCCGTTCCTTCCGGCAGGACCGGGCAATGGGACGCCCGAACGCGAATCCCGCCGACCGAAAGGTCTTCCACCTCTCCCTCAAGCAACGGCGAGCCGGTCGGTGCGTGCTCCGCGTCGTCCTCGACGTGCCCGGCCCAGATCGTGACGGGGATCGGCCGGCCGGGAGGCGGACAGGCACGCTGATAAACACGCCGCTGCATCTGTTGGATGACGGTGGGTCGGCGCAGAACGAGCGTGCCGTCGGGGTCCGTACCCTCGACCACCGTGGAGAAGACGTACTTGCGATGTCCCCGGCGAAACGCGACGCCTACACGCTGGCCGGATTCGAGCAGCGGGCTCTCCGGGTGGGTCAGTCGCAGGCGATGGTCCCGGCAGACGCCGATGGCGAAGGCGGTCTTGATCGTCTGCCAGCCGTCGGAGCCCCGGCAGGTCAGAACGACCTTCGTGGCATCGTCGACGGCGTCATTGAGGATCTGGTCGCGGCGTACGTCCTCGGCGGTCAGCAGGTCAGACATCGTGCTCGCTCCTCTGCGTCGCTGATGGGAAGCCCAGGGCCTCGGACAGGCGACGACGCTGAATCGGATCACTCTCCCCGAACGCGAATTCCATCCCCAGAATGATGCGGTCCTGCCCGTCTAGCGGTGTCTTGCTGCGGACCACCGCCGCCAGGTTGAACTCCCGCGTGTCGTTCTCCAGGTGGAACGCCACCTGCACACGCTCACCAAGTTCCAGGCGATCGGCCGCCTCACGCTCGATCCGGCATGCCACCCCGCCCATCCCCACATTGAACAGGGCACCCGTCTCGCACCCGGCGTCTCCGGCCTGCGTAATACGAACGGAGCAGGATGGCCGGGTCTTCATGCGGCAGAAACGGCGCCTCTCCGTCGCGTAGAGAACATCGGGCCGGGCAAACTCCATGCGGACGGGCGTATCCGTGTCAATCACCGCCATCACGTTGGTGCCGAAGACGTAGCGGTCCGGCCCGAGGTGCAGGGTGGCCTCGCAGCACATGGAAATCAGCGTGGACGGGGGCGTCGCACCCGCCGGCAGCGCGATGCACAAGGACTCCGGGGCCGCGGCGACGATGGTGCCGGACCACGCCGCGGCCTCGTCCGACCCCTGGGGGCAGAGCGCCACGCGGGCCTGGCTGCGCACCGCGAGCTCGAGCAGGCGTGCGGTCTGGCGCGCGTCGAGCGGCTGTGCGAATCGCTCGGGTCGGATCAGGGTGGTCGGCATGGATCAGGCCTTTCTGGCGCGGAGGAGTCGGCGTTGCTCCGCCGCGATGAATCGTTGAATCAGGTTCAGTTGGGTCGACGTCTGGGCCGGTTCGCACGCGACGAACCGCACGCCCACGAGGGTGCCGCTTTCGGCCACGCGGCGATGATTGCGCACCTCTATCGGCAGAACACACTCCTGCTCCTGGTCGGGCAGCCGGAAACACGTGTAGAACAACTCGCCCAGGGAGAACGACTTGCGGCACTTGCGACTCACCAGCAGGCACAGACCGCCCGCGGAAATGTTGGTCAGCCGGCCCTCGAACAGCTCGGCATCCAGCGGGCACACGGTAACATCGCCCGGGGCGGTTGTGTGCACGTCGGCCATGATGTCGCGCCCGGCCAGTGACACGCGGAAATCGGACCGTCGCTGCTGCTCGGTGATCTGGTCGGGCAACTGGAGGGCCATGCCCCGGACCCGAAACTCATTGTTCAGCGTGACCAACAGCAGCGGTCGGCTTACCTGGGTGCGAAACGCCCAGCGAACCCCGTCGTACAGGAAATGGATCATCACCGGCTGTCGTTGCCGCAGTGCGATTGCGCTCCCGATGAACTGGGCTTCGTCTGTGAGCAATTGATGCGACTCGACGGCCAGTAGTCTCATGCGGGCAGTCAGGCGTCCCTCATCCCCCTCGCAGTGCAGTTCCGCAGACGTGTTCCGCGCGCACGCGGATTCCAGCATCCTTCGTACCGCTTTGGCTCCGGCGGCGACGAGGTTCGCCATGAATACAGCCTCCTTGCGCACCGTGGCACGGCGCAGGGCAACTCCCATGTAGTTGTTCGGAAGCCGGACCGCGCGACTTGACGAGGTCTTGCCCGTCGGGCCGATAACCGCGGGAAATCCACGAAAGGGTTATGGGGCGTCCGGGTCGAGCGCGGCCGCCACATCCTCCGCACGCGGACGGTACGCACCGGTCATGGTGACCAGCACGCCGGGCAGCGACCAGACCAGTTGCAGAAGGCGGGTGGCCATGGCGAAGCAGAGGATCTGGGAAACGGTCACACCGTCGCCGGTGAGGAACTCCTTGTAGTAGGCCTCCACCGTGCCAATGCCCTGAAACGTGATGGGCACGCAGGCGACCACGTTCGCTCCGCCGAGGTACGCATAGTAGTCCCCAGCCTGCGAGAGGCTCCAGGGCATGCGCAGCGCGTAGACGATGGCCTGCCACGCACTCATGGCGATCAGTTGCAGCACCACGGTGACGAAGACGGAGCCGAGTACCATCGGCTTGTGGCGGATGAGACGCTGCGTGGTCTCATCCACGCGGCGGAACTGCTGGCCGAACCAGCTCCAGCCCCGGGCCAGGATCCTGCGGCCCTCCGGCTCCGGCGCTGTGCCGTTTCGCGAGGTACGGGGCAACGGCAGAAGCCGGCGGGCCAGCAACCGGGCCTTCTCCGACACCAGGATGCTGCTGAACACCACC
The DNA here is from genome assembly GCA_016929015.1 of Phycisphaerae bacterium. Lineage (GTDB taxonomy): Bacteria > Planctomycetota > Phycisphaerae > UBA1845 > UBA1845 > JAFGJQ01. The sequence goes on along the minus strand of JAFGJQ010000175.1, from coordinate 13,606 downwards.
ACGCCGAGCAGAAACAGACCGATGACCGCGCCGAAGGCCTGCAGACGACGGTCGTTCCCGAAGAACAGAATGATCAGCCCCACCAGGGCCAGCAGACCGATGAGCCCGACCAAGCGGTCGAGAAAAATGGTGGTGACGGCCTCCGTGCGGCGGCTCGTGTGGAGACAGACGTAGTAGGCCTTGATCACGTCCCCCCCGGTGGACCCGACGGCCACGAAATTCAGGAAGTTGCCCGCGAAACAGAGCTTCGTGCATTCCCAGTAGCTCAGGCGGATATCCTGCGCTCGGTACATCATGAGAAACCGCAGAGACTGCAGGAACGGCACCGGCGCGAAGATCAGCACGCAGAGCAGAAGGGGGCCCTTGTAGCTGTCGCGCAGCACCGACGCCAGGCCGTACTGGATGGCCGGCGACCCGTCCGACAGGCGGGCAAGCTGCTCCAGCGGCACCGCTTGTCGCGTGCCGTCTTCCCGTTCCACCTGGACCTTCTGCGCGTCCACGGACACCGCGCGGACCGTCGTGCCGTCGGCCAGGGTCGCCCGGTCGTACCAGGTGACGCTCCGCAGCACCCACCAGAGGGCGGCCACGCAGACGACGGTGCGAACCACGTTGAAAACGAGTTTGCGGGTCTTGGGCGCCATGAAACTGGACGACTCCCATAACGCAGCCGGCGGCGATTGACAAGGCCGGCCGGCGGCGATGCGGCTACGGCTCGAGGAAGGGTGTGGGGGCGGGCCGCGGGAGCGGACGCTCCGCCGCGGGGTCCGGCAACGGGGTGAGGCACTCCAGCTCGGGATACCGCCCGAGCAGTTGGTCGAGCTGGGTGCGGTCGATGTGCAGGTCCATTTCCACGTGGCTGTCGGTGTAGCGCCGGGCCGCCACTTCGGCCATGCGATCGATCTCGGCGATGAGCCGGCCATTGCCGACGGCCGTACGCACGGTCACGTGGGTGGCCTGGCACCGCATTTCCTCGAGAACCATCTCGACCAGACGGTCCAGCCCGGCCCCGGTCCTGGCCGACACGGGCAGGCATCGCGGCAGGCGGTTCTCCAGCACCGCGACAGCGGACTCATTACCGGCGAGGTCGATCTTGTTCAACAGGCAGATGGTGGGAGACTGCCCGCAGCCCAACTCGTCCAGCACCGTCTGCACGGATTCCGCCTGCCACAGCACGTCCGGGGCCGAGGAGTCAATCACGTGGAGAAGGAGCCGGGCGTGGATGGCCTCCTCCAGCGTGGCGCGGAATGAGGCGACCAGGCGGTGCGGCAGGTCACGCACGAAACCAACGGTGTCGCTGAGCAGGGCAAACTGCCCGGCGCCGAGGGACCACCGCGCCGTTCGCGTGTCCAGCGTCTTGAAGAGCTGGTCCTCCACCGGCTGCCCGGCGTCCGTCAGGGCGTTCATGAGGGAGCTTTTGCCGGCGTTCGTGTACCCGACCAGCGACACGGTGAACTGCTCGGACCGCGAGGCGATGGCCTGGACCTTGCGGCGGTCGATCTGCTCGATCTGGCGCTTGAGCATGGCCACGCGGTCGGACACGATGCGGCGGTCGATTTCAATCTGTCGCTCGCCCGGGCCGCGGGTGCCGATCCCGCCGACCGCGCCGGCGCTGGTGGCGCCGCCCGCGCCCGCGATGCGCTCCAGGTGGGTCCACATGCCGCGCAGGCGGGGAGCGGTGTACTCGAGCTGGGCCAGCTCCACCTGGAGCTTGGCCTCGTGCGTCTGGGCGTGCGAGGCGAAGATGTCGAGAATGAGCTCGCTGCGATCCAGCACCTTGCGATGCGTCGCCGCCTCCAGTTCGCGAATCTGGGCCGGCGACAATTCGTTGTCAAAGATGATGAGGTCGACCTCGCAGGCCTCGGCCCGTTCCTTCAGTTCCTGCACCTTGCCCTTGCCCAGGTAGGTCTTCGCGGACGGTGCCGTTCGCTTCTGAATCAGACCGTCCAGGACCTCCGCGCCGGCGGCGTCGGCCAGGGCGGCCAGTTCACGCAGCGGATGGCGCACGTCGAAGTTCATGCCGGGCAGGATGACCTTGACCAGGAACGCCCGTTCCCGCTGGACCGATAAGTCTGTACGAATGGGCTCGTTCAACGGTTTGACCCGGGACGGGGAAAACCCGGTTCACGCGGGCATGTGGTTCGGAGTTTCGGGTGCATATCGCAACCCATTATACAGGGCCTGAGCGACAGGGGTCAATTTCACGCCAGGGCCCTCCGGCGGCCTCCGGAAACGGCAGGGGCATCACTGCGGCGGCAACGGGATTGCCCTCGCAAATGCGCCGATAAGACTGCGGGGAGCCCTCTGCCCGGTCCGGGCGGACGGTGCCTCATGCTGTGGGACCGGCCTTTCAGCCGGTCAACTGTGGGACCGGCTTTCCAGCCGATCAGCTGTAAGACCGGCTTTCCAGCCGGTCGTCTGTGGGACCGGCTTTCCAGCCGGTCAGCCTTTGCGGAAGCACGAATGGCCGTCCCCGTTACGCTGCTGCAAACACCTTCAGCACGGCGCCGCCTTCGCGTCCGGCGGCTCCGACTGGTGGTGGCGGTCGGCCTGGCCGTGGCTCTGAGCGGCTGTTCGGCAGCGCCCGGCGGCGGGAGTGGGGGCGAAAGCGGGGACGGAGAAGGCGGGGGCGACGCATACCTGATCATCGACGGGCCGGACTCCGACGGCGATCGGTTGTCCGATGCGCTGGAACAGCAGATCGGCAGTGATCCCAGCCTGGCCGACACCGACGGCGACGGCATTTCGGACGGCGAGGAATACGACAACGGCTCCGACCCGACGCTCACCGACACCGACGGCGATGGGCTCGACGACGCCGCGGAACGGGGCCTCGGCACCGACCCGGTCGCGACGGACACGGACGGCGACGGGCTGGACGACGCGGCCGAGGTGGCCGCCGGCACGGACCCGGTCAACCCGGACACGGACGACGACCGCATCAACGACCGGCTGGAAATCCTTCTCGGCACAAGCCCGTTCCGGGCGGACGGCGACAACGACGAACTGTCGGACCTGCACGAGCTCCAGCACGGTCTGAACGCCAATGCTCGCGACACGGACGGAGACGGGTTGAGTGACGGGGAGGAAGTCAACGTCACAGGTAGCGATCCGTTGGAGCCGGATACGGACGGCGACGGGCTGACGGACGGGGAGGAGGTCGACGAAACGGGCACCGACCCGTTGAATCCCGACACGGACGGCGATGGCGTTTCCGACGGCGAGGAGGCGGGCTCCGGCTCCAACCCGACGGCCGACGATTCCGACGGAGACGGATTGTCCGACCAGCGGGAGGCTGAACTCGGCACGGATCCCAACAACACGGATACGGACGGCGACGAGCTCAGCGACTTCGAAGAGGTGGAAACCACGCTGACCGATCCGTTGCAGAAGGACTCCGACGATGACGGACTGCTCGACGGCGTCGAAGTGACGGACGGCACCGACCCGCTGGACGCCGACACCGATGACGATTTCCTGACGGACTTCCAGGAGATCGCGATCGGCACCGATCCGCTCCAGGCGGATACGGACGACGACGGACTGAGCGATTTCGATGAGTACTACGTGTACGACACCGATCCGCTCGTGGACGACACCGACGAAGACGGATTGCTGGACGGTGAGGAAATCGAAGAAGGCAAGGACGGCGCCGTCACGGACCCGCTCGATCCGGACACCGACAACGACGGTCTGAACGACGGCGACGAGCTGAAGTACAACTCCGACCCGACGGACGTCGATACGGATGACGACGGAGCGCTGGACGCGACGGAGGTGCTGGTCGGCTCCAACCCCACGAAGGCGGATACCGACGGCGACGGCATGAATGACGGGACGGAAATCGCTCTCGGCTGCAACCCGATCAAGCCGGACACGGACGGCGACGGCCTCAAGGACGGTGAGGAGGCAGGGCACGGGGGCGACCCGACCAAGGCGGATACCGACGGCGACAGCCTGAACGACGGGGCCGAGGTCGCCCTGGGCACCAAGGTCAACGATAGCGACACCGACAACGACGGGCTGTTCGACGGCGAGGAAGTGGTGCTCGGCACAGACGGCTACATCACCAATCCGCTTGACTCAGACTCCGACAACGACACCTGGAACGACGGCGACGAAGCCGACGCCGGTACAGACCCCACCAGCGCAGCGAGTCACCCGTAGACGAAGCTCCTGTGCCACTGCTCTTGAGCAGTGCCCCCGGGTCACACCCCCGATGCAGCGGCACGGCCTCTCCACCGCTACGGCTTGTCTTCCTTGCGATCCTCAAACTGCAATGCAGCGGAATTGATGCAGTATCGCAGCCCGGTAGGCATCGGGCCGTCCGCAAACACATGGCCCAGGTGGGCCCCGCAGCTTCGGCAGCGCACCTCGGTCCGCTGCATGCCGTGCGAGGTGTCGGCCTGTTCTTCGATCCGGCCCGCCTCAACGGGGGCATGGAAGCTCGGCCAGCCGCTTCCCGATTCGTACTTGGTCTGCGAATCAAAAAGCGGCTCCCCGCAGCACACGCACCGGTAGACACCGTCGCCCTTGTGGTTCCAGTACCGCCCGCTGAACGCCGGCTCCGTGCCACACTCCCGCGTCACGTGATACTGCTCCGGCGTCAGCTTCTCTCGCCACGAGTCGTCCGTTGTGGTCATCTCGGTCGCAGCTCCCGTTCTCTGTGAATGCTAGGCCTCCGCACGTTCGTCGTCCACGGAAATTGCTGCGGCCGTATGTGCGCAATGGATATACCGCAATGAGCCTGCATGTCCCGCGGGACGGAGACGCAACCGGCAGACAGCGCGGTCGGCTGTGCGTGTACGACAAGCACCTCCGCATCCGCACGGGCGACGGAGCGTCGTGGTCGGGCGGCCGGGACATCCCCGGTGCGAAATATGCCTTACCGATCGGCTCGCTGCGCGGTCTCTCTTCGTGTGGTCCTGGAACCGGACGAAGACAGGCCGGAACGTGATCGGCCGCGGCGTGACCCGGCCGGACGCAGTCGGCGTCGATGCGAAGGCCCCGCGGGCACGACGGTCGCGTACACGGGCTGCCGCGGCGCGGCCTCCTCCCGCCCCCCGATGTCAATGCTGCGCTGGAGCGGCGCCAGCAGGAGTCGCTCGATAGCGCGGAGGGCCCCGTGCTCCTCCTCGGTGCAGAACGACACGGCCGTGCCGGTCGCGCCCGCCCGGCCCGTACGGCCGATTCGATGCACGTACGTTTCCGGATCGCCAGTCAGGTCGTAGTTGATGACATGGGAGATGTCTTCGACATCCAGGCCGCGGGCCGCGATGTCGGTCGCCACCAGCACCGGTGTCCGGGCAGAGCGAAACTCGGCCAACGTCCGCGTGCGTGCACCTTGACTCTTGTTCCCGTGCAGGGCCGCCGCCGGCACGCCGGACCGCACGAGATGCTTCGCCACCTTGTCCGCCCCGTGCTTCGTTCGCGTGAAGACCAGGGCCCGTGTAAACGTGATGCTCTGCAGCAGGCGCAGCAGCAGCATCGGCTTCTGGGTCCGCTCCACGTGGTGAACCCAGTGACCCACCGTCGGGACGGGCGACGAAACCCGTGCCACCTGGACCGCGACGGGATCGCGGAGAATCTGGTTTGCCAGAGACCGGATTTCGCTCGGCATGGTCGCGGAGAAGAGCAGCGTCTGGCGCTGCCGCGGGAGATGGCCCAGAATCCGCCGCACGTCGGGAAGAAAGCCCATGTCGAGCATGCGGTCCGCTTCATCCAAAACGAGGATCTCAACGTCCGCAAGGCTGACCAGCCCCTGCCCCACAAGGTCCAGCAGGCGTCCGGGCGTCGCAATCAGGATGTCGCTGCCGGCCCGGACGGCCCGGACCTGCGGCTTCTGATTCACGCCGCCGAAAACGACCACCTGCCGCAGGCCGGTGTGGCGGGCGTAGCCGTCAAAGCTGTCGTGGATTTGCTGCGCCAGTTCACGCGTCGGACAGAGCACAAGGGCGCGGATTCGGCCGCATGGTTTTCTTCCGCCCCCGGCGGGCTCACTCAGCCGCTGCAGAATGGGCAGGGCAAACGCGGCCGTCTTGCCTGTGCCCGTCTGGGCGCAGCCCAGCACGTCTCGGCCGTTGAGCACGTGGGGTATGGCAGTGGATTGGATGGGCGTGGGCTCCGCGTAGCCGGCCGCGCGCACGGCCCGCAGGAGCGGCTCCGTAAGCCGCAAGTCTTCAAATCGCATTCAGAGTATCTCTCAAGAACCCCAGGTGAAGATGTGTCGGACGCGCGTCGCGTCTGCCAAAGCCATCGGAACCTGGCTCTGCTCCAATGGCTGTCTGTCCATGGGAACTATCGGGATAGTATCGGCAGAACCATGCCCTGTCAAGTTGCAGAAAGGACGGTAATCCGCTTGAACCGCATGCATTCGCGGAATTCGCACGCTTGGCCCCGTTTTCCGTCGTTCGCAAGCGTCGGTCCGGCAGGCCCTTGTTCGCGACAAGGCAAACGACCGCCTGTCACGCCGGATCGCCCGGTGCCGCCGCAACCGCCAGGACCTGCAGCGTCGGCCCTGGCGCGTACCGACACGTGGGCCGCGGAAGCGACGGAAGGTGCTCAATCGCCCAGTTCGTTTCCTGATCCGTCGCCGCATCGATCATGGGGATACGCGCGGTTTCCAGCCCCGTGTATGGTTCGATCGGTCCGCGTTTCAAACGTCGGGCCCACGCAAGCAGGCGGGGCGCCGTCAGCAGCAGCCCCACCTGGCCCGCCAACTGGAAAACCAGCCGTTTGCATCCCAGCGGTTCCCTCCGCAGATTCCGGATCACCCGCAGCATGTTCAGCGGGTTGTAGAAGGCCGCATACGCCCGCAGAACGTTGAGCTGCTGCTGCCACGGCCGGGGGTGCCTGGACGCAACCACGTGATTCCCGTCCTGATGGGCCTGGGGAATCACCCGTCCGCCGACACGTTTGAAGATCGTCCCAGCCTTGCACGCCGGCTCAAAATCGCGTGTCCCAACGGCCGGGCCCAGGTACGTACACTGGTACGATACGGCCCCCTGATTGAACAGGTATCGCGCCTGATTGAGCAACCCGCGCAGGTCGTCTCTGGGGGAGCGCAACGGCTGGTCGTCACTGTGAATCATCATCGCCATCGGCTCGATGCCCAGCTTGGGCAACAGGGCAAACAGCTCGCTTGTCTTGTCCGCGGTCTGCCCTTTGTTGACGAGCGTAGCGCTAATGTCTTCGATGCCGAACCAAATGGCTCGCAGACCACCCGCCCGCGCCAGCGGCAGCAGGTCGCGGTTCTTGTACACGTCGGACTCGGTGGCCTCCGTGAAGAAACGAATTCGCTCACCCAGCGGTTCGCCGGCCACCTGTGTGCCGGCCAACTCCGTCATCAGTTCGATCACGGTCCGGCGGTTGTTGAAAAAGTTGTCGTCCGTGCTGAAGAAACTGCGGATGCCGAAGTCTTCGTGGATATGCCGAATTTCCGCGGCCAGTCGCGACGGGCTCTTGTGGCGCCACGTTCCCTGGTTGACGGCCGGGATCGGACAGTAGGAACAGTTGAAGCGGCAGCCCTGCGTCGAGATCAACGACGCAATGTTCGAGAGCCTGCCCACCCGCTCGGCCGAACACGGGCGCGGCGACAGCGTGCGCCGGCGGTGCGGAGGCTCGATCAGCCGGTATCCCGCGTCCGGCATGGGCAACTCGTCCAGATCACGCACAAGCCGCTGCACGCCCGTAGTGACGGCCAGGGGCTCATGCGACGGCGCATCCGGAGACAGGTAGACCAGCCCGGGCACTTTTGCCAGCGCGCCCGACAGCCGCACATTCTCGAACGCCTCACGAGCCGTCTCCCCTCCGCGACGGCCGGCAAGCACGGTGTGCAGCAGCTCCAGCAGGACGAACGCCTCGCCGGTCACCACGCAGTCTGCTCCGATGCCGGGCCCCGGACCCAGCTCGAAGAAATCGGTCGGTTCGTAGATTGCCTTGGGGCCACCGGCCAGGATGAGCGGGCGATCCGCCCCCGTCCGGTGCGCGTCGCGGATCAGGTCATAGGCCCGCTCGGCATGCACCTGCATCGCCGACACCAGCAGGATGTCCAGGGGGCGCCCGTTCAGCCGCATATGGCTGGGAAGAACGCGCGGGGACCACTGCTGCAGCACGATGCGGAGGTTGGCAAAGCCGGCATCGTGCAGCGCATCCCCCAGCAGACGAACGGAGCAGGGTGCCATTCGCTTGTCGGCGTACCAGAACGGCAGCATGCGCGTGCGGAAATCAAACGCGTACATGATGCCGATGGCCAGATCGTGCCGGTCGGTCATCCGCCGCAGCACGTCAACCCGCTCGCGGAACGCGCCGTCCGGAAGGTACACATCGTCCTTGAGGCGACGGGGAAGTTCCATGCCATCACGCTCCCGGCGGACACGTCATCGCAGCGTCAGCCGCGGGCCGGCCCCTGTGTCTCGGATGTCCAGGACCATGTCCGCCATGGCCCGCGCCACGGTCTCATCCAGGAGCAGCACGCCCCTTCCCTGGTGAGTGACGGTGGTATCGGTGGGGCGAGCCTCGTCCGGACGCAGGGTCCACCCGCCCTCACGTCGTATGAACCGCAGGGCGGCGTTGTTCGCGACCTTTTTCTCGATGAGTTTCTGCGATAACCGATCGCGTGCCTTTTCTGTTACCGTGAGCATATTGGCTACTCCTTCGTCAGGAACGCCCTCGTGCCGGGCAGCGTTTGCCCGGTTGCGTTCAAAGCTGCTCTTGTGATTCCGGCACAGCAGTCCGCAGCCGTCAGAGACCACCGGCCGCCTTCCGATCGCTCCAGCTCTCCCCTGCCACGCGTTCCGCCAGCAGGTACACCTGCACGACCGTACCCGTCGTAAACGCGGTAACCAGCGTGCCGGCGGTCGTCTCGACTTCCGCGGTTGCCTCCCGCACCGCGACGCCGGTGATTCGCCGGATCTCCCGGCGAAGCGGTTCTGCGGCACTGGCGAACAACTGCCGGTGAAATTCCTGCACCTGGGCGGCCCCATCCGGACTGCGAGCCATGGCCTGCTCGGCAGGGGAAAGGGCCCCGTGCAGCGTGATGACCAGCGTGTCATCGCTCAGGACGACCGTGACCGACTCGGGGCCGTGGCCTGTCCTCTGCCGTTCGAACGCACGCGCCGCCTCGGCGATCTGTTCGGCGAGGGTCCGCCTGGGCTCATCCATCGCGCGGTCCTTTGAATGGGCTGCGGCTCGCCAGCCCCGCAAAAAAAACGCCGGCGTGGTCGAACACTTGTGGGTTTCGACCACGCCGGCTTACTCGTCAACAGGCCTCCCGGCACAACCGGGCTGCCCCTTAATCAGTCATCCGACGATTCCCCGGAGGCCCGCACGGAACTCCGCGTACGATTCAACGAACGCGAGCCCGAAGCCTCGATTACCCCGCCACCATAACGTCTGGAATGGAAAAAGTCAAGTGGACTCCGAGCGATCGGGGGTTATCATGGTTTTGCTTCGCCTTCCAGGAAACGCCGACTCGGGTGGACGCTGTCGGTGCGGGCCGTCGGAAGGCCGTCGATGCACGTGCGAGGCTGCGATGAAGACTCAGGGCGAAATCGAAGCTGCCATCTGCGAGGGAATGAGCCGCTTTGAGCAAGACTACATGGGACGCGGCCCGAAAGACATCCGCACCCACCTCATCGGCGATCTCGTTATCGTCCGGCTCCAGGGTGTCCTGACCGCTGCGGAGCAGCAGCTCGTGAAGTCGCTTCCGGCCGACAAGGGCCGGGACCTGCTCAAACAAGTGCGGGAACAGTTGATCGAAACCGCCCGGCCAGTGCTGGAAACGCTGGTGCAGGCGGCAACCGGCGTCGAAATGCGCAGTCTGCACCACGACATCAGCACCGTAACCGGCGAGGAAGTGGTGCTTTTCACCCTGGCCGAGCCACCCGCGTTCCGCGATATCAGGAAGCGATAGGGCGTCCCCCCCGCCTTCGCTTCGGCTCTCCCATCCACCCGATGGTGGCCAGGCTCACGGCCGGTCCGTCGTTTCGAGTCAGACCTTGGGTGGTTCCGCCTTGTGTTCACCCGTTCCGCCAATGGCTCCGCGCACGGTTTTGTCCGCGTCACCGTTCCGCATCGGGCGGAGATCCAGGATGCCGATGCGCCCGCGGCGGAACGACTCCGCGACACCCGGCGGGATCCTGACCTCATTCTCGACGACCTTCGCCCGGTTTCCCTCCACCAGCGCCCGCATCTCCGTCTCGCGTGCCCGGGCCATCGCCCCCGGTGTTGTCGGCTGGCTCATTCGCACGCGCCGGCCACCCATCGCACAGGGACGACCTGGACGGCAGGTCACAGCGATTTGGTGAGTCGATCTCGTCTGATTCACTCGCTGTTGTGGTCTACGGCCGACGGCTGCAGCGAGAACCCACGCCATGCTTGCCTGTTCGCTTCCTCATGCTGATGCTCTGCAGAAACGGAAACCCTCGTTGCTTCGTTGCCTGGACGTTCCTCTCGCAGCAGACCGCGGGATGCCATGAAGGCATTGCAGCCGGCGCGACCCAAATGAATGTTGTTTCGATAAGAAAGGTTGGCAACGAGTGCAATGAGGGGTCTGCCCCCACCGCGCACGCTACGCCATACCCGGCGCATGATAGATCTCAGGGAATAGAAAACCCGGTCGCAGGTCTCCATCTCCTGAACGATGTCCGCGCAGGAGAAGTGCCGGTAGCGAGCCACGGGGAACGTCAGCGTGTAGTGCTGCCAGTCCTCCGGAAAGCGATCGGCGGCGATCCGACCCTGCGCCAGGAGCTCGTCCCACAACCGCGTGCCGGGCAGCGGCGTGAGGAACAGGGTGTTGAGGACGTCCACACCGTATCGCCCGGCCGTTTCCGCAATCCGCCGACCGATGCCGGGTTCGTCCGTGTCCAGTCCCATGATGAACGAGCCGGCCACGAGAATCCGGTGCCGCTGAATGCGGCGAACCGACGCGGCGAAGTCGCGGCCGTTGACGAGGTTGAACTTCTTGCCGATTTCCTTCAAGCCCTCGGCCGTCGGCGATTCGAAGCCGATGAAGACGCCGGCGCAGCCGGCCTTCGCAGCCAGGGCCAGCAGTTCCTCGTCGTCGGCCATGTTGATCGTCGCCTGGGCGATCCATCGCTTTCGCAGCCGGGCCCGTATCATGGCCCGGAACAGGTCCTTCGCGCGGGCGATATGTTCACGGCTGGTGCCGATCAGGTTGTCGTCGACGACAAGAACGAGCTTTTCCCGAATCATGCCGAACTCGCGCACGACGTCGGCAACGGGCCGCTGACGATAGCGATAGCCGTTAAACGACGTCACGCTGCAGAAGCTGCAATTCAGCGGACAGCCCCGGGTGGTCTGAATCGATCCGAACGCGTAATCGCCGTTCAGCAGGTCGTGCCGGGCGGGCGTCACCCGGTCCAGCCGGTCGTGCGTCCCCTCATACCGGGGCTGCAGCGTGCCCCGCCGGGCATCGGTCAAAACCTGTGCCCAGACGGATTCGGCCTCACCTGTGACCACCGAGTCCACACGTGCCATGGCTTCTTCGGAGCGCATGGTGGCATGAATGCCGCCCATGACAACGGGCACGCCGCGCCCGCGAAAGTCGGCTGCCACCTCATAGGCGCGGTTCGCTTGCGAAGTGAACGCGGTGACCCCGACAAGATCCGGGCGGGGCAGGGCCGCGTAGTCCGGCGCACGCACGTTCTCATCGAAGATGGAAATCTCCCAATCCGGCGGGGTCAGGGCCGCGATCGTAGCCAGTCCCAACGGCTTCCAGACGCGGTAATGATTCCAGCGACTCTCCCGGACGTGCGTCAGGCACGCCAGGGGATTGCGCGGATTGATCAGATACAGGCGCATGGCGGTGTTCCTCTCCAGTTTGGCAAACCTCGAGCCGAGCGATCCGCGGCGCCTCGGACATTCGCATCCGCGTCTGTTTGAAGCCACCGGATCCACGGACTGAACCTGGACGCGATTGCCGGCCCAAATTCGCAATACCGGTTTGCACGGCCTCGGATGCAGGGCTGGCCGGGGCTCTGCCCGGCCCGGACGGTCGTGACGGCTGCCTCTTGCGACGACCTCATCCGGATTCAGCTTCCTCTTGCGTGAAGGAACCCTGGAGCAACGCACGTTCCTTCCGGCCATGAGTCCTCAGAGCGTCGAGGAAACGCTCCAGATCCGCACACAATTGCCCGAATTCACCGGCATCATCTCGCGAGACGCGGTCCAGTCGGATGATGATGCTCTCCAGAGCGGCATGCAGACGGGCGCGTTCATCACGTAACGCTCCCACTTCGCCGGCCAGATGGGGATCGGCGTTCGTGATCAGGTGCAGGTAGCCACCGTGATCCGCCAGGACCTGTATGCGGGTCAGATGGCGTTCAAAGGACCACGCGTGGAAACGCAGCGTTGAGAGCTTGTGGGCGTTTCCACGACCCCGCGTCATCCACTGCAGCGCAATGCGCAGCGTTTCCTCGATGCCCAGCAGGATCGCAATTTCGACCTCGGCCTGCTTTGCGATTTCCCGTGCTTCCGTTGTGTCAGGGGGTGTCGGCTCACTGTTCGTCATCGGGGCACCTTCGATCCCGGCACGGCCGGGAAGAAACGGACGGAGCGAACGATCTCCGAACGACAGCTTGCGGGTTCCGTAGTCAAACGCACGCGATCATGCTCGTCAGGTCATGCCCTCGAGTAACGTCTCGCGCTCGGCGGCGCAATCGGAATGCGCTCCGCGTCGTTACCTTGTTTCACGCAATGGATGCCACAAAAAAGCCGATGCGGACGAATACCCAGAGGTATTCGACCACATCGGCTTACTCGTTAACGGGCCCCCCGGCTTGGCCGAGTTGCCCTCTAAATCGTCATCCGACGTCTTCGCGTCACACCGCAAATGGAGCCTGCGTGAGATTTTCACGCCAACTCCGGTATCGGGAATTATAACGACCGACCCAGAAGAGGCAAGAGCGCCTTCGCACGCGGGCAGCGGACGCGGCCAATGCCCGGAGGCGCTCCCATGCACACTGTGGATTGGGCGCCCCCTTTGCCTGCGTTTCCGGTAGAGGTTGAAATCGCCATGAGGACGCAGAGAAGGGGAGAAAACGCATCAAACAGGTCAGGAAGCAGTCGTATCGAGACCGCCCGGCCAGTCCTGAAAGCGATGGTTCCGGAGTCCGCAGGCACGGAGATGGCAGGCCTGCACCATGACATCAGCGATTTGGGACTGGCGACGACCGAAGGTCTGAGGGAGGTGTGGCAAGGGATTCAGGCTCCTCAAGAGGCGCGATATGGCGTCCTCCGTCCGCCTTGCGGCCGTCCTGCATTCTGATTCGTCAAGATGATCGTGTGAAGGGCGACTGTAAGGCGCCCTTTGTGCGCGTCAGGCGTCAACTCTGCCCGGACACTGGCGGCTTCATCGCTCCGCCTCATCATTCATTGACGGCGCGTGTGGTGATCAATCAACGAAACGGCTGACGGGGATGATTGGTTTGGGTATAATTTACTGTGACGTCCAGCCAACCGGCGATCGCGGATCGGGGCGTCAGAGATGCCGCCTGGCTGGAATGACGATGCGGCGGATTGTCGCGTGGTCGTGAATCTCCCCGGATCCCGCGGACGGGGTGCTCGGAAGGGCCGCGATGGGCTCGGT
>JAFGJQ010000174.1 GCA_016929015.1 Phycisphaerae bacterium | reverse complement strand
TCCACGCCCGGCCTGCATCGGCAGGAGCATTCGCTGGAGCTGCAACTGCCGTTCTTGCAGCGCACGATCGGCTCGTTCCGGCTGGTGCCGCTGTTGGTGGGTGAGCTGAGCAGCGAGGAATGCACGGAGGCGGCCAACGCCCTGCTGCCGTGGGTGGGCGACGATACGCTGGTCGTGGTCAGCAGCGACTTCACGCACTACGGACGCAATTTCAACTACGTGCCGTTTACCGACGATGTGCCGGAGAAGTTGCGCGCGCAGGCGCGTGAGGCGGCCAAGCCGCTGTTGAACGCGGACTACGACGGGTTCATCGACTATCTGGCCCGGACGAAGGACACCATTTGCGGCCGGCGGTCAATCCTGCTGCTGATGCGGCTGCTGGCGACGCAGGGCGGGGCATCGGCGGTCCGCACCGGGTTCGACACGTCCGGCCGGATGACCGGCGATTACACCAACAGCGTAACGTACCAGTCGTTCGTTTACGTACCGCGGGGATTCACGCTGCCCGCGGACGCCCGCGAGGCCCTGCTGAAGCTGGCCCGCCAGACTGTGACCGCGCATCTGAACAAAGAGCGACTCGATAAGCTCTCTCCCGGCGAGCTTCCGGAAGCGGCCCGCGCAGACGGGGCGTGCTTCGTGACCCTGGAAAACCACGGCGTGCTGCGCGGCTGTATCGGGAACATGGAGGCTACGGGCCCGCTGTATGAGGCAGTGATTCGCAACGCGATTTACGCCTGCCAGGACCAGCGGTTTGTGGACAATCCGATCACGCCGGCCGAACTGGACCAGATTCACATCGAGATCAGCTACCTGACGCCCATGCAGCTTGTCTCGAATCCGAACGAGGTGGTCGTCGGCCGAGACGGTTTGCTCATTGAACTGAGCCCCCGCCGTGGGGTTCTGCTGCCGCAGGTGGCTTATAGCCGCGGCTGGACTCGTGAAGAGTTTCTCACGCAGGTCTGTCACAAGGCCGGGCTTCCCGCCGACGCGTGGAAAGACCCGGCTGCGCACATATACTCGTTTACGGCCGAGGTGTTCGGCGAACCATAGATCGTCGCGCGAGTCTCTGTCGCTCAGGGGTGAAACATGCCTTTCAGCAGCAATCGTCGTGAGTTTCTCGTCCAGGTGGGTGCGGCTGCGGTAGGTGCGGCCCTGGGCGGCCCGGCGCTGGCTCAAACCTCGAAACCCATGGCGGAGCGGCCCCGGCCGCGCGTGGTGGTCGGTCGCGACGAGGCGCTCGCCAAGGGTGAGCCGGCCGAGCACGCGGAACCGATTCGCAAGCTGCTCGATGCCGCGATGCAGCGGCTTACCGGTGCCTCTGACGCGGCGGCGGCCTGGCGAACGTTCTTCCAGCCGGCGAATCGCATCGGCATCAAGGTAAACACGCTGGGCTACTCCACGCATCCGGTGGTGGTGGATGCCATCGTGGCCGGGCTCCGTGCGGCCGGCGTGCCGGCCGAGAACATCCTGATCTGGGACCGCTTTGATTCAGAGCTGGTCCGGGCGAAGTTTCGGCTGAACAAGTCGACCACCGGCGTCCGCTGCTTCGGCACCGACGCGGACCGCGTCGGCCGGGGGTACCAGGAGCAGGTGGAGACGAATGGCCGGATCGGATCGTGCTTCTCCCGGATCGTGGCGGAGCAGGTGGATACGCTGATCTGTGTGCCGGTGCTGAAGGACCACAACCTGGCCGGCGTGTCGCTGGGGATGAAGAACTTCTACGGGGCGATCCACAATCCGAACAAGTATCACGACCACAATTGCGATCCGTACGTGGCGGACGTGGTGTCGCATCGATTCATCGCGCCCAAATGGCGGCTGACCGTGGTGGATGCCGTGCGGGGCCAGTACCAGGCCGGTCCCGGGCGCAGCCCGGAATACTTCTGGCCGTTCGGCGGGCTGGTGGTGGGGGCCGATTTCGTAGCCGTGGATGCGGTTGCGGCGGACCTGCTGGAGGCCAAACGCCGTGACGCGGGCCTGCCGACGCTGGCGGATGAGAATCGCCCGTGCCGGCACATTGCCACCGCGGGCGCCCGCGGGCTGGGCGAGGCGGACCTGAAGCGGATTGAACGGGTCGAGGTCTGACCATGGACTCCCTCGACAACATCTTCCTTCATCCCACCCGGCGCGACGTGCTTCGGTTGGGCGTCGCCTGCGGCGCGGCGGGCCTGCTGTGCGGGCGGCGAAACGTCGCGGCCCAGGACACGGCGGGCACCGGCGCCCTGGAGGGACCGAAGCTCGAAGGCGTGGTCCGGCACGAGGCGCGGCATTGGGAGTCCCTGCCCGACCGCCGTGTCAAGTGCTTGCTGTGTCCGCGCGAATGCGAGGTGGCCGACGTAGAGCGCGGCTACTGCGGCGTTCGTGAAAACGTGGGCGGGCGATACCAGACGCTGGTGTACGGCGCCCTGTGCTCGGCCAACGTCGACCCCATCGAGAAGAAGCCGCTGTTTCACTACCGCCCGGGGACCACCGCGTTTTCCATCGCCACCGCCGGCTGCAACATCGAGTGCAAGTTCTGCCAGAACTGGCAGATCAGCCAGTTCCGGCCGGAGCAGGTGCCCAGCGTGGAAGTCCCGCCGCAGAAGCTGGTCGATTCCTGCAAGGCGGCGGGCAGCCCGACCATCGCCTACACGTACTCCGAGCCGACCATCTTCTACGAGTACATGCACGATACCGCGGCGCTGGCCCGCCAGCAGGACATCGGCAGTGTGATGATCTCCAACGGGTACATCCAGGAAAAGCCGATGCGTGAGCTTTGCCGCGCGCTAACCGGGGCCAAGATCGACCTCAAAGCCTTCACGGAGAAGTTCTATGTCGAGCAGTGCGCGGGTGAGCTCAAGCCCGTGCTGCACACGCTGGAGGTGCTCAAGGACGTGGGCATCTGGTTTGAGTTGGTCATTCTGATCATCCCGACGCTCAACGATTCCGCGGATGAAATCCGGCAGATGAGCGATTGGGTGGTCAAGCACCTCGGGCCGAACGTCCCCATGCACTTCACCCGATACCACCCGACGTATCGCCTGACGAACCTGCCCCGCACCCCGGTCTCCACGCTGGAGCGGTGCCGGCAGACGGCCCTGGACGCGGGCGTGCGCTACGTGTACCTGGGCAACGTTCCCATGCACAAGGGCGAGAACACATACTGCCACAACTGTGGCACCGAACTGATCCACCGCGTCGGCATGCAGACCACGGACAACCGCATCCGCGACGGCAAGTGTCCCAAGTGCGGCACGGCCATCCCCGGCGTGTGGTCGCAGGACCAGGCCCTGGCGGTCACCAGCCGCCCCGCGGAGGTTTGACGTTGCGGACCACTCCGCCCGCCCTGGCGGCTCCCCTTTGCGAGACTGTCGACAAACGGAAGGCTGTCCGAACGCACACCGGGCGAATGCAAGCGGACTGCCGGCCACTCCGGGAAACGCCCGGAACGACCGGCAGTCCACCCTGATCCCGCTCAGAAGGACTTCCGTTCATGGCGGGGAAGTCCCACTGCATCGCTGCACACGCCCCCCGGGGAGGAGGTTCACTCTATCGGCGGCGACCGCAGAACACCGCACCGACCGCCAGGAGCAACAGCGCCCCGGGCTCGGGAATCGGAACGATCGCCAGGTCATTCGGCTGCACCAATGGATAGCCGTAGCCTTCGATCATCTCGTTCGGACCGAAATCCGGCCCCAGGGTGTACGCGGAACCGTCCGTGGCAAACGTGTTGATCTGGCTGAAGTAGTTCGGAAACTCGCCCTGCCCCACGGCCCCGTGGTAACCCGTGTCGTTTCGCGACCAGTCGATCGCCAGCCCCTGGGAGAAGTTCGTGTCCTGCGGCAGCGTATACAACTCCGTCAACGCCAGGCCCGTGCCCTTGTAAACCTTGTCCACGCCCACGTCGTTCAGGTAGAACGCGCCGGTCGAGTCAATCGCCATGCCGACCACGCGATGCACGTCCGTCGGCAGCCCCGAGAAGTAGCCCACCAGGGACGTGGCCCCGGTCACCAGGTTGACGGTGTACAGCCGCGTCGAGTTGTACTGCGAACGCACGCCGTACATCTTTCCGTCCACGGGGTTGAACGCCAAGTCATCCAGCGGCTGCGTGCTCGCCGTTCCCTGCAACGTCGCTGCCCCGGTCGTTGTGTCCACGCTGTACAGCCCGGCCGCAGCGCCGCCGGTGGACTTGTAGAACGAAGCGTAGGCCCAGAGACTCCCGTCCGCGTCGAACTCCATGCCGCCGAAGCCGATGTTCGGCACGTTCATCGAGCCGACCGTCTCGAACGCCGCCGGATTGGACGTGTCAAACTTAACCAATTCATCCGGACCGCTGAAGGGGTACGGACGCGACACGCCGTTGGGCGCATATACCATCACGGCGCCGGCCGAGGAGGCCAGCATCAGCAACACGCCGGTAAAACAAGCAAACCTGTACATAGTGTCACCTCCCCTTCCCACAAAGCGCCGCACCACCACGAACAACTCGCCGCGAACCCAGCAACGCCACCGCGCCCATCGCCAGCAGGCTCAGGCCGGCCGGCTCCGGGACCGTCGCCTGAAAATCGTCGAACACGATGCCCAGCCCGGGACTCGCCGCGCCCCAGATCTCGATGCTGCCGAAAGGAACGTCGCTATGCCAGCCGTACCAGGCCCATTGGCCCATCGACAGACTCAGCGGTTCCGTGCCGAGAACCAAGCCGTCCTCGTCCCGGAACGTAACCAGCCCGCCGCTCAGGTCGTCCGCCGCACCGATGTATCCGCCGAAGTCCTCCACCGGCGTGGTGAAGTCGATCACGGCGCACCCCGTCACCGAGCCGCCCATCAGGTTGCCGTTGTACGGGTAGATCGATACGCCGGTCAGCCCG
Organism: Phycisphaerae bacterium; assembly: GCA_016929015.1. GTDB lineage: Bacteria > Planctomycetota > Phycisphaerae > UBA1845 > UBA1845 > JAFGJQ01. The sequence goes on along the minus strand of JAFGJQ010000174.1, from coordinate 5,896 downwards.
CTCTGCAGGCTGTACGCGATCATCAATATGTTCGCGTACACGTCGTTGAACGTGGCACCCCCGTCCATGATGGTGAAGGGCCCGGGATAGCCGCCCGGCGTGCCAAGGTTCTCGAACCCCTCATACAAGTCTCCGGTAAACTCGCCGATCGGTATGACGCCGGCGCTCACCGGGCCAGCCAGCATCGCCAGCAACACCAGTCCAACAATCCCGTTTCTCATCACTGACCTCCTGAAAGTTAACCTGGGAGAGGCAACAAGCCCCAATCGCTGGTCCCAGTATACTTTCGCAGGGATACTGTTACAAGATTCTATCTAGAGATTTGTTCGATTTTCCCTGCGAACGCTTGCGGTTCCACAAAAGCCGCGTTATGCTATGCTTAGAACTATGCAGCAAACGGAAGGTCACAACGCCACACAGCAGCCCCAACGGCCCGACCGCTTGTTTTCGGACCATGCCCACGCCGTGGTCCGGTCGGTCCGTGGTGCATTCTCGGAACTGCTCACCTCGGTCGGCGCGGACCCGCAGGCACCCCAGGAGTTCGGCCGCCAGTTCAAGCTCAACAAGAACCTCGCCTGGAAGATCTCCAAGCTGGTGCAGACCGACGACCCGTCGGTCGCCCTCGCCCAGATGCCCGGAACGGCCGGCATCAATATCTTCCTGCGCAGCGTTGAAACCGCCGGGGCCAGCACCGCCCTGCTTCAGACCGCTCGCCAGGCGATCAAGGAATACGACGACCTGATCCGCACCCATTCCGGTGACCGGGCCACGCTGGAGATCATGGCCAGCGAGTTGAGCCCGGTCAGCCGGAGGCAGCGTGATGAGCATCACCGCAAGCTGCTTTTTCAGGGCGCCAGCTACGTGTGGGGCGCACACGCTCGGGTCAGCCTGAAAGTCGGACTCGTCGGGCCGAGCCGCAAAGCCGGCCGACTGGACTTCGCGTCCGTCAGCGCGCTGATTGATTTCCGCCGCTTCAGGCGTGACGTCACCTGGGTCATGGCCTCACGCCGTTCCAGGAATGACGACGGCAGCAAGATGGACACGCCGTCGCTGGAGCCGATCGACCGACGCTTCGGTCAGACCGACGACGCTCCTCTGATCGAGGACTTCTGCTCCAAACCCCTGCCGGAACTGCGTAAGGTGGACACGCTCACCGGCACGGATTTCGAGCTCGTGGAAGGCCCCGTCGGCAATGCCGGTGCCCGGACGTGCGTGTTCGGTGTCATCCAGCGCAACATTCCCTATTGTCGATCACCCGAGAATGAATGGGGCGAGCACAGTGCCGTGTCGGACACGCCCGCGGAGTGGCTCATCGTGGATCTCTTCATCCACGAACGATTCACCTTTGCCATTCCGCCGGAGGCCGCTTTGTACAGCGAGCTCGGTGCGAACGGCGTCACGTATCCCGCGCGTGGCCGGGAGAAGCACCGCCTGCCGCTCAGCGAGCCGCTCCAGGACCTGGCCACCGGTCCCTTGCTCGTGGCCACGCCGGAGGTGCCGAACTATCGCCACATGGTGCAGACCGTGTTTGACCGCATGGGCTGGGACCCGCGGTACTTCCACGGCTTCCGCATGAAGATGGCCTACCCCCCGATCCCCGCGGCCTTCGTCCTGCGCTACCGCCTCCCCGACGCGCCCGTGTAGTCGCGTGCGACGTCGGAGATTTGAATCGACCGCTGATCGGCGATCATGCCCCCCCAACGGCGCCGCCCCCCGTGCCGGCGAGCGATTCGCGGCTCCAAGCCGCCCTCGTCCGGCTTCTCATCCCACCGGGAACGCCGTCAGACGGAGAGTCGTGCCAGCCGCGAAGATCATCTCCTCGCGGCACCCGGCACCCGTCCGCCGTCAACGCCAGGCGACCGGGATCAGGTATCCGCCCGTGTCACCCGTCAGGCGGGTGTGTTCCGTTCCGTCGGCCGCGGCCCGCCAGAGATCGACGTCCGCCGCGGCCTCGATGGTTCTGCGAAAGGAAACCTTCTGGTAGATCAGCCCGGTCCCGTCGGGCGACCAGATCGGCTCGCCCACGCCGAAGACCTCGTCCGACCGACACTCGACAACGGTCCTCTCATCGGTCCCCCGACTCCCGATCGTGGCGAGGGGGCCGAGCGACCGGGAAACCTTGAACGCAATGCGAGTCCCATCGGGAGACCACACGGGATGACGGGCCGGTGTGCGGGTCAGGCCGGACGTCCGGCCCGTCGCCACGTCGGTGATCCGCAGTTCACTCCGTGTCGTGTCGTAAACGACGGCCGTGCCGTCCGGCGACCAGTCTAAACTTCGGACGTCGGGAGCCGGTGCCTGCCACCACGATTCCTCCTCGGAACAGACGGCCAGGTCAAAACGCAGGACCGGTTCGCCGGGCGCCTCCGCCGGTCCGGCCACTCGGCCGTCCGAACGGAAGACGATATCGGCGGTGTAGAGACCGCCGTCTGCGACCCGTCCGTCGGGACCCCATCGACGAGCGATCCATGAGACGACTCGGTCGTCCGCGTGCGACGGCCAGCGAGGCGAGAACGGCGCAGGTTCCAGCTCCGCCCGGTCCGTCAATTGGATGCTGCTCAGCGCGTCGTCGCGGACGGCGAACAACTCGCGTCGCAGACGGCCGTCGGGATACGTTTCGCCCGGAATCTCGCGTACCGTCAGGAACCAGCGGTGACCGCCATGCGTGTGGCGGCTGGGCTCGCCGCACACGCCGATCGGCAAAGCACGCCGGTCGGTTCCGTCAGCACTCATGCACCAGAGTCTTCCATCGGAATCCCACCGGTCACGATAATAGACCGTCCCGGACATCGGCCGGCCTTTCAGCGCCGGCTGGGACCGAGCCGGCGAACAGGACAGCGGTATCAGACTCAGCACCAACACGCACAGAAGGGCGATGCGCACGCCGATGGGCCCTTGCACGCGGGAGTCGACCCGGTCATACAGACCTCGCCGCCGGGAAAAAGCGGCAGCGACGCCCAGAACCGTCACCAGAAAGAGCAACACCACGCATCCAAGCTGACCGGCCGCATGGCAGAAGCTCTCGATACGCAGTGACACGTCCCGAAAGGGGGCGTACAGCCCGTAGAACACAACCCAGTGTGCCCCCACACCCGCGTAGAGAGTCAGACCCGCGACGGCCGCGATCTCGGCGGCCCGCCGCCCCCGGTACGCCACCAGCGCCACCGAGCCCGCGGCACTCAGAATCACCTTGTAGGCCAGCAGGGCCCCGAGACCAAAGGGCAGGACAAGGGCGGCCAGCGGATTGCACTCGTCGTCCACGTTCAGCAGACCGCAATGGGCCGCCAGAGCGCTCATGCAGAGATCGACGCCACCCAACAGCCAGACGCCGGCCAGCACTCCCAGCGTGCGTCGACCGCGCGTGCCCTCACAGCGGGCTGTTGGACAATCTGCTCTGGGAACCGGCGTCATGGCTCCGAATCCGTCAACTGTGACAAGCGGTAGGCTGCCCAGTGAGCCAAGTGATGGGCGTTGGAAGCGTTGCCCAGTTCCACACAGCGCTGGTAGGCCGACCGTGCATCGGGCAGCCTGTTCTCAAGCTCCATCCGCACGCCGACATAGAACCAGGGGAAACAGGCGAGACTTCGCCCGCACAACAGTTCCTGCTGCCAACGAGCCGTATATTGCTCGGCCGTCACGCAGTCGAGGAAGTAGGCTGCGGTCCAGGGATCGGGGCACTCCCCGCGCATTCCTTCGGCGTTCCGGACCTTCACGTGGGCAAGCGCCTGTTCGAAGGCCGCCCGGGCCTCCTGCCGGCGACCGCACCCCAGCAGCGCCCAGCCGAGCGATTTGTAGAACGCATGCTTCTGGTAGGTCCGCCCCGCGCCCTCGTCAATCGCCCGTTGGATCGCCGTCGCCGCCGTCTCGAAGTCACCACCCAGCATGAGGTACTCCGCGTAGATCAGCCGCACGAACGGCTCCATCGGCTCGCCGGCCACGTCCGTCGACTGCGACCGCGCAACCGCCTCCGCAACGCCCTGCGGCGACTCTCTACCCAGGGCGATGAGTTCCCCGACTCCAACCTTGCCGCAAATCTCTCGCAGTTCGCGACGAACGGCATCGAGTTGCCGGCGGTACTCGGCGTTCTCAGGGAAGTCGGCGACCAGTTGTTCCTGGAGTTGAATCGCGCGGCGCAGAGCTTCCTCGGCCTGTTTGGGGCGCCACGTCAGGTTCATCGCTCGGGCCTGGGCCAGATGGAGGTTCACCAGGCCGACTCGATACTCGGTGACGTCCGGAAAACTCTGGACCAGCTTTTCCTGGAGTTCGACGGCCCGCTGGTGCGCGGCCTCGGCTTCCTGCGGCCGGCCCGTTCGCTCCAGCGCGCTGAACAGGCCGTGATAGCTGCGGGCCAATCGCTCGCGATACCAGGGTACCGCGGGCAATTGGGCCAGCGCCTCCCGCCAGAGGGGCGAATCGCGGCCGGTCTGTGATTCTCCGTCCCGCGGACGGCCGCCGGTGGTCTGGATTTCCTCCCACCAGCGCTTGGTGTAGGCCAACTCGGCCCCGTAGTCGAGGCTGCCGGGAAACATCGCCACCAAAACCCCCTGCAGCGTGAGGGCCTTGCGCACCAGCACTTCCCCTTCTGCGCCGCGATCGGCCCCGATCAGCAGATGAGCCAGATTGCGGAGGCTTCGCGACAGATCGAGATGATGCTCAGGCTTGTCGGGGTAGTCGGCCGCCACTTGCTCCTGCAACGCGACACACTCACGCAGAGCGGCTTCCGCGTCATCCACCTGCCGAAGCTCACCCAGAACCAGTCCCAGCAAGTTGAGTCCGCGAGCCAGTTCACGTCTGGAATCCACGTCGTCCGGAGACTGGGCGCTCAGGTCCCGCATCATCCTCAGGCCTTCGCGGGCCGGCGCTTCCGCTTCCGCGTAGCGACCGGCCTCCCACAGCATCGTGGCCAATGAAGCATGGCTCGATGCCAGCTCCGCTCGATACGTGACCTCAGTGCTGTAGTCCGCGGTGAGACCCTGATAGATGTCAATGGCGCCTCGATACGCCTCCTCCGCACGATCGTACTGGCCGAGCAGGGCGTTGATGTGTCCAACCCGGGTGTACGCGTGACCCGCCTCGGCGCGAACGGTGGGATCGTCGGCTTTCCTGCGGAAGAACTGCTCGTGGAACTGGATCGCGTCCTCCAGCAACGCCTGTCGAACCTTCTCCATCTGCGGCTCGCCGCCCAGCTCGGCCGTCGCCACCCGGGTCAGCATCTGGTCCAGGGAGTCGCAGGCGAGCCGGAAATTGGCCTCGGCTCGCGCGTATTGCGACTGCGCCGCGTCCCGCTGCCGAATGGCCTCCGCTCGCTCTCGCCAGATCAGCACCGTGCTGACCGACAGAGCAACCAGAGCCACGACCAGCAGCACCGCCGCGGACGCGACCACGGTTCGATGCCGGCGAGACCATTTGGCCGCCCGCTTGAGGATCGAGGGCTGCGTCGCTCGGATCGGCTTGTCCGCCAGGAACCGGCCGAGATCGTCGGCCATGTGTTGCGCGGTCTCGTAGCGGTCATCCGCGTTCTTGCTCAACGCCTTCAGGATGATCGTATTCAGTTCAGGCGGAATCGCGCGGTCGATGCGACGCGGGGGCCTGGGCTCCTCAAACGTGATCTGGCGCAGCAATTCCTGCCGGTCGCGACCGGTGAACGCGGGCCGGAACGTCAGCAATTCGTAAAGCGTCGCGCCCAACGAATAGATGTCCGTTCGATGGTCGATCGGAATGCGCTTGCCGAGGGCCTGTTCCGGGCTCATGTAGCGAACGGTGCCCAGAACGTCGCCCGTTCGAGTCAGCCCGGGGTCGGAGTCCATGAGCGCAAGACCGAAATCCGCCACCCACAGACTCCCGTGCGCGTCGATGAGCAGATTGCCCGGCTTGATGTCGCGATGCACGACACCCG
>JAFGJQ010000173.1 GCA_016929015.1 Phycisphaerae bacterium | reverse complement strand
GGGGGGGGGGGGGAAAGGGAAGGGGGGGGACGGGAAACGCAGAAACTGGGAAACGCAAAAACGCAGAAACAGGCGCGGAGGGGCTGAGGCACGAAGACACCCGGCGCGGCGGGGGGGGGACGGCGGCAGTGCCCGGCGACGACTGTTGGTGCTGGGGCGGAACGAGGGTTTGCCCGACGCACCCGCTGCTCTCCTGCACGGGCGTGCGAAGTGGGCGTAGTGGCGCGCAGAGATGGAACATGACAGGTGATCGCTTCGCGGGTTGCGCTCGCAATGCAAGGGAACCTCCTATGCGGGCCGTGACGGGAGTTCGGGGCGGAGGTGCGTTCTGGTACGAGTCTGCCCTCGGAGAAGCTCTCTGAGCCCGATAGGTCTTCAGTATCCGGCGCGGTCCGCGTCCCACTTGGCCACGTCCAAGAGGTCAACGTCATGGTCGTGGTCGCGGTCGAAGGCGTTTTCACAGGCCGGCAGCACGTGGTTCAGTACAAGGCCGAGCTGTGGTTCAGGGATCCCGGGACCGGTCAGGCACTCCAGCAGTGATTCGAAATCGCTCTGCGTGAGCGTGCCGTCCGCATCGTAGTCACCGACCGGGCAGCCGCGTTCGTCCACCAACGTACCCGCCGGCGTGCCGGAGCAATCATCGTCACCGTTCGGGATGCCGTCGGCATCGCTGTCCGCCGCGCAGACGGGAATCCGCGCGGGCGTCCCCCCCACCGTCCAGGCCGCGCGGAACGCGGTCTCGTCCGCGCAGTCCACGTCGCCGTCACCGTCGAAGTCAAAGTCGCGGTAGAACTCATTCGACGGTGGCGAGTAATCACTGCTCACCAGCGGCCCGGTGTATGTTGTGATGAACGCCGTGCGATCCACGTCGTCCACATCCCCGTCCGCGTCATGGTCACCTTTCAGGACAGGAACGAAGAGGTCGGCAGGCCCGTCCTGCACATCCACAGTCCACGACGTTCCCGGAGACACGACGAGCTTCACGCGATCGGCGTATGCGGGTGCATGAAGCGTGGCCGTAACCTCGGCGCGGTTGTAGATGGCCGTGGCCGCGGCCGGGTCGACGGGGACCGGCGCTCCCGCGTTGGCGCCGATCTGAACCCTCCCTTCCTGCTCCGCGGGCACCTCCAGCTCGAGCTGTACAATCGCGGCGAAGGAGAACGTCTTTGCCTCGGAAACGTACCCGGCCTGTCCCGGGCCAACCTCGGAAAGAGCCAGCATCCGCACGTCGGGCGACCAGCGTAGACCGTCAGCAGTGAAGATGATCAGGGCCATCGCGGTCTGCGACGGCAATTCAGACGGCAACCAACCGAGAATCGCGGACACGGCGCCGATTGTCATCGCGTTTTCCCAATCCCCGTTGCGTCGCGTGAGCGTGCCGCTCAACGCCATATGGGCTTGAATCGAAGCCGTACCGGAAGGATTGTGAAGAGCCGTCACCGGCAGATAGGTGTATGCCAGCGTTGAGGCCACGCATCGATTCTGCTCGCCAAAACCCTCCTGTTGAAAAACCGAGATGATCTCCGGGCTGAACGCGCCAGTCGCCAGAAGCTCAAAGCGATGCGGGGCAACCGTGGTTCGCGCCTCCATTCCCGGCAGTACACCCATCTCATAGGGAGTGATCTGCAGAGTCGGTTCCCAAATCATGAGACTGAAGGGGGTGGAAGGCGTGACAACCAGGGTTGCGCCTTGGAACGCCGGGCGCGGATTTCGAGGAATGAATTCACTCTGACGACCCGCGCTCACGCGATACCATCCCATTCCGAAGTTGTTCTCCGGTGAGTTGTCAATGAACAAGGTATCCGTCAACTGCCACGTCGTAGCGCCGGCCAGCGGGAAATCGAAACTGATCAACGCGCTATTCGGCGTGTCGGGGATGTCGTTGTCGATTGTGGTCGGCGGGGAGTCTGAGTCACCCGGATTGTAGAAAACCCGCGGGTCCGTCACCAATCCGAGAGAGAAGAGGTCAGAGGCGAGAGCCGGCATGGCTCCGCCGTGGTTGTCTGCATATTCACGCGCCCCGTACGCGAGAGTCACCAGGCGAGATCGCACCTGGGGCCCGAGGTATGTCTCTCCTCCACTCACCTGCCACAACAATCCGCTTGTCCCGGGGTCCAGATCTGCGTTCAGCAGGAAGGAGGCGGACCCGTAGGCAGACTGTCCCATTGTCGGCGCCGGTATGAGCAACGGGAAACCTGCGAGGACGCCTGAAACGAACAACTTCAGGATTCGATCGCTTCGCGGCACCACTTCGCAACCTCCGGTTGAGCATCCCTGCGCACAGTGACCCTCAGTATATCCATCTGACCCCCGAACAGAAAGTGGCCATCCGCCTCGACCGGTTGATCCCGCTCCCTCTCGTCATGCACCACGCGTAGTCGCCGTGCCGAGCGACCAGTTCTGCCCGGCGAGGTTGGCCGGGCCCGGTGGCAAAACGCCATCACGGGCAACCCGCCGGCCTGCCGTTTTCGAACGACCTCCCTCCAACGGGCCCTCGAAAGCCGTTTCTTTGTACTCGCCTCCTCACGTTGCCCTCACCTGGCGAGGCATGGGTGGGGTTGTTCGAGCGGACACCACAATCTGCGATCGTTGCTCGAAAGACATTCCTGTCGCCAACAGTCCGCGCCTGGCTCTGCGGGCTCAAGCACATCCGGGAGACGATTCCGTACCCAAGGATGATGGGGAAGGTTTATCCGTAGGGACGAAGCACCGTAGCGACCCGCCGCGGCGGGCAGGCTTCGGCACGGCGAGAAGACGGCCCCCTTGTGGGACCGTTCCTCTCTCTGTGGGGCCGGCTTTCTCGCCCCGGCGAGTCGCCTGCGGAGACCAGCCGGTCTCAGCCGGTCTCGGTCGCTCACGATCCCTCAAACCGCCGCTGAAACCTCGCGAAGTCCGTCAGGTCCACGTCGCCGTCGGAGTCGGTGTCCGCGCAGTCGCAGCCGGCGAGGACACTGCCGTCCGGCCCCGTCACGCACTCCATGAAGGCAGCGGAGTCCTGTGCATCCACATGGCCGTCCCCGGTCAGGTCCCCCCACGCGACCCGCAGGCGGGCGAGATGACCCACGCTCTGCTCTGCCGGCAGCCGGAAGTAGCCGCCGGCGATTAGGTCGCCATTTGGCTGCCTCGTCAGGACGTAGACGCCGGTGTTCATGGTCCCCGGTACGGCCGGCAATCCCGAACTCAGCGGAGCCCAGGCTGCGCCATCCCAGCGGGCGACACAGTTGCACATCACGCCACCGGCCATCGAAAACCAGCCCCCTGCAGCCAAGTCACCGTCCGACAGTACCGTCAGAGTGTAAACGTAAGAGGGTAGACCCATCCCATCACCGAGCGCCGACCATTCCGAGCCGTCCCAGCGTGCGATTCGGTTGCAGCTCACTCCGCCAGCCGTGGTGAAACTGCCTCCGGCGACAAGATCTCCATTAAGGAGCGTTGTGAGCGCGTGCACAGAGTAATCCGTGCCCGAACCAAACGGATGCCAGGCCGCGCCCTCCCAGTAGGCCACGTTGTGGCACGGGAGTCCTCCGGCCGCGTCACAGGAGCCACCGGCGACCAGACCGTTGTTGGGCAGACTCGTAATCGCCCAAACTATAGGTATCCCACCGGTGCCTGCGGTAAACCCCGACGCCAGCGGAAGCCACGCCGTGCCATCCCAGCGGGCGATGCAGTTGACCGTTGTGCCTCCGGCGGTGCTGAACCAGCCGCCGGCGATCAGGTCACCGTTCGGCAGGATCGTCAACGCGCAGACCGAGCCGTCCATGCCCGTCCCCAGAGGCGACCAGGCTGTGCCGTCCCAGCGGGCGATGCGATTCGTGGCCACGCCCCCGGCCGTTGTGAAATCGCCCCCCGCCACCAAGTCGCCGTTGGGCAGCGTGGTCAAGGCGCGGACGGAGTCGTTCATCCCCGATCCCAGCGCGGACCACTCACCCGTTGCCGGATCGTATGAGGCGATGTGGTTCACCGACACGTCGCCGGTGGACGTGAACGCCCCACCGACGGCCAGCCGCGGTGTGGTCGGGCCAGCACCATCCGGATCCCATTCGGCGATCGCATAGACCGCGTTGTTCAAGCCCGGTATCCCTTCCCACTGCGGGCCATATGCCGCGCACTGTCCCCGCGCGACGGGTACCGCCGCCAACATCGCAACGAACGTAGCCACCCCGACGAACCGCCACCAGGAATCCAACGAACCCGTCGAACTCGTAGACATCGCGTCACTCCTTCAGACGCCACCGTCCCCGCTCACGCTCCAGTCTGTGCGGGACCGGCTTTCCCGCCCCGGCGAGTCGCCTGCGGAGACCAGCCGGTCTGTGGCGGATACGTCCTCTTGGCCAACTTCCATTCCAGCCGGTTGTCTACGGTCCCTCAAACCGCCGCTGGAACTCGGCGAAGTCCTTCAGGTCCACCGCGCCGTCGGAGTCGGTGTCCGCGCAGTCGCAGCCGGAGAGGAGTCCGCCGTCCGGCCCCGTCACGCACTCCATGAAGGCAGCGGAGTCTTCCGCATTCACGTGCCCGTCGCCGGTCTGATCTCCCCACGCCACACCTAAACCGGCGAGATAACGCGATTCCTGCTCCGCGGGCATCCAGACGTTGCCGCCCGCAGTCAAATCGCCGGTCGGTTGCATCGTGAGGGCAAAGACGCCAGGACTGAGGATTCCTACCGGGGCCACCATTCCCGAACCCAGCGGAGCCCAGGCTGCGCCATCCCAGCGGGCGACACAGTCGCACATCACGCCACCGGCCGTTGTGAAATTACCTCCGGCAGCCAAGTCCCCGTTGGGCAGCACGAGCAAAGCTTGGACGGCACCCCCACTCATCCCGCTTCCGAGAGGAAACCACGACGAGCCGTCCCAGCGGGCGATTCGGTCGCAGTTCACTCCGCCGGCCATGCTAAAATGCCCTCCTGCAACGAGGTCGCCGTTCGGGAGCATCGTGAGTGCATAGACGGGATAGGATTCAGTGCCCGAGCCCAGTGGATGCCAAGCCGTGCCGTCCCAGCGGGCCACGCTCTTGCACGGCACTCCCCCGGCTGTGTCGAAATGACCGCCCGCGACCAGATCGTTGTTGGGCAACTTCGTGATGGCCCAAACGCCGTTCACTGTATGGGGGGACTCTGCTGTGACCCCCGTCCCCAGCGAAAACCACGCTGTGCCATCCCAGCGGGCGATGCAGTTGACCGTTGTGCCTCCGGCGGTGCTGAACCAGCCACCGGCGATCAGGTTACCGTTCGGCAGGATCGTCAACGCGCGGACCGAGTCGTCCATGCCGGTCCCCAGCGGCGACCAGGCTATGCCGTCCCAGCGGGCGATGCGATTCGCGGCCACGCCCCCGGCCGTTGTGAAATCACCCCCTCCCACCAGGTCGCCGTTGGGCAGCGTGATCAAGGCGCGGATGGCATCGTTCATCCCCGACCCCAGCGCGGACCACTCGCCCGTTGCCGGATCGTATGAAGCGACGCGATTCACGGACACTTCGCCGGCAAGCGTGAATGCCCCGCCGACGGCCAGCCGCGGTGCGGTCGGGCCAGCACCATCCGGATCCCATTCGGCAATCGCGTAGACCGCATTGTTCAAGCCCGGTATTCCTTCCCATTGCGGGCCATATGCCGCGCATTGCCCCCGCGCCGCCGGTACGGCTGCCAACATCACCACGAATGCAGCCGCCACGACGAACCGCCACACATCCGCATTTCCCGTCCGATGTGCAGACATCGCATCACCATTCAGAGCTTGAGACAGGCGGCTTATGTGTACCAGCCTTCATCAGCCACTCTACCAAAACGCCCTGCCGCTCCAAAGCGCAAAAACCCTCGCGGCTGCGGCCGAGAGCGGAGTCTGAGGGGATCGTACAAACAGCAGAGGACGGGGCGGAAAGCGGGTCCGGCCTTCCACACGCGGGCTGTCGGTCGGGCGAGCCTCCACGGTTGCCTGGGCAATCAGCCATCGAAGACCGGCTGGTCTCCGCAGACGACTCGCCGGGGCGAGGAAGCCGGTCCCACAGACACTAGAGAACTAGGAACTGGAAACTTGAAACTAGACGGATGGGAG
>JAFGJQ010000172.1 GCA_016929015.1 Phycisphaerae bacterium | reverse complement strand
GCCGGTTGATGTTGGGCCGGGGGATGGCGGCGAAGGTGCTGGTGCGCGCATCGCGGTGACGGCACGACCGATGCGTCTCTTTTTTTTGCGGAGAATGTTTGGCGTGCCAAACATGATGCGGCATCGCAAAACCCCGGTGGATCACCCGCTCTGGACGATTGCGCTGGCGGGCAATCCGAACGCCGGGAAGACCACGATCTTCAACGCCCTGACGGGCGCGCGCCAGCACGTCGGCAACTATCCGGGCGTGACCGTGGAGAAGCGGACCGGCGTGTGCCAGCGCGGTGGCCGGCCGATCCGGGTGGTGGACCTGCCCGGCACCTACAGCCTGACGGCCTACTCGACCGAGGAGCGGATTGCACGCGAGTTCGTGATCGCGGAGAGGCCTGACGTTGTCGTTGACGTGGTGGATGCGTCCAACCTGGAGCGCAACCTGTACCTCGCGGTCCAATTGATGGAGCTCGGCGTGCCGCTTGTGCTGGCGTTGAACATGTGGGACGTCGCGAGCGGGCGCGGGATGGAACTGGACCTGGCGTTGCTCGAGTCCCGCCTCGGCGTTCCCGTTGTGCCGACGGTCGGGCACACGGGGCAGGGGATGGACGGGCTGCTGGAAATGGTTCTCGCGGTGGCCGGGGGAGAGCGCACGGCACAGCCGGGCAGCATTCGGTACGGCGAGGTGATCGAGCGTCATCTGGATGCGTTGCAGGCTTCTATGGAGCGATCGGCGCCGCACTTGAACGGCGTGCCGCGGCGCTGGACAGCGCTGAAGCTGCTGGAAGGTGACGAGGTTGTGCGGAACGAGGTCGGCTGCGCGGACGTGCTGAGCGAAGCGGCCGTGGCCGTGAGCCGCCTGGAAGCGGTCCTCGGCGACAGTCCGGAATCGCGGATCGCGGAACGCCGGTATGCGTTCATTTCGGGTGTCTGCCAGGAGGCGGTGTGCAGTGCGGTTGAGCCGCGGCGTTCGAGGTCGGACCGGATCGATGCGATCGTGGCGAATCGCGTGCTGGGACTGCCCATCTTCCTCGGGTTGATGTATCTGGTGTTTCATCTGACATTCACGGTGGGCGGCCCGCCGATGGGCTGGATCGAGGCGGGTTTCAGCCGGCTGGGGGTGGCGATCGGCGGGTTGTGGCCGGCGGGCTCGGAAAGCGTGCTGCGCAGCCTGCTCGTCGACGGCATCATCGGCGGCGTGGGCGGCGTGCTGGTCTTTCTGCCGAACATTCTGCTGCTGTTTCTGGCGATCGCCGTTCTGGAGGACAGCGGGTACATGGCCCGGGCGGCATTCCTGATGGATCGGCTGATGCGGAAGATGGGTCTGCATGGCAAGAGCTTTGTGCCCATGCTGATCGGCTTTGGCTGCTCGGTGCCGGCCATTATGGCGACGCGGACTCTCGAGAATCGGCGAGATCGGCTGGCCACGATGCTCGTGGTGCCGTTGATGAGTTGCGGCGCGCGGCTTCCGATCTACGCCTTGATGATCCCGGCGTTTTTCCCGCCGGCGTGGCACGCGCCGATGCTGTGGCTGATCTACCTGATCGGCGTCGTGTTGGCGGTGGCGTGTGCAAAGCTGCTGCGGATTACCGTGCTGCGCGGCGAGGCGCCGCCGTTTGTGATGGAATTGCCGCCGTATCGCCGGCCGACGCTCAAGAGCGTGACGCTGCACATGTGGAACCGTGGCGGCGCGTACCTGAAGAAGGCCGGCACAATCATCCTCGGCATCGCGATTCTGCTGTGGACAATGCAGCAATGGCCGGAGTTGTCCGCCGCGCGGCAGCGGCAGTTCGCCGCCGAACGGGCGGCGGCCCGGGCGGACGCATGCCTGCCGGAGGAAACTCGCGAAACCCGGTTGGCGGCGATCGACAACGCGGAAGCCCAGGCCGCGCTGGAGGCCTCGCTGATGGGGCGCATCGGGCGCGGCCTGGAGCCGGTGCTGCGGCCATGCGGGTTTGACTGGAAGGTCTCGACCTCGCTGATCGGCGCGTTTGCGGCCAAGGAGGTCTTCGTCGCCCAGCTTGGAATTGTGTATTCGCTGGGCGAGGAACACGGCGAAGCGTCTGCGCAGTTGCGAGAGAAGTTGCAGGCCGATTACACGCCCTTGCAGGGGTTCTGCATCATGCTGTTCTGCCTGATCAGTGCGCCGTGCATGGCGACGGTCGCCGTCACCAGGCGGGAGAGCAATTCATGGGGATGGGCGTTGTTGCAGTTGGGCGGGCTGACGGCGCTGGCGTGGATCGTCACGACCGCGGTGTACCAAACCGGGAGCCGGGTTTTCTGAAAGGCGGGCCGGAGCAGGTGGGAGACGATCGTGGTGGGTTTGGCGATCGCAGCCGCCGGCTAACGCGTGGGATAGAGCGATGAACCGTTCGGATGAAGAGCCGTGTACGTTGCCTGCCGAAGCGTCGGCGCCGCGACGGGTGGATTCGACGAAGCCGATTGTGGTCGACTCACGGACGCTGTTTCGCGGCCGTCAGGAGATCCAGATTCGACATGAGGATGAGATTTATCGTTTGCGAGTGACCAGAAACGGGAGACTGATTCTGAACAAGTAGCCTTTTCCCCTCTGACGTACTCCCAGCCAGCCACAAGCCAGCCAGGTAAACGCCGAGCGTATCAGCGCAGTCGTTGCGCGCTGACGGAGCAGTGCTGCCCCGGGACCCGTGAGTGGCTTGCATCGCGGAGAGGAATCCGGCTTGACGTGGAGCCGGCCGCAGTTGCACCGATTGTAAGGAGGATGATATGAGCAAGGTTGGTTTGGTACTGAGGATCGTGGCGCTGGCTGCCTTGGCGGCCCCGGCGCGCGGGGAATACACCGACTACGTCTGGGCCGATTCCGTCGTGGGCTGGAACGGCGGCATCAAGAATTTCGGGGGCGAATTGATGACCTCGGAAACGAGCTGGTGGCTCACCGGGTTGCCCGACTGTGACCAGAATGGGAACGGGTATGCCTGGGATGCCGAGGACAATGACTATGTCGCCGGGTGGAAGATGCCCTTCGCCGGCGATCAATTCACGGTGGCGCTTGGCGCGCCCATTCACGACGGAGCCGGTGACGATGTGCTGGTGGTGGGATACCGCGGGCCGGCGTGTCTGGCCTCGGTACAAGCCAGTGCAGACGGAATCAGCTTCACTGAGTTGGGAACCATCGGAACGGGCACGCCTGGTTATCTTGACGACTTCTGGTTTGATCTCGGCGGCCTGACGGACGTGCGGTACATTCGCGTGGAGCGCGCCACTGGCGCTGCGAACAGCGCTTGTTTCGTCGATGCGGTCGGGGCGGTCCCAGAGCCGGCCACCGGCCTGCTGCTGCTGGGGCTGGGCACCCTGTCCGTGCTGTCACGGCGCCGCTAGCGGGCCTTTTCCCACAAACGGTTTGTTCGTCCGGGTCGTCGAAGGCGTGCTGCAGAGCGCCTTCGAGGTCCGGCGAACCTGACGGGCGACGAACGGAAGCGGAAATCAAAGCATGCCCGCGGCAAGCCGCAGGTGATGGAACGACACAAGAGGATCGGATTGAGGAGAGCTATGTGCATCGCACTTTGCTGCTGCTGGCCCTGATGGGCGCGATGATCGGTGAGACAACGCAGGCGGGAACGCTCGAATTCACCCTGCTGACCTGGGATGATGCCGATGCCACCCCGGAACGACCCTCCGCGGTGGGCCGGAAGCCCGCCCAATCGTCGCAGCCGTGTGACTGGTTGCTCTTTACCGAAGACGACTATGCATACGCGGCGGGGTGGAATCCGTTCGGAGCGGTCAGCCACAACTTCGCCGACCCGGCGGGCGAGGGTGCTTCGGCATTCGTCATGGCTCCGTCGCTCACCTGCTCGCGACCACTGACACTGAGTTTTGCGCGTGCGGGTGCGAATGCCTGGGATGTCCACGTGGTGGATCAGGCGTACATCGGCCAGGCGACCCCTTTTGCGCAAATGAACCAATTCCTGGTTTCGGCCGGAGATCCCGCCACAACGGATCCGCGATACGCCGTGGACGGCCTTCCCAACCAGGGTGTGTGGTATGCGAGCCCAGAGAACGACTGGTCACTCAGCTGCGTGCTGGATTTCTACCTGGCGACCAATACGGATGGCAACGGGGACCCGGTTGATATTGACGCGGCGTTTGACAACTGCGTTCAGTCCGGACACCTCATCCCCGTGTCGGAATTGACCGGAGTCGGTTTGGACGGCCTGGATCTGGACGACCCCGCGGGGTTCTACGAGGGCGATTTCAAAGGGTACCTGCTTGAGGAGATTACGCCGCGCCTGCCGGCTGAGGCGACGGCGTTGTTGATCACCCAGATGACCAAGAGCCATCCGGTTTTCACCGATGTCGACGTGTCCATCACGCTGGGGAGCCTGGTCGGCAATACGACGATTGCGTACACGACGGACGCGCTGCCCAGCCCGCAGGACGTCGACGGCGACGGCAACGTGGACCTTGACGATTTCGTCATCCTGGCCGACTGCCTGGCCGGCCCGGATGTGGCGCCGATGCCCGCGTGCAGCGCGGCGGATCTTGACGGGGACGAGGACGTCGATCTGCGCGACTTCTCGTTGTGGCAGAGTCGTTACACGGTTGGTTGATCCTGGAGGGCCGCTCCGATTCGCGGGCGGCGAGGAATGATCGGGTCGGAGAACAATGCACCATGTGCGTTGCCGTCGCCTCAGCATCACGTGATATCGCAAGGCATCGGAGTGTCCGGTTCGCAGCCCTGCCGGCCTTCACGCTAGTCGAGCTTCTTGTGGTCGTGTCGGTGGTCGCGATGCTCATTACGATCCTGATGCCGTCACTCGGCCATGCCCGCGCACAGGCCAAAGCGGTGCAGTGCCGGGGCAACCTGCGACAGATCGTGGTGGGCTTTCACGCGTACACGATGGACAACGAAGACCGTGCGCCCCGTGCTGCGGGGCATGAGTTGGGGGGGCGCTCCGGACGCATGGATGTGGATGACGCCGACTGGGCGCCGGCAGTGATGTTCGGCGGCGGCTTGCCCGCCCGGCAGCGTCCGTTGAACGCTTACGTCGCGAACCAGCACGACGTGTTTCGGTGTCCGGGCGATCGGGGCGAGCCGATCTTCTGGATCAGCCATCCGGATTACCCCGAGTCCTTGCGCTGCTGGGAGCTGTACGGCAGCAGCTATTTCTACGCTTCGGGCCACAACCGAGCGACAGGGGTGATGATGCCGATGGGTATGGCCAAGCTCGTCGGGTTGGAGTTTTGTTACGGTTTGTACGCCGACCGGCCCTTGCCGAACGGGGAGTCCGCGTTGGTATCCGGGTTTCGGTTCTCGGCCAGGAAGGTTGTGATCGGTGATCTGCCGATTCACCGGACGATGCCGACGATTGCAGCGCACCAGAATGCTCACTGGCATCGACGCAAAGGTGCCCATGTGTGGGCCAATGCCGCGTTTCTGGATGGCCACGCCGAGATGATCCGCGTGTTCCCGTTTGACACAACGGAACGCCCGGAATGGGAAGGGGTGACCACCATGCCGAACGCAGGGAATCCGTACTACTGATGAAACGTCGCTCAAAACTGGTTTTGGGTCTGCTCGCAGGATGTGCACTCGCCGGGCCGGGTCTTGGGTGGATTGCGTGGAAGCCGGCAAGCCCGAACGCGGGCCTGTTCGATACGGATTCACTCATCGTCCGGGAACTGGCCTGGAGTCTCAAGCAGGGACGTTGCGTGGTCCGCGGAACGCTTGAAAACCACAGTGATCGGGAGGCGCTGTCGGTCGTCGTGGTCCTTGAGATGCGTGATCCGGACGGCGAAGTCGTCGCAACGAATCCCATGGTCGAGGTTCTGCGTGTGCCGGGTAACGCGAGCACGCCCTTTGAGGGAGCGTTGAGCGTGCGGGGCGTGGTGGAGCCGTTCGAGGTCACGGCCACCGTGGCCGCCGCACGCTGGGACTAGTGGATGGTGCATGCCGGGAACGAAGGACAACGGAGGACACACAGGGATATGAAGAAAACCCTGATCATCGTGGCCGTCGCACTTGCCACACCGGCGATGGCCGAGCTCCTCGACGGCGCAAACTGGGCGGATGAGGTCCTGGACTATTCCGCCGCAATCCAGAATTACGACGGCTTCCTGATGAATGAGAACACCGAGTGGTGGCTGCTCGGCGAGCCGGACTGCGATGTGGACGGGAACGGCTACGCGTGGAATCCGCTGGACCAGGACACGGTGGCGGGCTGGCGCACCACGGATGTCGGTGAGTACGTGGTGCTGTATTGGGAAGCGGGTTTGCCGGACCGCAGTGGTGACGACCTGAGCGTTGTGCTCTACGGCGGCCCTTTCGCGGAGGCCGAGTTGTCCGCGAGCGTTGACGGCGTTGTGTACGGGGTGATCGGCGCTATCGGCGGCGGTACGCCGGGTTACCTGCGCGAGGAGACGTTTGACTTCGCCGGGCTTTTCGACACGTGCGTGCACTACGTGCGGTTGCTGCGCGTTGCCAGCGGCCCGCAGACGGGGATGTTCTTCGATGCCTTCGGCGGCAACGTCTACTGGGGCGATTTCGACGGCGATTGTGACGTGGATCTGCGCGATTTTGCGATGATGCAGGCATGCTTCCGGGACGATGACGGTGAGATGCCGGGGACAGCATGTGAGTTGGGGGACTTCGACGGCGATGGTGACCTCGACATCGCCGATTGGCTGCTTTTCGCTGACGAGATAACCGGACCCGCGGAGTAACCCGGGCTGCCGGAGCGGTGCGGCGCGGCCGTATGCGAAAGACAGCCGGTCGCGATGGACGGAGAACGTGGGGCGCGTGCCTCATGGAGAAGGCTGGACAGAAAGGACGAGGAATGAACCTGGTAGGAAAGAAGACGATCGTGACGATCCTGGTTGCTTCAACACTCAGCGGTGTGGCTGCCTCCGCCGCAGTCATCGAAGGCGTCAATTGGGCGGATGACGCGAGCGGTTACAGCGCGAACATCCAGAATTTCGGCGGCGTTCTGATGGACGCGACCACGGAATGGTGGGTCACGGGCCCTTCGGACGCCGATGGCGACGGCAACGGATACGCGTGGGACCCCGTGGACCAGGATACCGTCGGCGGCTGGCGCTCCACGGCGCCCGGCGAGTACATCACGTTGCACTGGGAGACCGGCATCCCCGACCTTGCGGGCGATGACTTGTTTGCCCATCTCTACGGCGGGCCGCTTGCCGCCGCGGAGGTGCTTGCCAGCGTCGACGGCAACGTTTTCGAGTCGCTCGGCACGGTCGGCGGCGGAACGGCGGGCTACTTTCGCGTTGCGGCCTTCAATCTTGACGCACGGTTTGCCGAGGACGTTCACTACGTGAAGGTCCTGCGTACGGCCAGCGGGCCGAACACGGGAATGTTCTTCGATTCGTTCGGCGCCACGGTTCCGGAGCCCGGCAGTCTGGGGTTGATGGCGATCGGGGCAATGGCACTGGTTCGGCGAAAGGGCTGATTCCGGCGACGGGGACACGTTGTGGACCGGGCCGGGGGCGCAGCGTTCCCGGCCCACGTCCCCGGCATCCCCCCACAGGAGGACGTACGCTGTGGACAGGCGCGGGTTTACACTCATTGAGTTGCTGGTCGTCGTCGTGATTCTGGCGCTGCTGATCAGCATCCTTCTACCGGCGCTGGCGGGTGCTCGGGAGAGCGGCCGTCGTTCCGTGTGTTTGTCGAATCTCCGGAGCGTGATGCTCGGCGTTGTCGTCTACACACAGGAGAGCAACGACTGGCTGCCCGCGGCGGAGCCGCCGATGCGCGAGTTTCCGGACTCGCAGCACTGGTTTATGAACGGCACGCTCATGCGGAACCTGGCGATCGAGGTCGCGACGGACCCCGACGGACTGCCTGTCGGTCCGGTTGGGAGAAAGTCGATCCTGACCTGCCCGAGCCACATCGAGCCGGATTGCCGGCGTGACGGCACGAAGCAGGATTACGCACTGAGCTACGCGGCCAACGGCACGTGGGGGTTGGGGGGGCGGCCTGATCATCTCGAACACCGCCGGGTCAGGGAGTTCGTGCGTCCGTCGGAGGCACTGTCTTTCACCGATGCGCGTGGTGTGGCTGAGGCTCCGGGCATCGTTCTGTACAAAGGCTGTCCGCAGGACAATTTCGACTTCCGGCACCGCGGCCGAATCAACGTGGCGTGGTTTGACGGCCACGTGTCGCCCGTTCGCCGGTGCGATGTGCCGTTCGGAATGCAGCACCGTTACGAGGTGTTCTGGAGCGCCCGGATGCCGCATTTCGGAGGATAGGAGCATACGTTGATGAGCATTGAACGGAAAACGCGTTCGCCGTGGAACAACCGGACGTTTACGTCATTGCTTGTCACGTCAGTGTTTCTGGTGCTGGCCGTGTCAGGCAGTGTGCGTTACTTCGCGCCCAGTTGCCGCGATGCAAATTGGGGCGGGTGGAACGTGCTCGGCCTGGGGAAGGACGAATGGGTTGCGATGCACATGGCGTCCGCCTTGGTCTTTCTCGTTGCGGCCGTCGTGCACGTGACCTTCAATTGGCGCGCCCTGGCGGGTTATTTGCGCATACGCCGGGGCAGGGGGTTGCGATACTGGCGGGAGACGGCCGGCGCCGCTGGTTTGACCGCTGCTGTCGTGATCCTCTCCGCTGCCCTTCTCCCGCCGGCGAGTTCGCTCGCGGAACTGGCCGAACAACAGCAGGAGAGCTTCGCGCAGACGCTTGCACCCGCCGCGCCCTGGCGCCACGCCGAGGACACTCCGCTGGGGGAGTTCGCGCAGAAGCTCGGTGTGCCGCTGGAGTCGGTCCTGAAATCGCTCAACACTCACGGTCGCCCCGCTCATGCGGAAGACATGTTGCTGGACGTCGCGCGGCGTCGCCAAACCACACCATCGGCGTTGTATAGGCAACTTCGGCACGGACTGGGCGAATGCAAAGGACGCAACCAAGCTTGCGGCCGCGTGGACGAAGATGAGCAGTTCACGTCTCAACACCCCCGGCCGCCCGAGGTAGAATCTGCCCGCGGCGACTGACGGCCGGATGGTGGTCGGAGACGCGGAGGTTCCGTGTGAAGCGTGCATCCATACAGGAAACGGGTTTCGATCGGATCTTCCAAAACGTCGAGTTGGCTGCCGGTTACGCGAAGCGTCACGCGGCGTCGGCCCGCAGGGCCGGCGCGCGGTTGGCGCGTTTCCTGAACCGTGCGAGTTGTTCACCTGCGCGTGTGCTCGACGTCGGTTCGGGTTCAGGTGACACCCTGCTTGAACTGGCGGAGCACCTTCCAGACGCTGAGTTGGTCGGTGTGGATCTGTGCCAGACGCTGCTCGATATTTCGCGTCGGAAGGCGTCCGAACGTGGTTTGGACGGCCGCGTTCGCTTCGAGGAGGCGAGCGCGACTGCACTGCCCTACGACGACGTCTCATTCGATGTCGTCTTCAGCCAGGACACACTGCACATGGTTGACGACCCGGTGCGGATGCTCAATGAATGCGCTCGCGTACTGAAGCCGGGCGGCGTGGCGCGGATTCGCGTGATTCGCCGTTCATGGTTGTTGAGCTGCGTGGAAGGCATCTTTCGCTCGGGTTTCACGCGCCACGAGATTGCCGAAATGCTCGCACAGACGTCCTTTGAGCAGGTTGCGATCCGTTCCGGTCTGCTGTACGTCACGAGCCAAGCCCGCCGCTGAGCTCAGGACGGGCGGAACCCCGAGTGCTCAAAGCGACATCGTGCATTTGCCCCCCTGTCCCCAGCCCCACTACGGTAGTGGTGAGATTGCCCATCCGGCCGCCACCGGCCGCTCGGATCTCTTCGAGGGTCACCCGAATTCTTGTGGAAAGAACCCTTGACAAACGGCCGATGTATTCTATTATCCGGATTAACGGATTGACTGGTGCCTGTGAATGTCCAGTGACCATGTATTCAAGGCGATGGCGGACCGCACTAGGCGGGCACTTCTGCAAGTGCTTTTGCAGAATGAGCTTAGCGTTTCTGAGCTTGTCGAGGTACTCGGGCAGCCGCAGTCGACCATCTCTCGCCACCTCCGCGTGCTCCGAGAGGCGGAATTGGTCAGCGAGCGGCGGGATGGAACCACCGTGCTCAGTTCGGCCATCGTGCCGGGGGCCAACGGAGAAACCAGCGGCCTGCATGCCCGGATTGTGGAATGGGCCGGGCAGCAGCCAGTGGCAAAGGCGGTGGCACGAAGGCTGGATAGTGTGCTACGACGGCGGTCGGCCCGCGCGATCGGGTTTTTCGAGGATGTCGGGCAGCGCTGGGACCAGATGCGGATCGAGTGCTTCGGCGACCGATTTCACCTGGAGGCGTTGCTCTCGCTGCTGCCGCCGGATTGGGTGGTGGCGGACATCGGCACGGGGACGGGGTACCTGCTGCCAGTCCTGGCCGGTTGCTTTCGCCGGGTGATCGCCATCGATCCGGTTGAGACCATGTTGGGCGTGGCACGGGGAAGGCCGGAGCTGGCCAAAGCGGCGAACGTGGAGTTTCGGCAGGGAGATCTTTCGCGGTTGCCGCTGGACGATGAAGCGGTGGACTTGGCGATCGCGGTGCTCGTGTTGCATCACGTGCCATCGCCGGGTGAGGCCGTGCGGGAGATTGCCCGCGTGGTTCGTCCGGGTGGCAGGGTGTTGGTCGTGGAGTACCAGGCGCACGAGTTGCGAGAGTTCCACGAGCGTATGCAGGACCGCTGGTGGGGTTTCGCGCCGGATGAGTTGGCGGGCCGGCTGGAAGCGGCGGGTCTGCGAGACGTCCGCCGGCGGACACTGACCACGGCGGAGCCTTTGGGGAAGGCGGCCGTGGAAGCCCCGGATCTGTACGTGATGACCGCCACCCGGCCGCGGGAAAAGTGAAATCTGAATCATCCTCGCGATTGCGTGATCGGCGAGGACTGTGGAATACGACGAACGGCATAGAAGGCGCCGCGTGAAGATCGCTCGGCGCGAGGTTTTTTTCGAGAAACGGAGTGAAGACCATGACCGTAACAGCCTCCGGGCCGACGGCGAAGGACTACAAGGTGGCCGATCTGTCCCTGGCGGACTTCGGCCGAAAGGAAATCGAGATCGCCGAGTCGGAAATGCCCGGCCTGATGGCCGTGCGGGAGGAGTACGCGGCGGCGAAGCCGCTGGCCGGTGCCCGCATCACGGGTTCGCTGCACATGACGATCCAGACGGCGGTGCTGATCGAGACGTTGGTGAAGCTGGGGGCGGACGTCCGCTGGGCAAGCTGCAACATCTTCTCGACGCAGGACCACGCGGCGGCCGCCATCGCGAAGACGGGCGTGCCGGTCTACGCGTGGAAGGGCGAAACGTTAGAGGAGTACTGGTCGTGCACTAACCATGCCCTCAGCTTCCCGGGCGGCGAGGGTCCGACGCAGATCGTGGATGACGGCGGCGATGCGACCCTGCTGGTCCACCGGGGCTACAAGTTCGAGGACGAGTACGCCCGCACGGGCAAGCTGCCCAAGCCGAGCACCGAGAACAAGGAAATCGCCATCATCGATGCGCTGCTGATCGAAGAGCTGAAGAAGGACCCGCAGCGCTGGCATCGCGTGGCGGCCGGCATCGTCGGCGTGAGTGAGGAGACGACCACCGGCGTGCACCGGCTCTATCACATGGCGAAGTCGGGTGAATTGCTCTTCTCCGCCATGAACGTGAATGACTCCGTGACCAAGAGCAAGTTTGACAACCTCTACGGCTGCCGCGAAAGCCTGATGGACGGCATCAAGCGGGCCACGGACGTCATGATCGCGGGCAAGAACTGCGTGGTGTGCGGCTACGGCGACGTGGGCAAGGGGTGCGTGCAGGCGTTCAGGGGGCTGGGCGGACGCGTGTTCGTTACGGAGATTGACCCCATCAACGCGCTGCAGGCGTGCATGGAAGGGTACACGGTCGTCACCATGGAAGAAGCGTGCGAGTACGGCGACATCTTCGTGACCACCACGGGCAACGTGGACGTGATCACGCGGGCGCACGCGGAGAAGATGAAGGACCAGGCGATCATCTGCAACATCGGGCACTTTGACAGCGAGATCCAGGTGGATGCGATGTTCGACGACCCGAAGCTGGAGCGCATTCGCATCAAGCCGCAGGTGGACCAAGTGCGCTGGCCGGACGGCAAGGTGGTGACCCTGCTGGCGGAGGGCCGGCTGGTGAACCTCGGCTGCGCAACCGGGCATCCTAGCTTCGTGATGAGTGCGAGCTTCACAAATCAGGTGATCGCGCAAATCGACCTGTGGGAGAATCGGGCGAACGACAAGTACGGCAAGCAGGTTTATACGCTGCCGAAGCTGCTCGATGAAAAGGTGGCCCGGCTGCATCTGAAGAAGCTGGGTGCGAAACTGACCGTGCTGAACGCGAAGCAGGCGGCGTACATCGGCGTGCCGATCGAAGGGCCGTACAAGCCGGAGCATTATCGGTATTGAGAAGGGACGAAGGGAGGCTGGGAGGGTGGGGACTTTGGGTCGTGGGAAGGGGTCAGGGGGTTTGTAACGTTCGCTGCTGGGCGTGGGGGAAGCAGGCAAACGCAAAAACGAAGAGGAATCCCGATGGGTCGGGACGGGCAGGAACGGGGGAGGATGGACTCGATGGACTTGATGGACGGAATG